>NZ_CAMPPN010000014.1:0-145560 GCF_946900935.1 Stenotrophomonas sp. Marseille-Q5258
CCTGGGCGGGTGCGGGTTTTTGATGGATACCTGGCAGTCTTGCTTACACGCCGGTCCGTCCCGCACCTGTTGGCTGGGTAATAAGTACGAGGACAAGGAGCGAACGGATCGAGGCCGCGCCGGGATCGGCGTGCTGGATGGATTCGCGAATGGGCGTGTGGCGCTGCAACATGTGATCGAGAAAACCACAGCGGTTTTGGCACTGTCAACCTTTGCGGCAACATTTCCAACGGTTTCGGCTGTATCCAGTGCAAAGCCCCGCCGCGCAAGGATGGTTGCGGTTGAAAGCGTTCTGGTGAACCGGAATTCACTATTTTGCGATGCGGATCTGCGCGGATTCGCCCCGCTTTCCACTGTCGTGCATGACCATTGTCGGATGTCCGCGCCGGGCATCTGCGGCGAGTATCGAGGCCGCTGCCATCCACCAGGAACTCCAGTGCCTTCAGCCCTTGCCCGCGGCGTGCTCACTGCCGCCCTCCTGTGCGCCCTGCCGGCGCTGTCCCCGGCGGCCGACCGTGTCACCGGCCATCCCTTTGCCACCCGCTCGGAAGTGATCGCCCCGCACGCGATGGCGGCCACCTCGCAGCCACTGGCCACCCAGGTGGCGCTGGATGTGATGAAGTCCGGTGGTTCGGCGGTGGATGCCGCCATCGCCGCCAATGCCGCGCTGGGGCTGATGGAGCCCACGGGCAACGGCATCGGCGGCGACCTGTTCGCCATCGTCTGGGACCCGAAGACGCAGAAGCTGTACGGCTACAACGGCTCGGGACGGTCGCCGAAGTCGCTGACCCTGGCCGAGTTCCAGCGCCGGGGACTGAAGGAGATTCCGGCGACCGGGCCGCTGCCGGTGTCGGTCCCGGGGGCGGTGGACGGCTGGTTCGCGCTGCACGCGCGCTTCGGGCGCAAGCCGATGGCCGAGAACCTGGCGCCGGCCATCCGCTACGCGCGTGAGGGCCACCCGGTGGCCGAGGTGATCGCCTACTACTGGGACCGCTCGGTGCCCCGCCTGTCCAGGTATCCTGGCTTCAGCGAGCAGTTCACCATCGACGGCCACGCGCCGCGCAAGGGTCAGATGTGGCGGAACCCGAACCTGGCCAACACGCTGGAGAAGATCGCGCAGGGCGGTCGCGATGCCTTCTACAAGGGCGAGATCGCGCGGACTGTCGGCGACTACTTCAAGGCCAACGGTGGGTACCTCAGCTACGACGACCTGGCCAGCCATCACGGCGAGTGGGTAGAGCCGGTCAGCAGCAATTACCGGGGCTACGACGTATGGGAGCTGCCGCCCAACAGCCAGGGCATCGCGGCGCTGCAGATTCTCAATGTGCTGGAAGGCTACGATTTCTCGAAGATCGCCTTCGGCTCGCCCGAGCATGTGCACCTGTTCGTGGAGGCCAAGAAGCTGGCGTTCGCCGATCGCGCGCGCTTCTATACCGATCCGGCGTTCCATCCCGCGCCGGTGGACCGGCTGATCTCCAAGGGCTACGCGGCCGGGCGGCGCACGCTCATCTCGATGGACAAAGCGTCGCGTGAAGTGCAACCGGGCACGCCGAAGCAACTGGAGGAGGGCGACACGATCTACCTGACCGTGGCCGACGCCGACGGCATGATGGTGTCGCTGATCCAGTCCAACTACCGTGGCATGGGCAGCGGCATGGCGCCGCCGGGACTGGGCTTCATCCTGCAGGACCGCGGCGAGATGTTCGTGCTGCAGAAGGACCACCCCAATGGCTACGCGCCGGGCAAGCGCCCCTTCCAGACCATCATTCCGGCGTTCGTCACCAAGGACGGCAAGCCGTGGATGAGCTTCGGGGTGATGGGCGGGGCGATGCAGCCGCAGGGCCACGCACAGATCGTCATGAACATGGTTGATTTCGGCATGAACCTGCAGGAAGCCGGCGACGCGCCGCGCATCCAGCATGACGGGTCGACCGAGCCGACCGGCCAGGCCACGGCGATGAGCGATGGCGGCGAGGTCAACCTGGAGACGGGCTTCCCGTACGAGACTGTGCGCGCGCTGATGCGCAAGGGCCACCGTGTGGTGTTCGCCGATGGCCCTTACGGTGGCTACCAGGCGATCCTGCGCGACCCGGAAACGGGCGTGTATTACGGCGCGTCGGAAAGCCGAAAGGACGGGCAGGCGGCGGGGTACTGAGTCCCCGCAGGTGGCGCCGACTGTTGGTCGGCGGCTCCCGGTCGCGGCGCTGATACAGCCATCGTTCTGCAGCCGGGTAGAACCCGGCTCTACGGGCGATGCAGCCGGGTAGAACCCGGCTCTACGGCGCGCGGGCAGCTTCGTCGCGGGTTTCTTCCTGCGCGGCGATCTCGCGTTCGATCCACGCGTCCATCATCCGTCGCGCCCGTTGGGCACGACGGCGCTGCAACGCGTACTCCATGTCCAGCACACGGTAGAGCGACCACATCACCAGCAGCATCAACAACGCGAATGGCAACGCGGCGATGGTGATCATGCCCTGCAGCGCCTCCAGGCCGCCGGCCAGCAGCAGCGCCCCGGCAATCAGTGCGATGGCCACGCCCCAGATCATGCGGCGCGACAGCGGTGGGTCGCCCGCCTCGTCGGTGGACATGCTGGCCAGCACCAGCACCGCCGAATCGGCCGAGGTCACAAAGAAGATGATCAGCAGCACCAGCGCGATCACCGACAGCACCGTGGGCAGCGGCAGGCTGTCGAACATCGTGAACAGCACGGTCTCATAGCCATTGCCCAGGGCCTGCGCCAGATCCACGTGGCCGAAGATCTGCGACCACAGCGCGGTACCGCCAAACACCGAGAACCACAGGAAGCCCAGCACGCTCGGCGCGATCACCACGCCCAGCACGAACTCGCGGATGCTGCGCCCGCGCGATACGCGGGCGATGAACGAGCCCACGAACGGCGCCCACGCGATCCACCATGCCCAGTAGAAGATCGTCCAGTCGGCCACCCAGGTGCTGCCCGAGAACGGCGACATGCGCAGGCTCATCGTCACCAGCTGGTTCAGGTACGAGCCGATCGTGGTGGTGAAGGTATCGAAGATGAAACCGGTCGGGCCCAGCACCAGCACCAGTGCCAGCAGCAGTGCGGCGAGCGCGAGGTTGAAGTTGGACAGCCACTTGATGCCGCGATGCACGCCGCTGGTCGTGGAGGCCATGTACATCACGAAGGCGACGGCGATGATGGTCAGCTGCACGGGAATCGAGGCGCGCACGCCGAACACGCGCTCCAGCCCGGCGGCGATCTGGATGGTGCCGAAGCCCAGCGTGGTGGCCACGCCGATCGCGGTCGCGACCACGGCGGCCACATTCACCACGGTGCCCATCCAGCCGCGGTGGCGCGCGCCGATCAGCGGCTGCAGCAGGTCGCTGATCAAGCCGCGCCCGTTGCGGTTGAACTGGAACCAGGCCATCGCCAGACCGATCAACGCGTAGATCGCCCACGGATGCAGACCCCAATGGAAGAAGGCATAGCGCATCGACGCCCGCGCCGCCTCCATGCTCTGTGGCGCCAGCCCTTCGGGCGGTTTGATGAAGTGCGAGATCGGCTCGGCCGCGCCCCAGAAGACCAGCCCGATACCCATGCCGGCAGCAAACAGCATCGCCATCCAGCTGGCGTTGGAAAAGTCCGGTTCGGCGTCCTCGCCGCCGATGCGCAGGCTGCCGAAGCGGCCGAAGGCCAGGTACATCAGGAACGACAGGGTAATGAACACCACCAGCAGGTACAGCCAGCCGGTACTGCGCACGATGTTGGACAGCGCCAGCTGCACGATGTCGTTGAACGGGCCGGGTGCGACGCCGGCAGTCAGGACGAGCAGGGCGACCAGCGCGATGGAAATGCGAAACACCATGCAGGGGTTTCTCCAGGACAGGGGGGCGAGCGAATGCTTGCAGTCTCCAGCGGCACGACGGCGACAACTGGGGCGGAGCCGGACGAACGCCGGTCGGCGGGATGCTTCCGCACCGGATTCAAACCGATGGTCCCCGGCATGCGCGCAGCGCCAGGCGCCAGGCAGCACGTCACGGGGGAAACATCCTCGCGGGGCGATCATACCCGCGCTGACGTAATGATCCCATTCACGGCCGTGGCCTCTGCGGTGCCGATGCACGGGTCTTTGTGATCTAATCCGTCTTGAAGCGGGGGTACCGAGGCCATGTGGCCGAGGTTGAGACAGTCCCTTCGAACCTGATCCGGTTGATACCGGCGTAGGGAAGCTTCGCATCCGCTGATGCATTGCGCCGTAGGGTCCCCACGCCCGCAGACCGCCCGCAGTGCGCCCGTCGTGCGCCGCCGTTTCGTCCCTTTCAACACGGATTTCCCGTCACGGACCGCCGGTCCGCGCTCGGGGTCCAAACAGGACGATGCCCGATGAACGCACCGCTTTCCACCCTGCAGCAGCAGGCCCAGCAGCTTTCCGGTTCGGTTACGCGACCGATCCCCGGTTCGCGCAAGATCCACGTGCAGGGCTCGCGCAGCGACCTGCAGGTTCCCATGCGCGAGATCGTGCTGACCCGCACGCCGACGTTGTTCGGCGGCGAGGAGAACGCGCCGGTCACCGTCTACGACACCTCCGGCCCCTACACCGATCCGGCCGCCAGCATCGATCTGTCGGCCGGCCTGCCGGCGTTGCGTGCCGCCTGGGTAGCCGAGCGCGGCGATACCAAAACGCTGCCCGCCCTGAGCTCTGCATTCGGCCGGTCGCGCGATACCGATGCGCGCCTGGACGCGGTGCGATTCCCGGCGCGCGCGCTGCCGCGTCGCGCAGTGGCCGGTGCCAACGTCACCCAGATGCACTACGCGCGGCGCGGCATCGTCACCCCGGAGATGGAGTTCGTGGCGATCCGCGAGAACCAGCGGTTGGAGGCGCTCGCCGATGCGACACTGCGCCGGCAACACCCCGGCCAATCGTTCGGTGCGTCCATCCCGGCTGTCATCACCCCCGAGTTCGTGCGCGACGAGATCGCGCGTGGTCGGGCCGTGCTGCCCAACAACATCAACCATCCGGAAAGCGAGCCGATGATCATCGGCCGCAACTTCCTGACCAAGATCAACGCCAACATCGGCAACAGCGCGGTGTCCTCCGGCATCGCCGAGGAAGTGGAGAAGCTGGTGTGGGCGATCCGCTGGGGCGGTGACACCGTGATGGACCTGTCTACCGGCAAGCACATCCATGAAACGCGCGAGTGGATCATCCGCAACTCGCCCGTGGCGATCGGTACCGTGCCGATCTACCAGGCGCTGGAGAAGGTGGACGGGCGCGCCGAGGAACTCACCTGGGAGATCTTCCGTGACACGCTGATCGAGCAGGCAGAGCAGGGCGTGGACTATTTCACCATCCATGCCGGCGTCCTGCTGCGCTACGTGCCGCTGACCGCCGGGCGCGTCACCGGCATTGTCTCGCGGGGAGGCTCGATCATGGCCAAGTGGTGTCTGGCCCATCACAAGGAGAACTTCCTCTACACGCATTTCGACGACATCTGCGAGATCATGAAGGCCTACGACGTGACCTTCTCGCTGGGCGACGGACTGCGCCCGGGCTGCATCGCCGATGCCAACGATGCCGCACAGTTCGGTGAGCTGGAGACGCTGGGCGAGTTGACCAGGATCGCGTGGAAACACGACGTGCAGACCATGATCGAAGGCCCCGGCCACGTGCCGATGCAGCTGATCAAGGAGAACATGGACAAGCAGCTGCGCGAATGCGGTGAGGCGCCTTTCTACACGCTGGGGCCGCTGACCACCGACATCGCCCCCGGTTACGACCACATCACCAGCGCGATCGGTGCGGCGATGATCGGCTGGTACGGCACTGCGATGCTCTGCTACGTCACCCCCAAGGAGCACCTGGGCCTGCCCAACCGCCAGGATGTGCGCGACGGCATCATGGCCTACCGGATCGCGGCGCATGCATCGGACCTGGCCAAGGGCCACCCGGGTGCGCAGGTGCGCGACAACGCGCTGAGCAAGGCGCGCTTCGAATTCCGCTGGGAAGACCAGTTCCACCTGGGCCTGGATCCGGAGAAGGCCAAGGAATTCCATGACGAAACCCTGCCGAAGGACGCGCACAAGCTGGCCCATTTCTGCTCGATGTGCGGCCCGCACTTCTGTTCGATGAAGATCACCCAGGACGTACGCGACTACGCGGCGGGGCAGGGGCTGGACGCACAGGCGGCGCTCGACGCCGGCATGGCCGAGAAGTCGCTGCAGTTCCGCGACCAGGGCGCCGAGGTCTACCGCCCGCAATGACGCGGCGGCCGGGGGGGGCAGCTGCCCCCCCGGCATCCTCATGCGTTCGCCCCGGCAACCGCGCTAAGCTCGGCGCCGGACGGCCAGGGGCGGGAAACACGATGGCGATAGCGCGCAGGACCA
Source organism: Stenotrophomonas sp. Marseille-Q5258 (assembly GCF_946900935.1). Lineage (NCBI taxonomy): Bacteria > Pseudomonadati > Pseudomonadota > Gammaproteobacteria > Lysobacterales > Lysobacteraceae > Stenotrophomonas > Stenotrophomonas sp. Marseille-Q5258. The sequence continues at coordinate 6,365 of NZ_CAMPPN010000014.1, forward strand.
AATGGCTGGCGATGGCACGCCGGCACCCCTCGGCGTGGTTGCTGGGCGTGCAGCTGCTCGGCGTGCTGCTGTACCCGGCGATGGACGAGGCCGGCGCCAGCCGCGCGCTGTTCGGCGCCTTCGGCATTGCGGTGCTCGGCCTTTCCCTGTGGGTGGTGCGGCGCAGCCCGCTCGGCATGTGGCTGGCGCTGGTACTGGCGATCCCCTCGGTGGTGTTTTCCATCGCCGGCGCGCTGCTGGAGCGCCCCGGGCTGATCACGACAGCGCAACTGCTCGAATGCCTGCTGTACTTCTATACCGCCGGCAGCCTGACCGCCTACATGCTGCAGGATCACAAGGTGACCCGCGACGAACTGTTCGCGGCCGGTGCGACATTCACATTGCTGGCGTGGGCGTTCGCGTTCGCCTTCGCGGTGTGCCAGCAGTGGTTTCCGGGGAGTTTTCTCGCCACCAGCGAGAGCGAACTGCGCACGTGGATGGAGCTGCTTTATCTCAGCTTCAGCTTGCTGTCCGGGGTAGGGTTGAGCGATGTCGTGCCGGTGCACCCGCAGGCACGCGCGCTGGTCATGCTGGAGCAGTTTTCAGGCGTCATGTACGTGGCGCTGGTGGTGTCGCGGCTGGTGGGACTGACCATGCTCAGGCATGCACGAAACTGAATCCCACCTAAAAATATCGCGCCCGAAGGCGCGAATGCTGAATCAATTTATGGGAATTCGTCGGCGAGAGAGAGCCTGTTGTCGGCCACGCGCGTAGGCGCGGTTAACCGGCATAGGCTAGTATTCGCGCGCTTCGGTTTTTTTGCTGTTTGCGCTGATGCCTTGTGCGGAATCTGGCGGTTCGTTCGATCTTTCCTGTGGAGATGAATGCAACGCTGCCGTCGAGCCGGCATTCACCTGTGTCGCCTGGAATGATCAACAACGAAAGTGAGCCACCTTCCGCCGACGTGATGAAGATCGGCGACTGCACCGTCATTCTCTCTTCGCGGGAAGTCATGGTGGCAGGCGCACGTCGGCCACGACGCCTGACTCCCAAGGCACTGGGGGTGCTCAAGGCGCTCATGCGCGCTCCGGGCGCGGTGGTCACCCGTGATGAACTGTTTGCCGAGGTGTGGCCCGATACGCTGCCCACCAACGATGTGCTCACCCAGGCGGTGACGCAGCTGCGCAAGGCCTTTGCCAGCGACGACGACAGCGGCACCGCCTACATCGAAACCATCGCCAAGACCGGCTATCGCCTGCTGGTGCCGGTGAGCGTGGTCGAGACCCCGTTGCCGCCCCCGCCCGTAGAGGCCGTGGACAGCCAGGCCATGCCGGCGTCGGCCGCCGCGACCGACGCCGGGGGAACGCTGGCCGCGCCGGCTCCCATTGCGTTGCCACCGCGCCGCAGCCGACGCGTACGGCGCTACGTGCTGCTGGCCGTCGGTATCGCCATGCTGGTGGCGCTGCTGGTGATGGCCGCGCTGCTGGTGCAGCGCGAGCAGCCCCCCTCGGCACTGGACGCCGCCGTCGAGGACGGCACGCGCATTACCGGCAGCCCACAGCGCCCCTATCGCCTGATCACTGCAACCGCAGGGTTTGAGACCTATCCAACGCTGTCGCCGGACGGTTCCCAGGTGGCGTATGAAGCCGACATGGGCGTGCGTGAGGGCAGCACCATCAAGGTACAGACCGCCGGCAACACGCCGGCGCGCGCGCTGGTCGAGACCCCGACGGGCCAGTCCGACCGCTTCCCGAACTGGTCGCCGGACGGGCGCGACATCGCCTTTGCGCGCTTCGGTGCGGAAGGCAGCTGCGAGGTGCTCATCGCCAGCGCGACCGGTGGTGCGCTGCGCCATGTGACCCGCTGTGACGGCACCGAACTGCTGAGTTTCGACTGGACGCCGGACGGTCGCGGCCTGATCTTCGGCGCGCTCTCCGGCGCGCACGCCCACCGTGGCATCCGGGTGCTGGACATTGCCAGCGGCCGCTGGACCCCGCTGGCCTACGACACCGGCGAAGACGACTTCGACTATGCCCCGCGTTACTCGCCGGATGGCCGCTGGATCGCGTTCGTCCGCAATCCGCAGGTAGGCGACCTGTGGCGGATGCCGGCCAGCGGCGGCACGCCCGAGCAGCTTACTGACGATTCGGCCGAGATCCGTGGCTGGAGCTGGCGCGGCGACAGCCGCCACATCGTGTTCGGCCGACGCGTGGACAGCGAGGCGCGCCTGTACGAACTGGATACCGAGAGCCGGCTGTTGCGGGATGTCGGCCTGGATGACGCGCAGACGCCGGCGGTGTCGCGCAACAATCGCATGCTCGCGTTTGTGCACCGGCGTGCCCAGTTCGGGGTGTTCCGCGTGCCGGTGGGTGCCAACGGCCCGGGTACGCCCGAGCGCCTGTTCCCCTCCGGTGGGCGGGATGCGCAGCCGATGGTGTCGCCGGATGGCCGCCAGCTGGTGTTCTCCTCGGACCGTTCCGGCAGCTTCGCGCTGTGGTGGGCAGACCTGGAGCGTCCCGATTCGCTGCGCCCGATCGAGGGTCTGCGCCCCGAGGCACGCCAGGCACCGGACTGGTCCGGCGACAGCCATCGCCTGCTGGTGCTGGGGCGCGACGACCATGCCAATCCCTCGGTCTATGAAGTCAGTCCGCGCGATGAACAGGCACTGCGCCTGCCGTTGCCGGTCACGCAGCCGCTGCAGGCGTTGTACGGCGAAGACGATCAGCATGTGCTGGTGATCGAGCGCGACGGCCAGGAGCGGATGCGCCTGCTGCTGTTTGATCGCAGCACCACCGACTGGCGCCTGCTGGGCAGCATTGATGGCGTGTCGCAGGCGCGCTTCGACCGCAGCGGTCGGCGCGTGCTGTTCACCCGCCTGTCGGCCGGCGGACTCTGGTCGGCCGATGCGCGGTTGTCGGCCGGCAGCATCCGGCAGGTCAGCGAAGACCGGCCCACGCGCTGGCGCTACCGCACCTGGAGTGTGGCCGGCAATGGCAGCATCGATTACCTGTCCAGTCATCGTGACTGCGCCACGCTGTTCGCGCGGTTGAGTGCCGGAAGTGCCGGGGTCGAGCACTGTCTCGACCGTGCACGCCTGAGCGCGGGCAACGGTTTCAGCGCCAATGCCGGGGGCGATGCCGTTTACGTCGCGTTGGCGGTGGCCGATGGGGCCGATATCGGCGTCATGCCCCTGCCCAGACAGACCCCGTCGCTGTTCCCGGGGTTCTCCAGGTTGCTGTTTTTAAAGGGAAATGACCCTTCGTGATTTCTTCGTGGCAACGTCGTCGCGAATTCGGATGAATCTCGCCGGGAATTCCTGAGAACGCCGCCCGACTTGGCAAAACTGGTGGCCAATCAAGGCAAACTCCGGTGCAGTCATGCGTCAGCTCTCCTTGGCCGATCGTGGTCAATCGCTCTCCCTGGACAAGATCGTCGACGACGGCCCGCTGCCGACCTGCCTCGGCGTGGCGCGGCTGGGCAGCCTGCAGACCGCGGGCAACACGTTCACCGTATGGATGCAGCTGCGCGGCAGCGCCTGGGTCGAATCCAAGGAAGGCCGGTTCCGTCTTCGCCAGCGCGAGTGGATCGCCTTCGAGAAGGAATCGCGACCGATGGTGCAGGCCGGTCGCGATGGCCTGTGCATCGGCCTGAGCCTGGCGCCGGAAGCGCTGCGCGCGCTCGGCGAGCTGGCCGACTGCGGCCTGTACGCCGGCCGCGGCAGCATGAGCCGCAGCGAAGTGCGCGTGGCGTTGCGGTTGTGGCGCGATGCGCTGGCCAGCGGGCAGCCCGCGCAGGCGCTGCGCCCGGTGCTGCTGCACCTGGCCTCGCTTCAGCACGGCATGGCCATCGGGGTGCAGCGCTGCCCGGGACGTTCGCGCTCGCGCAAACGCCAGGTGTTCGGGCGCATGCAGCGCGCGCGGCTGTATCTGGAGGGCAACAGCCACCGCGTGGTGCGCATCGGTGAACTGGCCGAGCTGACCAATTTCTCCAGCTGGTACCTGTCCAAGACCTTCCAGAGCCTCTACGAGGAAAGCCCGCAGTCGCTGTCGGCCCGTCTGCGTCTGGAGCGCGCCGCTGATCTGCTGCGCGATACCGACATGATGGTGGGTGAAGTCGCGGCCGCCAGCGGATTCGACAACTGCTGCAGCTTCGCACGGGCCTTCCGCGCGCGTTACGGCCAGTCCGCGTCGCGCTACCGCGAAGCCATTGCCACCTTGCCGCCAGAATCGGCAAAGTCATCGGTTGTCTCACGCAAAAAATTCGCTGCAACGCAATCGTAACTTTCCGAGGCGTTTTAACACGCTACTAACGTACCTTGGAGAGATTAATGAATTTTCGTACTCCCGCAGTGCGGCTGGGCCTTCTGCCCGCCGGCATTGCGCTTGCCCTGACGCCGACCTTTGCATCGGCGCAGGAAGCGGGTGGCACGACCGATCTTGACCGCATCTCGGTCACCGGCTCGCGTATCCGCCAGGCCAGCATGGAAACCGCCCAGCCGGTGATCGCGCTGCAGCGCGCCGACATCGAGAAGCAGGGCTTCACCAGCGTTGCCGACATCGTCCAGAACCTGTCCGCCACCGGCTCCCCGGCGATCAGCCGCGCCGACGCGCTGTCCTCGGGCGAAGAAGTGGGCGGCCAGTACGTCAATCTGCGCAACCTCGGCCCGGAGCGCACCCTGGTGCTGCTGGACGGCAAGCGCATGGGCGTCAGCTCGGGCGGCTACACCGATCTCGCCTCGATCCCGACCTCGGTCGTGGAGCGCATCGAAGTCCTGACCGACGGCGCTTCGGCGATCTACGGTTCGGATGCCATCGCCGGCGTGATCAACATCATCACCCGCAAGAACTTCGACGGCCTCGAAGCCAGCGTCTACAAGGGCCAGTACGGCCAGGGCGACGGCGACAAGACCACCTACAACTTCGTCTACGGCCAGACCGGTGAACGCGGTTCGGTCACCTTCGGCGCCGAGTACAGCGAAGAAGAGCCGGTGCTTGCCAAGGACCGTCGCTTCAGCGCCTACGCCAACGGCTACCGTCATCCGAGCCCGACCGCCGATGACAGCAATGGCTGGAGCGCGATCACCGAGAAGGGCGTGCTGGTCACCCCGGGTGGCAACTACGTGCTCAACCCGGGTGGCGACTCGAGCGACTTCGGCGACTACCACGCGCTGACCAACGACGACCTGTCCAACCCGTCGCAGCAGATGTTCCTGTCGACCGGCATCAAGCGTCGTTCGGTGTTCACCAACGGCCAGTTCGATTTCACCGACAACATCCGCGGTACCGCCAGCGTCCTGTACACCGAACGCGAAGCGCTGCAGCAGATCGCCGGCTACCCGTACCGTTCCGGCGCGTACGACACCGCGATGTCGGCCAACAGCGTCTTCAACCCGCTGGATACCGACGTCGACTTCATGCGTCGTACCTGGGAAGTGCCGCGTCAGACCAAGTCCGAGCTGAACACCTTCCGCTTCAGCGGCGGTCTGGAAGGCTCGTTCGAGTTTGCCGACAAGTACTTCGACTGGGATGTGGGCTACGTCTACAACCGCAACAAGGGCGTCAAGACCGGCACCGGCAACCTGTTCATCCCGAACGTGCGCAATGCCGTCGGCGCGTCGTACATCGATGCCAACGGCGTGGCCCAGTGCGGCACCGCGGCGGCGCCGATTGCCGGCTGCACCCCGTGGAACCCGCTGCTGCCGTACGGCTCCACCGCCGATGGCTCGCTGTCGAACCCGGATCTGCAGAAGTACCTGTTCCTGCCGACCCACGACACCTCGGTCACCACCAGCAAGGTCTACAGCGCCAACCTGAGCGGCGCCATCGCGACCCTGCCGGCCGGCGACCTGTCCTTCGCCGCCGGTTACGAGCACCGCGAAGAAGACGCCGAGTACAACCCGGACGCGCTGCTGCAGTCGGGCCTGAGCACCGACCTGTCGGGTGCGCCGACCGCCGGCGGCTACAAGCTGGACGAGTTCTACCTGGAACTGAACGTGCCGATCCTCGCCGATCTGCCGTTCGCCAAGGAACTGTCGGTCGACATGGCCGGCCGTTACTCGGACTACAACACCTTCGGCGACACCGTGAACAGCAAGTTCGGCCTGAAGTGGAAGCCGACCGACGACCTGCTGGTGCGCGGCACCTACGCCACGGGCTTCCGTGCGCCGACCGTGGCCGACCTGTACGGCGGTACCTCGCAGACCTTCGACAAGTACACCGACCCGTGCGACACCCTGTTCGGTGCGGCCGTGCGCAACCCGGAAGTGGCTGCACGCTGCGGCGGCGCAGTGCCGGCCAACTTCCGTCAGGAAGCGTCGGGCGGCATCGATGCGACCGGCCCCGGCTCGCAGTCGAACTACGCGTACCTGTCCGGTTCCAATGACGCGCTGCTGCCGGAAACCTCCAAGACCTGGACGCTCGGCCTGGTCTACAGCCCGAACTTCGTGCAGGGCCTGGACGTCAGCCTGGACTGGTGGAAGATCCGCATCGACAACGTCATCGCGGCGGAGTCGGTCACCTCGATCCTCAACCAGTGCTACGTGCTGAACAACGCCAACGCCTGTGGCCGCGTCACCCGTGATGCGGATTCGGGCCAGGTGGTCGATGTGACCCGCAGCCTGATCAACGCCGGCTACCAGGAAACCGCAGGTTACGACCTGGGCGTCCGTTACCGTCTGCCGGAACTGGCGATCGGCAACTTCGTCATCGACTGGAAGACCACCTATGTGGACTACCTCGAGTACAAGCGCGACAACGAAGCTGAAACCGCCGTCGAGCAGCACAACGGCTGGGGCACCGGCGACTGGGGTGCCAACTTCCGCGTGCGTTCGAACCTGAACGTCGATTGGAGCTACGGCAACTTCGGCGTCAACTGGGGCGTGCGTTACTACTCCGGCCTGAAGGAAGAGTGCTCCTATGACCGCGATGGCGGTCCGGAGTGCAACAACCCGACGTACTCGTCGGATTACACGCTGGCCATCCCGGTGCGCAACACCGGTTCGAACACGTTCCACGACCTGCAGGTGCGTTACACGACCCCGTGGAATGCCACCGTTTCGGCCGGTGCGAACAACGTGTTCAACCACGAAGGTCCGCTGATGTACAGCCAGCCGAACTCGAGCTTCGCCTACTACGGCGGCTTCGATATCGGTCGCTTCTACTACCTGAAGTACACCCAGCGCTTCTGATCCATCGACGCACTGGTGCAGCACAGGGAGGGCGGACCGCAAGGTCCGCCCTCTTTCTTTTTGACCGCTTCATCCACTTGAGGGTGACGCACTGAGCGCGCCGCAGACAAAAAAAGCGCGCCCCTGCGGACGCGCCTTCGGGTGCCTGCGTGCGGCGGCGCCTCAGGCGTCGGCGGCCACCAGCCCCATCAGAGCGTTGGCATGATCGCGCCACTGCGGCAGCTTGTTGAGTACGCCGGCGCGCTGCAGGTATTCCTCGTCGACCGGATCGCCGTTGATCAGCGCCAGTGCGACGTGCACCGCGCCGGTCACCCAGAAGCTCCGGGTGTTGGAGCGCTGCGGCTGCAGGTGGAAGGCGACCGCTTCGATGATCGGCATCGGCAGGCCCCACAGGCCCAGCAGGTATGCACCGGCTTCGGCGTGGCCCGGGCGGTCGTCGCCGTCGGCCGCGTCCACCCGCTCGTTGCGCACGCCCGGCAGCAGCAGGCCGATGTCGGCGAGCAGGGCGGCCGTGGCGCCCAGTTCGGCGCTGGAGTCCGGCAGCAGCTTGGCGGCCAGGCGCGAGGCCAGCAGCGCGCGCTGCTGCAGCGAGTTGCGCTCGGCACCGGACAGCGGCTGGGCCGAGAAAACTTCGCTGGCCAGGACCAGGTCGCGCAGCGTCGACAACCCCAGCCGGGTCACTGCGGTACGCAGGTCGGAGATGATCCGGCCACTGTTGAAGAAGGCCGAGTTGGACAGCTGCAGCACCTTGGCCGCGATTGCCGGGTCGGCGGCGACCAGCTTGGCGACGTCGGCGGTGTCGGTGTCGTCATCGTGTTCCAGCGCCTGGGTCAGGCTCAGGTACAGATGCGGCGGCGAAGGCAGCTTCTCGATCCGGCCGATGGCACTGCGCAGGCGTTCGCTGTCAAGCAGCTCGCGCAGTTCTTCCAGGCTGGTCAGGGCTTCCAGCAGCACTTCCGGCGCCAGCGGCATCGGCAGGAAGCGGTGCGCCACCCCGATCAGGCGGGCCGGCGGCGGACGGGTGCCCACGCTGGCTTCCACCAGCGCGATACGGATGGTTTCCGGACGAAGCGTACGGATCTGCCCCAGCAGCGTGGTCGCGGTGAGATCCGGCAGAACCGGGCAGACAATCACCGCATCCACGGGCGAGCCGGCCACGATGCTCATCGCGCCCTGGCCATCGGCGGCGGTCAACGGTTGCCATTCTTCCCCAAGATCGGCAATGAACTCCAGCAGCTCAGCCGACAGGCTGGCCTGGTCCCCAACAAGCAGAATGCGCACGACACTGTCCCCTGGCTGACCACGGTGAAGCGCACCGTGGACGGTGTGAAGAGACGCAATGTACCCAATCCGGCACAAATAGTGATGTGCCGCATTCAAAAAACGTGATGCACATCGCTCCGGCGGCGAGCGCCGGAGCGATGTCGTTCAGCCTCAGGCGTTGCCGTTGAGGTAACGCTGATGGGCGTCGATCAGGATCTGCTTGGCCTCGGCGGCGCCGCCCCAGCCATCCAGCTTGACCCACTTGCCCTTCTCCAGGTCCTTGTAGTGCTCGAAGAAGTGGCCGATGCGCTCCAGCCAGTGGCTGGACACCTGCCCGATATCCTCGACATGGGCGTAGCCGCTGAAGATCTTGGCGATCGGCACGGCCAGGATCTTTTCGTCGCTGCCGGCCTCATCGCTCATCTTGAGCACGCCGACCGGACGGCAACGCACCACCGAACCCGGCACCAGCGGCAGCGGCAGCACCACCAGCACGTCGGCCGGATCGCCGTCGCCGCACAGGGTGCTTGGCACGTAGCCGTAGTTGCAGGGGTAGCGCATCGGGGTGGACAGGATGCGGTCGACGAAGATCGCGCCGGTTTCCTTGTCCACTTCGTACTTCACCGGCTCCGAGTCCTTCGGGATCTCGATGATGACGTTGATTTCTTCCGGCGGGTTCTTGCCGGGCGAGACGAGTTCCAGACCCATTGAGGTGTGCTCCGAGAGGGGGATGTTGGCGTACAGCCCCCCATTTTATGCCTTTGGCGGGCCGCGTGCAGGTCGGACGGTACCCACCGGACGTGGCGGGGCATTCCGACGCTGGCGCGCGGAGCGTGCTTATCGGCGGGATGAGGCTGAAGGCGCAGGGTAGGGCCATCCCCCTCTGGAGACCCCGATGGTCATTGCCTGCTTCCGCCTCCGCTGGCCGCGCCTCTGCCTTGTTGTCCTGCTCGGGCTGTGCCTGGCCGCGCCCCTGCAGGCCGCGGGCCCGCGCTTCATCGACCTGGCCGCGCGGGTCGGACCGGATGAATCCGCCGACGACACCGCCTACCACGAGCTCAACCGCTGGCTGATGCTGGAGTTCAACGATCTCTGCGAGGACTTCTTCTGCGAGGGCGCCCATGACAACTACCGGCCGTTGCGCCTGGCCTGCGTGGTGGATACCCGCGACGACACCCTGACGCAGTGCCGCTTCCCGGTATCGGCCAGCCGCGACCACATCGACCCGGACACCGGCGCGCTGCGGACCGAGGTACTGCACTGGCTCTGTCCGCTCCCCCTGCCGCGGCGGCTGCCGGTGGCGACCTTCCTGGCCGCGATGGACTGGCAACCCGACAGCTCCGGCCACCTGTTCAACCCCCTGCCAGGCACAGGTCGCTCGATGTTCGAGTTCCTGCGGGACTGCCTGCCTTGATGCCTGTCCTGCGGTGCCACGTCCCGGGCATCGCCATCCACGGAGTCGTTCGATGATCGCCAAGCCCCTGCTGCTGTTGTCCGTCCTGATGGCCGCCCCTGTCGCGCCGGCCGCTGCTGCCGCACCGCCAACCCATGTCGACCTGGTCGACTACCCACACTCCCAGGCGAATTGGGACGCGTTCCACGACCTGCGCCGGCGGTTGATGGCCGGCTTCGACGATGTCTGCGCCGACACGTTCTGCGAGGGAGCGTACAGCGATTACGAAGCCTTCCAGCTGCGGTGCTCCGTGGCGGCCGGCACCGGCACCGTCAGTGACTGCCGCTGGGCCTTCGCGGCCAGCCAACTGGAGGTGGACGGCGCCACCGGCGCCATCCTGGCCGATCAACCCACCTGGCTGTGCAGCCTGCCCATTCCGCCGGGTACCACGGTGGAGACCTTCTTTGCGGCACTCGAAGGCCCGAGGGCGATCTTCCGCAGGCTGCCGGGTGCGCAGATGTCCATCTTCGAGTCGCTGGGTGACTGCCTGCGCTGACCGTGCCGGGGTGCAGCGCCCATGCGTCCTGGTTGCAGGGCAGGTAGCCTGTCGTCATGGATTCGCTCACTGCTGCCGCCGCGCGTGCCCTTGCCAGCGGCGACGCGCTTGCCGCCCTCAGGCACGTCGCCCTGCGGGAGGACCCGCCTGCGCTGGCGTTGCGCGGGGTGGCGCTGGCGCAGCTGCAGGACTGGCCTCGGGCGCGCGAGCTGCTGCAACGGGCCGCTCGCGCGTTCGGTCCGCAGGAAGCGCTGGCGCAGGCCCGTTGCGTGGTGGCCGATGCGGAGGTGGCGCTGGCCCTGCGCGAGCTCGGCGGATCGTCGCGGCCGCTGCGCGCGGCGGCCGCCACGCTGGCGGCACGCGGCGACGGCACCAACGCACTGCAGGCCTGGCTGGTGCTCGCGCGGCGCGAGGTGCTGCTCGGCCGGTTGGCCGATGCACGTGCCGCGCTGGACCACCTGGACGGGCAGCCCTTGCCGGCTCCCCTGGCCGCGATGGCCGAGCTGACCCACGCCGAAGTGGCGCTGCGCACGCTTCAGGTCGCAGCGGCACGCGCGGCCCTTCAGCGCGCCGGCGAAGCGGCCGCGCATGCGCGCATCGCGGCCTTGCAGGGCGAGGTCGAACGCGCGTGGCACACCCTGGACACGCCGGCCGCGCGCTGCCGGCGCGGCGGCCAGTGGCAGGCGTTGACCCTGGACGGCGTAGCAGCGCTGTGGGACGCCGATGCGCTGGTGGTGGATGCGTGCCGGCGCGGGGTGCATGCCGGTGCGACGGGCCGCTCGCTGGCACGCCGGCCGGTGCTGTTCGCGCTGCTGCGGGCGCTGGCCGAGGCGTGGCCGGGCGATGCCGGGCGTGACGCGCTCATCGGCCGTGCGTTCGGCATGCGCCATCCCGATGACACCCACCGCGCGCGGTTGCGCGTGGAGATCGGCAGGTTGCGCGCGCTGTTGCAGCCGTGGGCACGCGTGGATGCAACGGCGGCCGGCTTCGTGCTGCTGCCGGCGGCGGCGCGCGAGGTGGTGGTGCTGGCACCACCGCGCGACGATGCGCAGGACGCCCTGCTGGCGTTGCTCTCCGACGGGGCGGGTTGGGCCAGTTCGGCGCTGGCGCTGGCGCTGGGCACCAGCCAGCGCAGCGTGCAGCGCGCCCTGGCGGAGCTGGAGGGCGCCGGACGCGTGCGGGCGGTCGGGCAGGGCCGCACCCAGCGCTGGCTGGCGCCGCCGCTGACCGGATTCACGACGATCTTGTTACTCCCTGCCACGCTGCCGATTGACTAGGGTCGTGGTCAGGTCCCCCTCCCGTGCGGGCCAGGAGAACACCATGAACACGCACACCACGCTGTCCTCTGACACGCAGACCGTTCCCGTGGCCGAGGTACTGGCCGAATACGGACCATTTGCCGGCGCGTCCACCATCAACGGCGTGAGCCACGACGGGCGGCATGTCTGGGCGGCCACCGGCGAAGCGCTGGTGGCCTTCGATCCTGACACCGGCGCGGCGGTCCGGCAGTGGCCGCTGACCTGCGATGCCGGCACCGCGTTCGACGGCACCCACCTGTACCAGATCGCCGGCGCGCGTATCGACCGCATCGACCCGGCGACCGGCACCGTGCTCGGCTCCATTCCCGCCCCCGGCGATGGCACCGATTCGGGCATGGCCTGGGCCGAGGGCAGCCTGTGGGTGGGGCAGTACCGCGAACGTCGCATCCACCAGATCGACCCGCACACGGGGGCGATCCTGCGCACGATCCCGTCGGACCGCTTCGTTACTGGGGTCACCTGGGTGGACGATGCGCTGTGGCATGGCACCTGGGAAGATGGCCGCAGCGATCTGCGGCGGGTCGATCCGGCGACCGGCGCGGTGCTTGAGCGTCTGGACATGCCGGCTGGCAAGGAGGTCAGCGGGCTGGAATGGGACGGCGCCGGGCGCTTCTACTGCGGTGGCGGCAATACCGGGGTGGTGCGCGCGGTGCGGGTCCCCGGCCGCAGCTGAGGCGGGGCGGACGGGCAGCGATCGGGCGGCCCGCCACAAACGTGACGCATTCTCATTTGCGGGGTAACATGCCGCGCCTCATGGCGGCCGGTGGCTGCCATGTTCCTGCCGTCCGATCGTTGCCGTGTCCGCCGCCATGTCCACCAACGCCTCCACCCTCACCGAGCTGCTGATCCGCGAACGCCCGGCGCTGCTGCGCCTGGTGCAACGCATCCTGGGCAGCGACGGGACCGCCGAAGACGTGATCCAGTCGGTATGGTTCAAGGCGCGCGGTGTGGACAGCGCGCAGCAGATCGACAACCCCCGCGCCTACCTCTACCGGTTGGCCACCAACCTGGCCACCGACCACGGGCGCGAGCGGACCCGCCGTACCCGGCTGCTGGCCGAGCACTATCTGTGGGGGCCCGATGAGGTGCTGTCCACCGAAGAGCAGGCGATGGCCCAGGACGAACTGCAGCGGGTGCTGCAGGCCGCCGAGCATCTGCCCGAGCCGACCCGCACCATCTTCCGCCTGCATCGGCTGCAGGGCATGACCCAGGCCGATGTGGCGCGCCGGCAGGGGGTCTCGGTGACGACCGTGGAGAACCATGTGCGCACGGCGCTCCAGCGTCTTGCCTGGGCCCGCGCCGGGCGCTGACACCGGGACCTGTACCCTGTCTTGGGGACGCGCCGCCCCCGTTCGTCTTGTTCCTGATGATGCCCGACGGTGTCGTCGCTTCATCCGCCCCCGATCGCGCAGACCGCCAGCCATGCGCCCGCAGCAGCCCACCCCGCCGTTTTCCCCGCCCGCGCCCGTGGCGGAGCAGGCGCGCGCCTGGATCACGTGGTTGGCCTCGGGGGCGGCTGACGACCCTGTGCGCATGCAGGCCTTCGAGGATTGGCTGGCCGAGCCGGGCCACCGCCACGCGTTCGAGTACGAGCGCCAGCTCTGGCGCAGCGTTGGCCCACGTCCCGTGGCAACGGCACCGATCACAACGCGCGCACCGCGCCGTTCCCGTGGGCTGCGTCTGGGCGTGGCCGCAGCGGCCGTGCTGGCGCTGGCCTGGTGCGCGCCGGAAGCCTGGTTGCAGCTGCGCTCGGACCACCGCACCGGCATCGCCACCGAAACCGTGGCGCTGCCCGATGGCAGCCGCGCGGTACTCGACGCCGATTCGGCGATCGCGGTCCACTTCGATGGCAGCACCCGCACGATCGATCTGTTGCGCGGGCGGGCCTGGTTCGAGGTGGCGCCGGATCCGCAGCGGCGTTTTCTGGTGAACGCGCAGGGTGGGGTGGTCGAAGACATCTCCACCGCGTTCGTGGTCGACACCGCGCGCGCGCGCGTGGAAGCCCGGGTCGAACAGGGACGCGTGCGTGTGGCAGCCCGCGAGGGCGGCGGCTGGACCTATCTGCAGGCCGGGCAGCGCGCGACGTTCGTGCGCGACGGTCGCGTCGAGCGCGGGCCGGACATCGCGCTGGACCGCATTGCCCCGTGGCGCCAGGGCGAACTGCTGCTGGACGCGGTCAACGTGCGCGACGCCGTCGCCGGCATCGGGCGTTACCGGACCGGCCCGACCTTTGTGCGGGGCGATGTATCGCACCTGCCGGCGGTGAGCGCGGCGTTCCACATCGATCGGCCCGAGCAGGCGCTGGATGCGCTGGCAGGCACGGCCGGTCTGCGCGTGACCCGCCTGCCGCTGGGCGTGGCGATCGTGCGTGCCGGCGCGGCGCCAACGCCGGACTGACCGCACACTGCGCCAGGCCGATCCGATCCGTCCTGCATTTTCCCTTGGGGCTGGCGCCGCGCCGCGCGTCTAACACCCCGAACGTACCCGCCGCCGCCACGTACGTCCGCCGTGCCCGCACCTTGCGCGGGTCATCCGCCTTCGTGGCATTGCATTCCGACAGGTTCCTTCATGCGTACTCCCTCCCGTCCGGGTCTTCGCCCGCGTCCGTCCCGCCTGTGCGTCGCCCTGCTGGCCGCCGGCCTGGCATCCCTCACCGCACTGCCGGCCCTGGCCCAGTCCGCTGGCGATGCGGCCGCCGCCACGCACCGCTTCGACATTCCGGCCCAGCCGCTGGGTGAGGCACTGCGCAGCTTCATGCGCCAGTCCGGCATGCAGGTCGCCTATCCGGCCGCGTTGGCCAACGGCGTCACCTCTACCGCGGTGAGCGGTGAACTGGATGCGTCCTCGGCACTGGCACGCCTGCTGCAGGGCAGTGGCCTGGTGATGCGCCGGGTCGGCCCGGACGCGGTAACGCTTGAGCGGAGCGCGACCACCGCACGCGAAGACGGCGTCATCGTCACCGACGCCCTGCGCGTGGCCGGCGACCGCACCGACACCGGCGGCAGCGGCGGCGACCACACGCTGGATGCCTACCGCACCGCCGGGTCCAGCGTGTACGTCCCGCGCGCGACCCTCGAGCGCTTCCGCGGCACGTCCACGGCGGACATCGTCAAGGGCGTGGCCGGTGTCACGGCAGGCGACCCGCGCACCGCCAACGCACTGGACCTCAACATCCGCGGCATCCAGGGGCAGAGCCGCATTCCGGTGATCATCGACGGCGGGCAGTCGACGATGGACACCTACCGCGGCTATGCCGGCCAGTCCCAGCGCACCTACCTGGACCCGGACCTGATTTCCAGCCTGACCATCACCAAGGGCCCCAGTCTGGGCGTGAACGCGTCCGGCGGCATCGGCGGCGTGGTGGAGATGGAGACGCTGAAGGTCGACGACGTGCTGCGCGACGGCCGCGACAGCGGTGTACGCATCCGCGGCGGCCTGGCCAACAACAGCGCCAACAATGTACCGGCCTACAGCGGCGTGCCGCGTACCGACCGCAACGCCACCGGCAGCCGGTTCTTCAACATCGCCGCGGCCAGGCACTGGGACAGCGTGGACCTGGTGGCCGCCTACGCGCGCCGCGACCAGGGCAACTACTTCGCGGGCAAGCACGGCTACGACGACTTTCCGCAGACCCGCCGCACGCTGGCGCCGCTGAATCCGCCGCGCACCGAGGTGTTCAACACGTCCTCCGAGTCCGAGTCGTTCCTGATCAAGGGCACCTGGCGCATCGACGAGAACCAGACGCTGGAAGGCGGCTACCGCCGCTATGAAGGCGAGCAGGGCGAGATCATGGCCTCGCAGATCATCCGCGTGGACCGCGACCGCGTGCCGCAGTGGGAACCGGGCCGCATCGACCTGGACGCGTACAACCTGCGGTACCGTTTCAATCCGGACAACGACCTGGTCGATCTGAAGGCCAACCTCTGGTACACCGACGCGCACAGCCTGATGTACAACGGCCTGACCGGCATCACGCCGTGGTACTTCGACCGCCGCACCGAGTGGTATGACGGCCCGACCTTCAACACCGACCCGGGCTACAAGAGCGCCTACCGCAACAGCATGCAGCAGACGCGGCTGGGCCTGGACGTGGGCAACACCACGCTCCTGATCAACGATGCGGGCCTGTTCACGCTCAACTATGGCCTGTCCTACAGCGATGAGGACGTCGGCCCGGGTCGCAACGCGCCGATCATGCACGATGATCTGGTCAACAACCGTTTCCTGCGCAATGCCGGACGCAAGGAATACAGCGCCGTCGCATCGGTGAAGTGGGAGCCGGACGAGCACTGGGAGCTGATGCTGGGCGGGCGCTACAACCGCGTGGACGTGCATGACCGCAACCGCCTGGCCACGCCGGAAACCTACGGCGTGATCGGCCAGTACCGCTACACGCAGCTGCTCAACGGCAACCCGAACCTGCCGTCGTGGCGGGCCACGCGCATCGCGATGCTGAACTGGTATCCGGATGCCAACGGCCAGTTCACCCAGGCCTCGCTGCTGGCATCGCCGTACAAGCAGGGCACGGTGGCGGACATCGCCGGCTGGAACTTCTACGACGCCGACGATGCCGAGGACCTGAGCGTGCCGGTCAGCTGGACCTGGTCCAAGCCGATCCGTCGCCGCGACAGCGCGTTCATGCCGTCGGCCAGCGTGGCCTACCGCTTCACCGAAGACACGATGGTGTACGTGAAGTATGCCGAAGGCGTGAAGCTGCCGAGCCTGTTCGAGTCCACGCTGGGCCTGTTCACTGCGGCCAAGCCGGTCGGCGAGCTCAAGCCCGAGCGTGCCGGCACCTGGGAAGTGGGCGCGAGCACCGTGCAGCACGACCTGTTCGTTGACGGCGACCGTGCGGCGTTCAAGCTGGCCTACTTCGATACCCGCATCGACGACCTGATCACCCGCGACTACCGCACCCTGTCGGCCGGCTACATCCGCAACATCGACCGCTTCAAGGTCTCGGGCATGGAGTTCCAGTCCAACTACGATGCCGGCAAGGTGTTTGCCGATCTGTCGGCGCACTATTACTTCCAGGCCAAGACCTGCGCCCCGGACATCGCTGCCGAGCGTCGTGCCTACGGTGTGCAGCGCAGGATCGAGGAACTGAAGAACACGCCGGACTGCGTTGATGGCGGCTTCGAAGGCTCCTACAGCAATACCCAGAACCCGCCGCGCTATACGGTCAACATGACGCTGGGTTCGCGTCTGTTCGACGAACGGCTGACCTTCGGTACGCGCGTGATCCACAACGCCGGCCCGATCAGCAAGCTGGACAAGGAATGGAACGTGGGCCTGTCGGCCATCCAGCAGCTGTACCGTCCCAACACGCTGGTGGATCTGTTCGCCAGCTGGCGTGCCACCGAGCAGCTGGCGGTGGACGTCAACGTGGACAACCTGACCGACCGTTACTACCTGGACCCGCTGGCGCTGGGCATCATGCCGGCCCCGGGCCGCACCGTGCGGCTGGCGCTGACCTACCGCTACTGAGTCCGTGCAGGACAGGGGCCGGCCACGGCCGGCCCCACCGCGTCACCGGCTCAGAGGCCGGTAGCGCGTTTGACCGCCTGTTCGTGCAGGGCCTCGCCCAACTCGTCGACGACGATGGCCCAGTCGGCATCGGACTTGAGCTGCTCGGCGAGGAACTGGCGCTGGCCGTCGTTCCAGAACGGCGCATCGACCAGAGCCACCTCGGTGGGCAGTTGATGGCTGGCGATGAACGCGGCGATCGCCGCCGGGCTGGCGTCCAGGCCCAGCTGCAGGAACAGGTTGGTCATGCGGGGTTCGGTGGTGATCATCGAAAAGCCTTGGCGAAGTACGTGATCCGCATTATCGACGCAGGCCGGTGAAGCCGTCATCGCGGCCCGCACGACAATCGGGGTTGGGGAAGCGGTCGTGCCAGTCGTCCAAGCAGGGACCCCCTACACGCCGAGCCCCATGATCGCCACCGACCTTCTTCCCGCCACCCGCAGCCAACGCCTGAAAGCGGCCACCCGCGACAGCCACGGTGCCCTCGACAAACGCATCATGGCCGGCGACATCTTCGCCAGCCGTGCGCAGTTCGCCCGCTTCCTGCGTGTGCAGTACCGCTTCCACCGCGATATCGATGCGCTGTACGCCAACATCGCGCTGGACGCGCTGCTGCCCGACCTGGACACCCGCCGCCGCCTGCCGCTGATCGCGCGTGACCTCGGCGACCTGGAACAGACCCTGCCGGGCCCGGTACCGATGCGCCTGGACCCGGACCTGCCGCTGCCGGCCGCGCTCGGCTGGCTGTACGTGGCCGAAGGCTCCAACCTCGGCGGCACCATCCTGTACAAAATGGCCGCCAAACTCGGGCTGGACGCCGGTTTCGGCGCGCGTCACCTGGCCGCCCATCCAGACGGAGCTGCGCGCCACTGGCGCGAGTTCACCGCTGCACTGGATGGCGTGACCCTGGACGATGCGCAGGAACAGCAGGTCATCGACGCCGCCGACGCTGCCTTCCGCAGCGTGCACGGCCACGTCGAGCTGGAATTCGCATGAGCCGCACGCGCGCCGTGCGGGGCCGTGCCGGACAGGCCTGATGCGCTGGCTCTGGTTCTGCCTGGGATGGCTGATGGTGGCGCTGGGGGTGATCGGCGCGCTGCTGCCGGTGATGCCCACCACCATTTTCCTGATCCTGGCGGTCGGCTGTTTCGCACGCAGTTCGCCACGTTTCGAGCGCCGCCTGCTCGACCACCCGCGCTACGGTCCGGCACTGCGGCTGTGGCGCGAGCAGGGCGCGGTCAGTGGCAAGGGCAAGGCGTTCGCCGCCGGCGGCATGGCGCTGGGCTTTGCGCTGTTCTGCTGGGGAGCGCAACCGTCGTGGCGCCTGCTGCTAGGCGTGGGACTGTTCTTCGCTGCGAGCGCGGCCTATGTCCTGTCGCGCCCGGTCCCTCGGCTGGATGCCGCCCCCCTGTCGGTTCCCCCGGTCGCCGTCGCGCAGGATGCGCGCGCCACTGATGCACCTTCTCCCTACAAAGATCCAGACGATGACGCTTCCTGTTGATGTTCCCGCCGCTGCCGCGGCGCTGTCGCACGACCTCACGCCGTGGGGCATGTACCTGGCGGCCGATACGGTGGTCAAGGCAGTGATGCTGGCCCTGGCGGCCGCATCGGTGGCCACCTGGACGGTGCTGCTGGCCAAGGGCTGGGCCCTGTCGCGGCAGTCGCGCGGGCTGCGTGCCGCGCGGGCCCTGCTGCTCGACGCCGCACACCTGCCGGCCGCGGACGGCGCTGCCGGCGCGGTGCTGGGGCAGGGCGTGGCGCATGCACTGCTCGATGGCGCGCGCACCGAGCTGCGCCTGTCCGGCGACGGCGCCGATGCTGCCGGCATCAAGGAGCGCATCGGCTCGCGGCTGGAACGTATCGAACTGGCCTATGCACGGGACATGCGCAGCGGCGTGGGGGTGCTCGCGAGCATTGGCGCGATCGCTCCGTTCGTGGGGCTGTTCGGCACCGTGTGGGGCATCATGAACAGCTTCATCGGCATCGCTGATGCCAACACCACCCATCTGGCGGTGGTCGCCCCGGGCATCGCCGAGGCGCTGCTGGCCACCGCACTCGGTCTGGTGGCGGCGATTCCCGCCGTGGTGATCTACAACCACTTCGCGCGGGTGCTGGCCGGGCTGCGTGCGCTGGCCGGCGATGTCTCCGCAGGCGTGCAGCAGCTGGTGTCACGCGACCTCGACCGCCGCGGCATCGCCGTGGCGGCGCGCTGAGGCGGCCCGCATGGCCCTGCGTACCGCCCGCCACGACGAGGACGCGCTGGAGGAGACCCACGCGATCAACGTCACCCCGTTCATCGACGTCATGCTGGTGCTGCTGATCATCTTCATGGTGGCCGCACCGCTGGCGACGGTGGATCTGCCGGTGGACCTGCCGGCCAGCAATGCACGCCCGCAGCCACGCGACAGCGAGCCGGTGTACCTGACCGTGCAGGCCGACCTGCGCTGGAGCGTCAACGACACGGCGGTGGACGCCGGGGCGCTGAAGGCGGTCCTGGACCGGGCCGGCGACGGCACGCCAGCGCAGCGCATCTTCGTGCGCGCCGACAAGGGCGTGCCGTATGACGCGGTGATGCAGGCGCTCAACGCGCTGCGCAGCGCCGGCTACACCAAGGTGGCGCTGGTTGGCCTGGAACAGACGGCATCATGAGCCTGCGCAACGAGGCGCAGGTGCCTTGGGCGGCCAGCCTGGGCATCGTGGTGGCACTGTATGCGGCGGTGATCGGTGCGGTGGTGTGGTGGCACGCGCGGACCGCCGCGCCGCCCGTTGCGCTGCCGCAGGAGGCGATCGCGATCGAGCTGGCAGCCACCGCCGAAGCGCCGCCGGCGCCGGCCACCGAGATTCCGCCGGGGCCGGCACAGCAGGAGCAGCACCGCCCGCAGCCCACCCCGACACCGCCGCCACGCCTGGTGCTGCCGTCCGACCCGGACGCCGCGCTCAGCCAGGCACCGCAGCCGCAGAAACCTCGCGAGCGTGAGGACCCCTCCGACCTTGCCGAAGTGGACCAGACGCTGGCCCCGCCGGACGTGCAGGCGCAGGCATCGCAGCGCTATGCCGGGCAGCAGACCGTGTCCGGTCAACGCAGTCCCGCGCAGGTGACCTGGCAGGGGCTGCTGCTGGGCCACCTGGAGCAGCACCGCCGCTATCCGCGCCAGGCCGAACGTCTGCGCCAGCAGGGCGTGGCCTACGTGCGCTTCTCGGTGGACAGGCAGGGGCATGCGAGCAACATCCGACTGGGCACCAGCAGCGGCCACGCGCTGCTGGATGCCGAGACGCTGGACACCGTGCGCCGTGGCAATCCGATGCCGCCGCCACCGGCGGACCTCCCCGGCGATCCGGTGGAGGTCATGGTGCCGGTGGCGTTTTCCCTGCGCGGGCGCTGACTACAGCAGGGGCACGAGCAGCAGGGCGACGATGTTGATGATCTTGATCAGCGGATTGATCGCCGGGCCGGCGGTGTCCTTGTAGGGATCGCCGACGGTATCGCCGGTGACCGCGGCCTTGTGCGCTTCGCTGCCCTTGCCGCCGAAGTGGCCATCCTCGATGTACTTCTTGGCGTTGTCCCAGGCGCCGCCGCCGGTGGTCATCGAGATCGCCACGAACAGGCCGGTCACGATCGTGCCGATCAGCAGGCCGCCCAGCGCACGCGGCCCCAGCAGCAGGCCGACCACCACCGGCACGGCGACCGGCAACAGCGAGGGAACGATCATTTCGCGGATCGCCGAGCGGGTCAGCATGTCCACTGCCTTGTCGTACTGCGGCTTGCCGGTGCCCTGCATGATGCCGGGGATGTCGCGGAACTGGCGGCGCACTTCCTCCACCACCGCCCCGGCCGCACGGCCGACCGCCTCCATCGCCATCGCACCGAACAGGTAGGGGATCAGGCCGCCGATCAGCAGGCCGATGATCACCGTGTGGTCGGACAGGTCGAAGGCGAACACCTCGCCGGGATGGGCCGCCTGCAGGTTGTGCGTGTAGTCGGCAAACAGCACCAGCGCGGCCAGCGCCGCCGAGCCGATCGCATAGCCCTTGGTCACCGCCTTGGTGGTGTTGCCCACCGCGTCGAGCGGGTCGGTGATGCTGCGGATCTCCGGTGGCAGCTCGGCCATCTCGGCGATGCCGCCGGCGTTGTCGGTGATCGGCCCGTACGCATCCAGCGCCACGATCATGCCGGCCATCGACAGCATCGCGGTGGCGGCGATGGCGATGCCGTACAGGCCACCGAAGTAGTGCGCCAGCCAGATCGCCACGCACACGGCGATCACCGGCAGCGCGGTCGATTTCATCGACACACCGAGCCCGGCGATGATGTTGGTGCCGTGGCCGGTGGTGGAGGCCTGCGCGACATGCTGCACCGGCGTGTACTGGGTGCCGGTGTAGTACTCGGTGATCCACACGATCAGCCCGGTCAGCACCAGCCCGATCAACGCGCAGAAGTACAGGTTCAATGCACCGTGCGCGTTGTCCGGCATCAGTTGCAGCGTGATCGGATAGAAGGCGATCGCCGCCAGCACCGCCGAGACGATCACGCCCTTGTACAGCGCGCCCATGATCGAACCGCCCGGCTTCACCTTGACGAACAGCGCGCCGATGATCGAGGCGATGATCGAGACCCCGCCCAGCACCAGCGGGTACAGGATCGCGTTGCGTCCGGCTTCGGCGATCATCAGGCTGCCCAGCAGCATGGTGGCGATCACCGTCACCGCGTAGGTCTCGAACAGGTCGGCGGCCATGCCCGCGCAGTCGCCGACGTTGTCGCCGACGTTGTCGGCGATGACCGCAGGGTTGCGGGGATCGTCTTCGGGGATGCCGGCTTCGACCTTGCCGACCAGGTCGGCACCGACGTCGGCGCCCTTGGTGAAGATGCCGCCGCCGAGCCGCGCGAAGATCGAGATCAGCGACGAGCCGAACGCCAACCCGACCAGTGCGTGCAGCGCCTGCGCGGTATCCAGCCCCAGCCGCAGCAGCAGGGCGTAATAGCCGGCCACGCCCAGCAGCCCCAGTCCGACCACCAGCATGCCGGTGATCGCGCCGCCGCGGAACGCCACGTCCATCGCCGCGCCGAGACCCTTGCGTGCCGCTTCCGCGGTGCGCACATTGGCCCGCACCGACACGTTCATGCCGATGTAGCCGGCCGCACCGGACAGCACCGCACCGATCGCGAAGCCGGTCGCGGTGTACCAGCTGAGGAAGAACCCGACCAGCACGAACAGCACGATGCCGGCGACACCGATGGTGAGGTACTGACGGTTGAGATAGGCGCGCGCGCCTTCCTGGATGGCGGCGGCGATCTCCTGCATGCGGGCATTGCCAGCCGGTTGCCGGAGGATCCAGCGTGCCGACACGATGCCGTAGAGAATCGCGAGGATGGCGCAGATCAGCGCCAGGGTAAGCCCGTATCGTTCCAGCATGTCCCCTCCCGGGTGATGGATGGCATCCAGTCGACGGATGAACCTCACCACGCGGGGCACAACGGGCTGCAAGCTAAGGACCAACCCGTTCAGACCGTGCCCGGTCATCAAGCGTGTGGCTTTGTTCAGCAATCCTGGTGCCCCCCGAGTATGCCGGGAAAAGCGCGGAAACCGCCAGATGTGGATGCCGGTATGCGCTCCAGGTCGCATCCGGTGGCGCGGAAGGGCCATCACGGCAGGCACTGCCCGGTCCCGTGGTCGGTGCCGCCTTGCCACACCATTCATCTGCGCCAAGCGACCCTCTTCCCATTCCCAACGAGGCATCGCCATGTCCCCCCGTCACCTGTTCTGGCTGGCCCTGCTGCCTGCGGTGGCTGCGTCCGCCGCCGAGACCCCGGAACTGCAGCGCGCCGCCGGTGCCCCACAGGCGGTGAATGCCGCCCACACGCTGCGCCAGATTCCCGAAGCCTGCGCGCGGCTGGAAGGCGTGTTCACCGGTGACGTCGCGCAGCCCTACCGGTTCAGCGTGGTGCGCACCAGCGAGCAATGCCAGCCGCGCGCGCGTTTCGTCGATTTCGACAAGGCGCAGCCGAGCGAGGCCAAGGGATGGAAACTCAATGACGTCATCCGCGTGCCGAGCGCGGCATGCCCGGCGCAGCAGGCGGTGGTACGCGTGTGGCGCATGCCGGTCGCGCAGAAGCCCGAACTCGATGGCCAGGGGCAGTCGCGGATCTACCTGGAGGAGGCCAGGAAGCAGGCGGCGGCCGGCAGGATCGCGCCGGTGCCGATGTTCGCCGCGCAGATGACGGTGGAAGGCAACGCCTGCCGTTGATGGCGTGACGTGGCGGGGTGCCGGTTACAGGCCATGAAAAAGCCCGGACGGCAGGGCCGGTCCGGGCTCGGGTATCACGCCGGGTTGCGCGGGCTCAGTTGCCCTTGCAGTCCTTCAGCCACAGCACGCGGCCGATCTGGTCGTAGCGGTCGACCACGCCGACCAGCGTGACCTTTTCCCGCGGGCGGAGCGCCAGCGCGAAGGCTGCCTGGCTCGGGGCAAACGCGCAGGTGATGGCCACGCTTTCGAAGTCGATGCCCGAGGTGCTGCTGGGAATGTCGAAGCCGGTGTTGTAGGTGCCACCGCTCTTGAGCACGCCGTTGACGCGGCCGGTGATCGAATAGATCTTGCCCTGGTAGCGCGGTTCGATCGCGGCCGGGTTGTCCTTGTGCTGGGTACGCAGCTGGAAGCCGAAATCGGAAGCGGAAATGTTCACCGTCGAGGCCTTCGGGGTGGACGCGGCGAACTGTTCGCCGGCCTTGCCGGGCTTGACCTGGGTCAGCATCTTGCACATCTCGGCGCGGATCGCGTCGGCCTTGGCAAAGGCGCCCGGGTTGAGCTTGACCGTCATCGCCACCGTGCCGGTGCGGCCTTCGCTGGTGGCGCTGATGATGATCGGAATGGTCTTGTGCATGGCCGACTGCGGATCTTCGATCAGCATCGCGCCGTTCTCTGCGTCCGCGCTCAGCACGTCCATGTTGTTGCCCTTGGCGATCACGTTCATCTGACCGATCGCGCTCTTGACGGTCAGGTCGGGCACGGTCACCGAGGCGGTGTAGGTGGTGCCGGAAAGCGGGTTGCCCTTCTTCTGGAAGCTGCTTTCGCAGGTGTCGGCGAACGCAGGGGCTGCCACGGCGAGCAGCAGTACGGCAAACAGGGGATGGCGCATCATCGGTACAGTCCTTGTCATCGTCCGCGGTGCGCGGAGGGTGGGTCGCTAGGGCGAGATCCAGCAGACCTTGCTGGCGGGGCGGATTGTAGGGTCCGCCCCCCCGGTGTCGCAAATGCCCGGTCGGCGCCGGGCGGCAGGATCAGCCTTCCTGCCAGGGCGCCAGCTTCTTCCGGACCGCCACGTTTTTCAGCGTCACGTACTTCGGCAGGCCATCGGCACCATAGGGCAGGGGGGCCTCGCCCCTGATCAGGGGCGACAGGTAGGCGCGCGCCTTGGCGGTGATGCCGAAGCCGTCCCTGCGGATGAAGCTGGCCGGCATCTTCTTCTCGTGGTTGGCCACCTTGTGCAGCGGGGCCGCCTCGATTTTCCAGCGGTAGGGGCTGTCACTGCTGCGCACGATCACCGGCATCACTGCGTTCTGGCCTTTCAGTGCGAACTGCACGGCGGCCTTGCCGACCGCCTGCGCCTGTTCCCAGTCGGTTCTGGAGGCGATATGGCGGGCCGAACGCTGCAGGTAGTCGGGCAGGGTCCAGTGCACCTTGTAGCCCAGTGCATCCTTGACCCGCCCGGCCAGCTGCGAGGCCACGCCACCGAGCTGAGTGTGCCCGAAGGAATCCTTGCCGCCGCCGGCATCGGCCACGAAGCGGCCATCGGCGGTCTGGATGCCTTCGGAGGCCACCACCACGCAGTGGCCCACGCGCTCGACCACCGCCTTGACCTTGGCCAGGAACGCGGCCTCGTCATAGGCGCGCTCGGGCAGCAGGATGATGTGCGGGGCATCGTCGGGGCCCTCGCCGGCCAATCCCGCAGCGGCGGCAAGCCAGCCGGCATGACGGCCCATCGCCTCGTAGACGAATACCTTGGTGGAGGTCTCGGCCATCGCCGCGACGTCCAACGCGGCCTCGCGCACCGACACCGCGGTGTACTTGGCGGCCGACCCGAAGCCGGGGCAGGTGTCGGTCACCGCCAGATCGTTGTCGATGGTCTTGGGCACCCCGATGCAGGTCAGGTCGTAGTCGAATGCCTTGGCCAGCTGGGACACCTTCCAGGCGGTGTCGGCCGAATCGTTGCCGCCGTTGTAGAGGAACCAGCGCACGTCGTGGGCGCGCAGGACCTCGAGCAGGCGTTCGTACCGGGCCCGGTCGGCCTCCAGCGACTTCAGCTTGTAGCGGCACGAGCCAAAGGCCCCGCCCGGGGTATGGGCCAGCGCGGCGATGGCGGCGGCGGTTTCCTTCGAGGTGTCGATCAGTTCCTCGCGCAGTGCGCCAAGGATGCCGTTGCGCGCGGCCAACACCTTGATTCCCTTGGCCCGGGCGGTGCTGATGACCGCCGAGGCGGTCGCGTTGATGACGGCGGTGACGCCGCCCGACTGGGCATACAGCAGGGTACCTTTTGACATGGGTCGACCTTGGTCTGGGGGAAGGACATTGCAGGGACATTACCCGGATGGGGTAAAGTGCGCGTATTGCGGTGCAGCGTGATTGTGGACATTCCCGGGGCGCGCGCCCTTCCTATTTCTTACCAAGTTGGAGTCAGGTTGATGCGATTGGTTCTGTTGGGACCGCCCGGTTCGGGCAAGGGGACACAGGCGACGCGCCTGAAGGAACAGCTGGCGATTGCGCACATTTCCACCGGCGATCTGCTGCGTGCCGAAGTGGCCGCCGGTACCGAGCTGGGCAGGCAGGCCAAGGCCGTGATGGACGCCGGCAACCTGGTGTCCGACGACATCCTGCTGGGCATGCTGGAATCGCGCCTGGGCCAGGCCGACGTCGCCAACGGATTCATCCTGGACGGCTACCCGCGCAATGTGGCCCAGGCCAACGCGCTGGATACCCTGCTGGCCAAGATCGGCCAGCCGCTGGACGCGGTGGTGCAGCTGGACGTGCCGACCGAACTGCTGGTCGAGCGCATTGCCGGCCGTGCCGCCGAACAGGGCCGCGCCGACGACAATCCCGAGTCGGTGCGCCAGCGCCTGCAGGTCTACAACGACCAGACCGCGCCGGTGGTGGATTTCTATGCCGGCCGCGGCACGCTGGCCCGCGTCGATGGCGTGGGTGAGCTGGACGACGTGGAAGCGCGCATCCGCGCGGCGATCCAGCGCTGACCTCCCGGGCGCTGCTTCGGCAGCGCCTGCGGTCGGGGATCGGTGCAGCCGGCCCCGAAAACAGGCACGCCCGGTCCCCGAAGGGACCAGGCGTGTCTGTTCTTAAGGCGCCAGCTGGCGGGCTTGCTCAGGGCCCCGCAGCATGAGCCCCCCTGGGGATGGCCTCTTGGGGAGTAGGACCAATGGGGTGCTACGGCTGGCAACCTGAATTGTGTCCGTGTTCACACTAGTTGGCTATCGGGAATTCCCCGACATGGGTGTGGATTTTTCTCACAGTCTTTGTAGGACTTGTCTGACGACGCGCACACGCATCGACAGTGATCGGCGACAATCGAGCGCATGAGCACGATACATATCCTGGGCATTGCAGGCACTTTCATGGGCGGCGTAGCCGCGTTGGCACGCGAACAGGGCCTGACGGTCCGTGGCAGTGACCAGGCGATCTATCCGCCGATGTCCACCCAGCTCGAACAGCTGGGTATCACCCTCGACCCCGGCTATCGCGCCGACAGCGTCGGCCCCGACTGCGACGCGGTGGTGGTCGGCAACGCCCTGTCGCGCGGCAATCCGGCGGTGGAAGCGGTCCTCGACGCCGGCCAGCGCTATATCTCCGGGGCGCAGTGGCTGGCCGAGCAGGTGCTGCCGGGCCGCGACACGCTGGCCGTGGCCGGTACCCACGGCAAGACCACCACCACCACCATCCTGACCTGGCTGCTGCAGGCCGCCGGCCGTGAGCCGGGGTTCCTGATCGGGGGCGTGGCCGAAGACTTCGGCGTGTCCGCGCGGCTGGGCAGTGGTCGTGAGTTCGTGGTGGAAGCCGACGAATACGACACCGCCTTTTTCGACAAGCGCAGCAAATTCGTCCACTACCGGCCGCTGGTGGCGATCCTCAACAACCTTGAATTCGACCATGCCGACATCTTCCCCGACGTCGCCGCGATCCAGCGCCAGTTCCACCATCTGGTGCGCACGGTGCCGGCGCGCGGGCGGCTGATCGTCAACGGCGAGGACGCCCGTCTGGCCGAGGTGCTGGCGATGGGCTGCTGGACGCCGGTGGAGCGGTTCGGCTTCGATCCGGCGCTGGAGTGGAGCGCCGCGCTGGTGCACGCCGACGGCAGCCGCTTCCGCGTCTCCCATCGGGGCGTGGACGTGGGTGAGGTGCAGTGGTCGCTGCTGGGTCGCCACAACGTGCTCAACGGGCTGGCTGCACTGGCCGCCGCGCATGCGGTGGGCGTCGACCCGGCGCAGGTGATCCCGGCGCTGGCGAGCTTCCGCAGCGTCAAGCGCCGCATGGAAGTGATCGGCAGCGCCGATGGCGTGACCATCTACGATGATTTCGCGCACCATCCCACCGCCATCCACACCACCCTCGACGGCCTGCGCGCCAAGGTGGGCGATGCCCGCATCGTGGTGGCGATGGAGCCGCGCAGCAATTCGATGCGCCTGGGCGCGCACGCGCAGGCGCTGGCGCCGTCGCTGGACCTGGCCGATGCAGTGGTGTTCCTGCACCGTCCCGAGCTGGCCTGGGATGCGTCGGCGGTGATCGCTGCGGTACGCGGCGATGCGTACGCAGTGCCCGATACCGATGCGCTGCTGGCCCAGCTGGGTCGTGTGGTGGCACCGGGCGACCACGTGGTGTTCATGTCCAACGGCGGTTTCGACGGCGCGCCGCGCCGCTTTCTGGCGCAGTTGCAGGCATCGTAACGGCCATGACCGAGACTGCGTCCCTGCCGCTGTTTCCCCTGCACGCCGTGCTGCTGCCCGGCGCCGCGCTCGGCCTGCGGGTGTTCGAGCGCCGCTACCTGGACATGCTGCGCGAGTGCGGCCGGCAGGATTCCACCTTTGGCGTGTGCCTGATCCTGGACGGCGACGAGGTCGGTGGCCCGGCCCTGCCGGCGGCCTACGGCGTGGAAGCGCGCATCGAGGATTTCGACGTCGGTGCCGATGGCGTGCTGGTGCTGCGCCTGCGCGGCCAGCGCCGCTTCCATGTGCTGCGCACGCGCGTGCGTGACAATGGCCTGGTGCTGGCGGACGTGCAGTGGAGTCCACCCGATCACGATGACGAGCTGCGCCCCGAACACGCGCTGCTGGCCACCGTGCTGGAACACATCATCGAACAGGCGGGCGCGGCATTCGCCCCGGTGCACCCGGGGCAGCTCGACCAGGCCGCATGGGTGGGCTGGCGGCTCGCCGAGCTGCTGCCGCTGGAGGAACCGCAGCGGCTGCAGCTGCTGCAGCAGGATGATCCGCACCAGCGGCTGCAGGACCTGCTGCGCTGGATACCCGCGTGAGCGTGGGCTCCGCCGCCGGGTAGAGCCCGGCGTTACGGGGTGGTCTTGACCCGCAGTACCGGCATCTGTGTGTCCGGATGGGTGGAGACCTGCTGCGGCAGGCCGTCCAGCGCCTCACGCACGGCGTTCAGCGACGGGTCGATGCCGCGCATCGGCCGCCACATGCCAATCAGGCTGAAATGCCGCTGGTAGTGCAGGGTCTGCGCGCTGCCCAGCCACAGCGGCTGGTCGCCGGGCTGCAGGCGGGCCGGCGCCGGCCACAGGCGGAGCGCGAAGACCTCGTCGGGCGCATTGCCCGCGCGCAGCATCAGCAGCGATTCCACCTGGGTGTCCAGCGTGGCCGGCAGCACCGGGATTTCGTCCTGGCCGGCCGACTTGTCCAGCATCAGCAGCGCCTGTTCCCAGCCGGCCTGCGGCTGCACGCGCCAGCCCTGGCTTTCCAGGCGCTTCTGCAACGGTGCCAGCGGCCCGGCCACCTGCACGTCCAGCGGCCAGCGCTGGTCGTCGTCGAACTCGTTACGCCGCGCCGGCAGCTGCTGCCACGCCTGCTGCCACCACGCGGCCGAGGCGATATCCACCGGTGCCGGCTGCGCCGGCTCGAACCGTGCCAGCTTCACCGGGATGTTGCGCGGCGCGTACCACAGCGCGGCCACCGCGAAGGTGCCGTAGAACAGCCATGCCACCGGCTTGACCCAGAACGAGCGGTTGAAGCGGCGGCGGTAGGCGATGCCCAGCACCAGCAGCCAGAAAATGCCGAACAGCATCCCGCCGATCACGTCGCTGAGCCAATGCGCGCCGAGGTACAGGCGGGCAAAGCCGATCACGCTGACGATGACACCGGACAGCAGGTACGGCCACACGCGGGTGCGACCGGGCAGCTCGCGCGCGATCAGCACCGCGAAGAAGCCGAAGGTGATGGTGGCCATCGTCACCGACACCGACGGGAAGCCGAACCCGCTGCTGGCATCGGGCGGGCGTACCACGTGCACGGTGGCGCCGAGCAGCTTGGTCAGGGCCAGGCCGAAGGCCAGTGCCGCCAGCCAGTGGCCGGCGGCCATCCAGCGCCGGCGCCAGATCAGATACCCCATGCCGGCGGCCGTGGCCGGTGCCAGTACCGGCCAGGCGCCCAGCGAGGCGAGTGCGGCCATCGGGTAGTCGGCCAGCGGATTGCGCAGGGCCAGCATGGCCTGGTGCACGGCCAGGTCCAGCGCGAGCGGCTCGCCATGCGCGACTACTGCCATCAGCAGCGCGAACCAGCACCAGCCCAGCAGCAGCAGCATCAGCGCCAGCATCGCCAGCGGCACCGATTCGCGGCGCTGCGGGTCCAGCACCGACACCGAATAGCGGCCCAGCGTGGGGTGGCGCTGCGACCAGCGCAGCAGGGCGGCCAGCCAGCTGTCCATGCGCGCGGCCGACCAGCGGTAGCCGTACAGCACGATCGCCCATACCAGGCCCAGGATCACGCCCAGCAGGGCAAGCACCATCACCAGCCGCCCGGCGACCGCAGCGACGGCATCATAGGCTTCGCCAAGCACCCAACCCGGCGCCAGGAACAGCACCGCCCAGGACAGACTGGCAATGCCGCTGGCCTGGATGTAGCGCGACAGCGGCATCTTCAACATGCCGGCGATGGCGGGCACGAACGGGCGGATCGCGCCGACGTAGCGTGCCACCAGGATGCTCTTGAAGGCATTGCGGCGGAACATCGTCTCGCCACGGTCCAGCAGCTGCGGGTATTTGCTGAACGGCCAGAAGCCGCGCAGGCGATCGCCCCAGCGACGCCCGATCCAGTAGCTGATCCCGTCACCGGCAAACGCACCGAGGGCCGCGCACGCCACCGCATACGGTCCGGAAATCTGCCCCAGGCCGATGAAGACGCCCACGGCGAACAGCAGCGGGAGGGCGGGCACGATCGCGCCCAGCACGATGACCGCATCGCAGAAGGCGATAAGGAAAATGACCGCGCCGGCAAGCACGGGGTGAGCTGCGATCCACGCAAGCGTGGCATCGATCCATGACGAGTCCATGCGGGGATTATAGGGCTGTGAAAGTGACTGATTGCCGGCCAGCAGCAGGGAAATGCCGTGATCTGCCGCGTATCGACGTGAATGGGTCGCTGGCATGCCTAGAATGACGCAGTGAATACGTCCCCTTCCCAGCAGGCGCTCAAGTCCGACACCTTCGGCCGTATCCTGCTGGTCGAGCAGGGCGGGCACCGTTTCATCCGTCGTGATCTGCGTGCCGGCCCGTGGTGGCTGCGCGGGATCGCACGCGGCCTGGCGCGGCGCGAAGCGCGCGCGCTGCGGCAGCTGGACGGGCTGGCGGCGACGCCGCAGCTGCTGGCGTCCAACCGCCAGCAGCTGGACCGCAGCTACATGCCGGGCCAGGCGATGTACCAGCGTCCGCCGCGCGGCGATCTGGCGTACTTCCGTGCGGCGCGCGCGCTGCTGCAGCAGGTCCATCGGCGTGGCGTCGCACACAACGACCTGGCCAAGGAAGCCAACTGGCTGGTGCGCGAGGACGGCTCGCCGGCGGTCATCGACTTCCAGCTGGCGGTGATCGGCAATCCGCGCTCGCGCTGGATGCGGCTGCTGGCGCGCGAAGACCTGCGCCACCTGCTCAAGCACAAGCGCATGTACTGCGGCACGTCGCTGACGCCGGTGGAACGACGCGTGCTCGCGCGACCCTCGTGGGTACGCGATCTGTGGTTCCGCACCGGCAAGCCGGTGTACCGCTTCGTCACCCGCCGGATCCTGCACTGGGAAGACAACGAAGGGCAGGGCCCCAAACCCTGACGCGGCCTTCCGCAGGTCGCCAGGCGGCGCGCGCGGCATAATGCCGGTCCACGCAACCGCTTCGAGGACGTCCGCATGGCCAGTCTGCAAGGCAAGACCCTGTTCATCACCGGCGCCTCGCGCGGCATCGGCCTGGCCATCGCCCTGCGCGCAGCGCGCGACGGCGCCAACGTGGCCATCGCAGCCAAGTCGGCGGTGCCCAATCCGAAACTGCCCGGCACCATCCACAGCGCCGCTGACGCCGTGACCGCTGCCGGCGGCCAGGCGTTGGCCCTGCAGTGCGACATCCGCGAGGAAGACCAGGTGCGCGCAGCCGTGGCCGCCACCGTCGACACGTTCGGCGGCATCGACATCTTGGTCAACAATGCCAGCGCGATCTGGCTGCGCGGCACGCTGGAGACACCGATGAAGCGGTTCGACCTGATGCAGCAGGTCAATTCGCGCGGCAGCTTCCTGTGCGCGCAGGCCTGCCTGCCGCACCTGCTGCAGGCACCCAATCCGCACATCCTGACCCTGGCCCCGCCGCCCAGCCTCGACCCGAAATGGTGGGGACCGCATACCGGTTACACGCTGGCCAAGATGGGCATGAGCTTCGTCACGCTGGGACTGGCCGCCGAGTTCGGGCCGCAGGGCGTGGCGGTGAATGCACTGTGGCCGCGCACGATCATTGCCACCGATGCGATCAACATGATTCCCGGCGTGGACAGTGCCGGCTGCCGCACGCCGGAGATCCTGGCCGACGCCGCGCACGCCGTGCTGACCCGCCAGGCGGCCGGATTCAGCGGGCAGTTCCTGCTCGATGACGAGGTGCTGGCCCAGGCCGGCATCACCGACCTGGGCCGTTACGCGGTGGACCCCTCACGGCCGCTGCTGCCGGACCTGTTCCTGGACTGACCGCTACTGGTTGAACGTCTCCGGCAACACGTGCCCGCAACGCCGGCAATGCCGCGCATCGGGCTCGTGTCCTTCCAGCCCGCACTGCGGGCAGCCACGCGCGTCACGGCGTGCGGCCAGCTCCGCGTCGCGCATGGTGCTGGCCAGTTCGGCGGTGTAGATGCCGGTGGGCACGGCGATGATGCTGTAGCCGATGAGGATCAGTACCGAGGTGACGAAGCGGCCGAGCACGGTCTGCGGCACGATGTCGCCAAAGCCCACCGTGGCCATCGTCACCACCGCCCAGTACATGCTGCTGGGGATGCTGGTGAAGCCGTGGTTGGGCCCTTCGATCACGTACATCAGGGTGCCGGCGATGATGGTGATGGTCACCACCGTGAACAGAAACAGCAGGATCTTGCGCCGGCTGCGCCACAGCGACTGCATCAGGATGCCGCTTTCCTCGATGTAGCGGGTCAGCTTGAGGATGCGGAACACCCGCAGAATGCGCAGCGCGCGCACCACCAGCAGGCTCTGCGCGCCGGGGATGAACAGCGACAGATAGGTGGGCAGGATCGAGGCCAGGTCGATGACGCCCCAGACGCTCACCGCATAGCGCAGCGGTCGTTTCACCACCACCAGCCGCAGTACGTACTCGGCGGTGAACAGGAGGGTGAAGCCCCATTCGACCACGTACAGCCAGTCGGCGTGGGCAACGTGGAAGCGCTGCACGCTGTCGAACATCACCACCAGTACGCTGGCGATGATGGCGTAGACCAGCAGCAGGTCGAAGTTGCGCGACGGCCGGGTGTCGTGGCGGTAGATGATGTCGAACCAGCGACGGCGCCAGCCGGTCTCGGTGGCGGGATTGAGCTGGGGGGCGCTGAACGGTCGCATGGGCCGCATTGTGCCTGAGCCGGCGGAAGCGCGAGAATGGGACTTTCCCGATGCCCCTGACTGCCATGACCGCCGCCGCCCCCGATCCGCTGTTGTCCCTGTCGCATTACTACCTGCCGGTGTACAAGCCGCGCCAGGTGGTGCTCGAGCGCGGCCAGGGCGCGCGCGTGTGGGATACCCAGGGGCGCGAGTTCATCGACCTTGCCGCCGGCATCGCCGTGTGCGGGCTGGGCCACAACGACCCGGACCTGACCGCAGCGCTGATCGAGCAGGCCGGCAAGCTCTGGCACACCAGCAACGTGTTCTACAGCGAACCGCCGCTGCGCCTGGCCGAGGAACTGGTCACCGCCTCGCGTTTCGCCGAGCGCGTGTTCCTGTGCAATTCCGGCGCCGAAGCCAATGAAGTGGCGATCAAGCTGGTGCGCAAGTGGGCGTCCTCGCAGGGCCGCCCGGCTCACCAGCGCGTCATCGTCACTTTCCGCGGCAGCTTCCACGGCCGCACCCTGGCGGCGGTGACCGCCACCGCCCAGCCGAAGTACCAGGAAGGCTACGAGCCGTTGCCGGGTGGCTTCCGCTATGTCGATTTCAACGACGAGGTGCAGCTGGAGACCGCGATGGCCGCCGGTGACGTGGCGGCGGTGATGCTGGAGCCGATCCAGGGCGAGGGCGGTGTGATGCCGGCCAAGCCGGGCTTCATGCAGCGCATCCGTGATCTCTGCGACCAGCATGGCGCGCTGATGGTGCTGGACGAGATCCAGGTCGGCATGGGCCGCACCGGGACGCTGTTCGCGCACTGGCAGGACGGCATCAAGCCGGACATCGTGACCCTGGCCAAGGCGCTGGGCGGCGGGTTCCCGATCGGTGCGATGCTGGCCGGCCCGAAAGTTGCCGAGGTCATGCAGTTCGGCGCGCACGGCACCACCTTCGGCGGCAACCCGCTGGCGGCGGCGGTCGCACGCGTGGCGTTGCGCAAGCTGTCCTCGCCGGAGATCGGCCACAACGTGAGCCGCCAGTCGCAGGCGCTGCGCGACGGCCTGGGCCGGATCAACGACGAGTTCAAGGTGTTCAGCCAGGTGCGTGGCCGGGGCCTGATGCTGGGCGCGGTGCTGGACCGCGACTTTGCCGGCCAGGCCGGCGCGATTCTGGACCATGCCGCCGACAAGGGGCTGCTGACGCTGCAGGCCGGCCCGGACGTACTGCGCTTCGTGCCGTCGCTGAACATCACCGATGAGGAAATCGCCGAAGGCCTCAAGCGCCTGCGGGCGGCCATCCAGTCGTACATCGCCTCGCGCTGAGCCGCCATCCTTCGTGCCCCCGGCCTGCCCGGGGGCGCGTACGCGCTCCCGCTCAGCCGCTCAGCCGCTCAGCCCGTAGCGCTTCATGACCTTGCCGAAGGTACGGCTGTCGGCCGCGGTTTCGGCCTGCAGGCCGGCCACGCGCGCGCCGCGCACGTTGGTGAACAGATCGTCCACGAACAGCGTCCGTTCCGGTCGCAGGCCGAGCAGCGCCGTGGCCTGCAGGAATACCGCCGGATCGGGTTTGCGCCCGCCCAATGCGCCGCTGCACAGGATACGTCCGCGCAGTGCCTCGGCCAGGGTCGGCAGCAGGCGCGGAATCGTATCGGCCATCATGGCCCCGTTGTTGGTCAGCACCGCGATCGGCAGATGCCGCGCGATGCGCTGCACGCGCTCGATCACCCCGGCCTGTGGCATGGAGGCGGCAATGCGCGCGGCCTGCCACTGCGCCGCGCTGACCGGCGTGCCCAACGCCTGGCCCAGGCGTGCCAGATACACGTCGCTGTCCAGCCCGCTGTCATGCTCGCGGTCGAGTCCGCTGTCGAACAGGGCGGCGTGCACCGCCGCCGCGCTGCAACCGCAGGCGGTGGCGAGGTGGCGTACGCGCAGGTGCCGCGCATAGCGCACCAGCACGCCATCGACATCCAGCAGCAGACAGTCCACGGCCATCGGCATCGGGCACTCTCGTCCAGGTCCAATGCTGACCGTACCCCAGCGACGGGGCGCGCTGCGACATCGCGTCGCAGGTGGTGCGCGTACGCGGCCCCTAGAATCGCGGGGACCGTTGACTGGAGATTGTCTTGAAACTGCTTGTTCCCGTGTTGCTCGCCGGCCTGGTGCTGGCCCCGTCTGCCCACGCCCGCGTCTGCGCGGTCGCTCTGGACAGCACCGATCAGATGAGCTTCAGCCAGAAGGAGATCAAGGTCGCGGCGGACTGCAGCCAGGTCAAGCTGACCCTGCGCCACACCGGTAAGCTGGCCGCCACCACGATGGGCCACAACTGGGTGCTGACCCGCAGTGCGGACTACCAGCCGGTGGCGATGGCCGGCATGCGCATGAAGCTGGCCGACAGCTATCTGCCGAAGGGCGACGCGCGCGTGCTGGCGCACACGCCGGTGATCGGGGGGGGACAGAGCACCAGCGTCACCTTCTCCACCGCCAGGCTCACCAAGGGCGGCGACTACACTTTCTTCTGCTCGTTCCCGGGCCACTTCGCGATGATGAAAGGCCGGTTTGTATTCGGGTGAGTCCCGAACACCAACCGGCCGGCAGCTACCGACCGCGGGTCGGTAGCCCCGTACCCTTCCCGCTGGATCAGCCGTTGACGACCTTGAACGCGTCGCGCGCTGCGGCGATCGTTGCGTCGATCACGCTGTCGTCGTGGGCGCTGGACAGGAAGCCGGCCTCGTAGGCCGAGGGTGCCAGGAACACGCCGCGCTCGAGCATGGCGTGGAAGAAGCGGTTGAACGCGCCGATGTCGCAGGCAACGGCCTGCGCATAGGTGTCCACTTTCTGGTCGGTGAAGAACAGGCCGAACATCGCCCCCACCTGCGTGGTGGTAACGGCCACGCCGGCCGCCGCGGCCGCATCCTCGAGGCCGGCGCACAGGCGGGCGCTCGCAGCGCTCAGGCGGTCGTGGAAGCCCGGTTCCTGCACCAGCTCGAGCATCGCCAGGCCAGCGGCCATCGCCACCGGGTTGCCGCTCAGGGTGCCCGCCTGGTAGATCGGGCCGGCGGGCGCGATCTGCGACATCAGCTCGCGACGCCCGCCGTAGGCCCCCACCGGCATGCCGCCTCCGATGATCTTGCCGAACGTGGTCAGGTCGGGGGTGATGCCGTAGTGTGCCTGCGCGCCGCCGAGGGCGACGCGGAAGCCGGTCATCACTTCGTCGAAGATCAGCAGCGTGCCGTACTGCGTGCACAGCGCACGCAGGTGCTGCAGGTAGCCTTCGCGCGGCGGAATGCAGTTGGCGTTGCCCACCACCGGTTCGATGATCAGGCCGGCGATGTGCTCGCCCTGTTCGGCGAACAGCGCGGTGGCCGCGTCGAAATCGTTGTAGGGCAGGGTCAGTGTCAGTTCGCTCAGGCCCGCCGGCACGCCCGGCGAGGTGGGCACGCCCAGCGTCAGCATGCCGCTGCCGGCCTTGACCAGGAACGAATCGCCGTGACCGTGGTAGCAGCCTTCGAACTTGACGATGCGGCTGCGGCCGGTGGCACCCCGCGCCAGGCGGATCGCCGACAGCGTGGCTTCGGTACCGGAGTTGACCATGCGCACCATCTCGCACGACGGCACCAGCCGGGTGAGCGTCTCGGCCATCACCACTTCGGCCTCGCACGGTGCGCCGAAGGACAGGCCGTTGTCGATGGCGCGCTTCACCGCCTGGCGCACGGCCGGGTGGTTGTGGCCGACGATCATCGGGCCCCACGACCCGACGTAGTCGATGTAGCGGTTGCCGTCCACGTCGTACAGGTACGGGCCATCGGCGCGCTGCACGAAGAACGGTTCACCGCCAACCGACTTGAACGCGCGCACCGGCGAGTTGACGCCGCCGGGCAGCAGCGCCTGTGCGCGGGTGAACAGGGCGTGGGACTGGTCGTGGTTCATGGGGTGTCCTGGTGAGGCGGGAACTGGGCGAGGAAGGCGCGCTGGATGGCGACCGGATCGTCGGCGGCGAATACGCTGCTGACCACGGCCACCAGATCGGCGCCGGCCGCGATGACGGGACCGACATTGTCCGGGGTCAGCCCGCCGATCGCCACCCGCGGCACGCCCAGTGCGGCGCTTTGCCGCAGCAGGTCGGGGGTGGCGCGGCTGCGGGTGACCTTGGTGGTGGTGGGGAAGAACGCACCGAAGGCCACATAGCTGGCGCCGGCGGCGACCGCATGCTCGGCGTTGGCCAGCTGGTCGTAGCAGGACGCGCCGATGATGGCCGCCGCGCCCAGCAGGGCGCGCGCGGCGCCGATGTCCCCATCGGTGCCGCCCAGGTGGACGCCGGCGGCGCCCACGCGGTGGGCGAGGTGCGGGTCGTCGTTGATGATCAGCGGCACCCCGTGTTGCGCGCACAGTGCCTGCAGCCCGGTGGCCTGCGCCTCCTTCAGGGCGGCGTCGGCGGTCTTGTTGCGGTACTGCAGCCAGGTGGCGCCGTCAGCCAGCAGCGGCGCGGTGCGCGCCAGCAGGCGGGCGGTATCGGCCTCGTCGGGGGTGATCAGGTAAACGCCACGGGGGCGTGGGGAAAGGCGGGACGCAGAAGTCATCGGTGGCTACCGGTAGCACGACGGGAGTGGGACAATGGGCGCCGCCCGTTCCTGTCCCGCCGTGATTATCCAATGACCGATGCCACCGCCACCACTTTCCGCACCTGGATGTGCGTTGTCTGCGGCTTTCTGTACAAGGAAGAAGACGGTCTGCCGGAAGAGGGGATCGCGCCGGGCACCCGTTGGGAAGACATTCCCGATACCTGGACGTGCCCGGACTGCGGCGTGACCAAGGACGATTTCGAGATGGTCGAGGTGGACTGATCCGCCTGGCGGGTCAATCGCGGCTTGCGGTGTTCAGTGCAGCCGCGGCGTGCGCCCGCCCAGCGCCACCAGTTTCTCGCGCACCCACTGGGCGTCGCTGGCCTGGCCATTGCGCTGCAGGTACTGGGCCAGGTCGCGGTGCGCGCCGGCCTGGTAATCCAGCTGCAGGTAGGCCAGTCCGCGGTCGCGCAATGCGTCGTCCTGCTCGGGGGCCAGTTTCAGCAGGCGGTCCGCACAGCGTGCGGCGCGGTCCCATTCGCCGCGCTCGGCATACACCCCGTGCAGATTGCGCAGCATGCGCATCAGGATCGCGCGTGCCGGCGCCGGATCGAGGATCTGCGCCAGCACGTCGTCATCGGGAACCTCGCCGCCCAGGTGCGAGCGGGCGCGCTCGCGCAGTTCTTCCACGTCCAGTGGGCGACCGCCGTTGAAGGGGTCCATCACCAGGACGCCGTCGTTGACCGGCAGGCGCACCAGGAAATGGCCGGGGAAGGACACTCCGTCCAGCGGAATGCCCAGCCGGCGCGAGACTTCCATCTGCACCAGGGCCAGCGAGATCGGGTTGCCCAAGCGGCGTTCGAACACCTGGTTGAGGTAGCTGTTGCGCGGGTCGTAGTACTCGCCGTGGTCGCCGCTGTAGCCCAGTTCGTCGAACAGGTGGCGGTTGACGGCCGCGATCTTCATCGGCCACATCTCGATCGTGCCGACCTCCGTGCGCAGGTGCTCGACATGGCTCTGGATGAGCGCGTCGTAGACCTTCGGGTCCAGGTCGGGGTACTCATCGCGGGCGATCAGCAGCGCGGTGGGCAACAGGGGCAGCGCCTCGTCGTCCAGGTCGGCCAGCGAATCCCACTCCGGTAATGTCATCTGCCCCTGCATGGGACAAGACTGGCGACAAATGCCTCGCGATTCAAGCGGGGCCATGTGAAAGACCGCCAGCCGTGGCCGGCGGTCACTCCCTTATCGGGCGTCGTCGATGCCGGGGCCGAACACCAGCTCGGTGCCATCGGCCAGGCCCAGTTTTTCGGCCTGGCCGGCGTTGAGCTCGAGCACATACCGTGCCGGGCCGCTGCTGGGGTAGGGCGGGCAACGGTCGCCGGCCGAGCACGGCGGAACGTCGCGCGACTGGCTGACCAGCCGGCGCTGCGCATCGAAGTACAGGATGTCCAGCGCGATCTTGGTGTTCTTCATCCAGTACGCCTGCAGCTCCTCGCGTTCGTGGATGAACAGCATGCCGTGGTCGTCGGGCATGTGGTCGCGGAACATCAGCCCGCGTGCGCGGGTTTCATCGCTGGTCGCCAGTTCGACCTTGTACCGCGTACCGCCCAGTTCGACCCAGTGGCGGGCGCCGGTGCTGGCGCACCCGGTCAGGGCGAGCAGCAACAGCAGCGGCAGCAGACGCTTGAGAATCATCGTTCACCTCGACGGTAGGGCCGGCGCCGGGCGCCGGCCAGGGGATCAGAACACCTGCGGCGGTTCGCCACCGACGATCACCACGTCGGCCGGGCGCCGCGCGAACAGGCCCACGCAGACCACGCCGGGCAGCTGGTTGAGCTCGCGCTCCAGCTTCACCGGGTCGGTGATTTCCAGATGGTGGATGTCCAGAATGACGTTGCCGTTGTCGGTGATCACGCCTTCGCGCCACGCCGGCTGGCCGCCGGTCATTTCCAGGATCCGGCGCGCCACCAGGCTGCGCGCCATCGGGATGACTTCCACCGGCAGCGGGAAGCGGCCCAGCACCTTGACCTGCTTGCTCGGGTCGACGATGCAGACGAAGCGCTCGCTGGCCTCGGCAATGATCTTTTCGCGGGTCAGGGCAGCGCCACCGCCCTTGATCAGGCACTTGTTGCCGTCGCATTCGTCGGCGCCGTCCACGTACAGCGAGAGCGTGCCGGTGTGGTTCAGTTCCATCACCTCGATGCCGTGCTCGCGCAGGCGCGCGGTGCTCTGTTCGGAGCTGGACACGGTGCCCTTGATGCGGTGCTTGATGCGGGCCAGACCGTCGATGAAGTAGGCAACGGTGGACCCGGTGCCGACACCGACGATCATGCCGTCTTCGACGTATTCCAGGGCTTTTTCGGCGGCCAGGCGCTTGGCTTCGGACATGGCGGAGAACTCTTGGTGACGAGGAGGAAAGAAAAGGGTCAGTGCTTTTCCAGCGACAGCAGCGTTTTCCATTGCGCTGCTGTCACCGGCAGGATAGACAGGCGGTTGCCGCGCGCGATGAGCGGGAACCCCTCGCCCAGCGCATCGGCATGCAGCTTGATCTCGTCCAGCGAAATCGTGTTGCGCAGTTTGCGCTCGAAGGCCACGTCCACCAGCAGCCAGCGCGGTTCTTCGCGGGTGGCCTTGGGATCGTAATAGTCCGACCCGGCGTCGAACTGGGTCTCGTCCGGGTAGGCGTCGCTGGCCACGGTGGCCAGCCCGACGATGCCGGGGACCTTGGTGTTGGAGTGGTAGAACAGCACGCCATCGCCGACCTTCATGCCATCGCGCATGAAGTTGCGCGCCTGGTAGTTGCGCACGCCGTTCCAAGGCTCGCGACCGACGCGCTGCAGATCGTCGATGGAAAAGGCGTCCGGTTCGGACTTCATCAGCCAGTAGCGCTTGCGTGCGGTCATGCCATCTCTATCGCGGTGGGTGCCGATCGTGGACCGGCGCGGGAACAAGGGTGGACAGTTCGGTGCAGATCGCATCGACCGGGACATCCCAGGGCGCGACCGGAAGGGCGTCCACCTGCTGGATCGAGAATCCGACGCCGACCAGCCACGGCGGGGCCTGGCGCGCCTGCCGGAATGCGAAGCTGCGATCATACCAGCCGCCTCCCATGCCCAGTCGCCGGCACTGGCTGTCGAATCCGACCAGCGGTGCCACCACCAGCGCCATCTCCTCGGGCGCCAGGGTCTGCGCGATCGGCATGTCCGGCTCGGGAATGCCGAACCGGTTGGCGGTCAGCGGCTGCCCGGGACGCCAAGGCGCGAAGCGCAGCGTCTGCGCATGCAGTACCGGCAGGCAATAGACCACGTTGTCGGGCAACTGCATCTGCCAGCGGTGCAGGGCGATCTCGCCATCCATCGCCCAGTAACCGGCGACATGGCCTGCGGTGGGGGCGAACGGCAACGACAGCAGCGCATCGGCCAAGGTGTCGGCAGCGGCCAGGCGGTGCGCGGCGGGGAGGTCTCGACGGGCGTGGCGCAACTGCTGGCGCAGGGCCAGGCGCGGGTCGGTCATGCCGGGGTCCAGGTCATGGAAGGAGAGCGGCGGATAAAACAAGAGCGACGCTCCAGGGGAACGTCGCTCTTGCCGGAATATTGCATTCTCCGCGGTGACGATGCGTGCGAAACGACCTTGAACCCGGGGTTCAAGTGGGTACGCTGGGGTTCCTTCGGGCTTCCCGCTACAAGGCGGACCTGCACTCCCGGCGCCGTCGCGCACCCGTGGTCGTAATTAAGGGACAAGGCGAATGTTTGCACACGCCGTCGTTCACAGCAGAGAACGCGTCGCCATTATAGCCAAGCGCGCGCCGGGGGATAGGCCGTTCGTCGGTTGGATTGCAGGAGAATTCAGATCGATGACAGGCGCGTGTTCATCGCCGCACGCGTGGCGATGTTCCACGCGCGGTCAGGCGCCGTCGATGGCGCGGTCCAGACGCCGGTTCAGGTCGGCCAGCGTCTGCTGCAGCGCCACCGCCTGGCGGGCATGGTCGTCGCGCAGCTGCTGCAGCTCATGGGCGAGGTTGAGCGCGGCCAGCACCGCCACCCGGTCCACCGCAGCCATGCGGTTGCTGCCGCGGATCTCGCGCATCTTGGCGTCCAGCAGCCTGGCCGCCGCCGTGAGGCTTTCGCGTTCCTCGGCGCCCACGCCCACCGTGTACTCGCGGTCCAGGATGCGGACACTGACCGGTTCGGTCTGGCTCATGTGTGCTGCTCCAGGGACTTGAGGCGGGTGATCATCGCTTCGACCCGGGAGCGGGCCTGCTCGTTCTTGGCCAGAAGCTGGGACCGCTCGGCCACCAGCTGTTCCTGCTGGTGGCGGAGACTGCGGTTCTCCTCGGCCAGGCGCTGGTTGCGCTCAAGCAACGCCTCCACGCGTGCGGCGAAGGCCTGCAACTGGGCGATGGCGTCGGCGGGTTCCATGAGCGGCACGATAGGCAAGGGCGTACAGGGCGGTCAAGCGAATAATGACGGGGGCGTGCGGCGGTCCGGGCCGGGGTCTGTCGCGGGCAGCCCGGACGCACGGCAACGACCCGGGGAAGACGGCCGGATTGCTACACTGTCGCGCTCACAAACCGTGGTGATCGGCTGCGGTGGCACCTTTTTCTGATCGAGCCCCAAGATGACCGAACTTCCGAGTGTCGACGACGTAAACCAGGCCAGCCAGGCCCTGGGCCTGGGC
Source organism: Stenotrophomonas sp. Marseille-Q5258 (assembly GCF_946900935.1). NCBI lineage: Bacteria > Pseudomonadati > Pseudomonadota > Gammaproteobacteria > Lysobacterales > Lysobacteraceae > Stenotrophomonas > Stenotrophomonas sp. Marseille-Q5258. The sequence continues at coordinate 48,890 of NZ_CAMPPN010000014.1, forward strand.
GCCAGCGCCGCTGAACTCCACGGCGGCCTGTGCGGTTGGCTGTCCGCCGGTGGTGCGCCGGTGCGCGAATGGCCGGCGCGGGTGCTGGCCGACGACGCCCTGCCGGTGCCGGCAGAGGGCGACGCGCTGTCGCGTCTGTTGGAGGCCAGTGTGGCCCAGCTGGAAGACCGTGATTTCGCCTTCGAGCTGCTGCTGTCCGATGCCGGCGACACTGCCGCGCAGGCCGACGCCCTGTTCACCTGGGCGCGCGCGTTCCTGGGCGGCTTCGGGCTGGGCGCGGGTGGTCGCCGCCCGACGCTGTCCGAGGAAGGCGAAGAGGCGCTCAACGACCTGGCCAAGCTGGCCCAGGCGTCGAGCGAGGATTTTGAAAGCGGCAACGACGATGACGACGATGCGCTGGCCGAAATCGAGGAGTTCATCCGCGTGGCGGTGCTGCTGCTGCACGGGGACTGCGTCATGGCCGCGCGCCATCGGCAGCGCCTGAACTGAGATGGATATCCGGCAGCTGACCGGCATCTCCGCCGCCGAATACACCCGTCGCCGCCGCCAGTTGATGGAAATGGCCGGCGACGACGCGATCCTGGTGCTGCCGGCCGCCGCCGAGCGCGTGCGCAGCCTGGATACCCACTATCCGTTCCGCCAGGACTCGGATTTCTGGTACCTGTCCGGCTTTCCCGAGCCGGAGGCGGTGCTGGTGCTGATCCCCGGGCGCCGCCACGGCGAGGTGATCCTGTTCTGCCGCGAGCGCGATGCCGACCGCGAGGCCTGGGATGGCGCACGCGCCGGCCAGGAGGGCGCGGTGTCGCGCTACGGCATGGACGATGCGTACCCGATCGACGATCTGGACGACATCCTGCCGGGCCTGCTCGAGGGCCGTTCGCGGGTGTATTACCACTTCGGCCGTGATGCGGAGTTCGACCTCAAGCTGATCGGCTGGGTCAACCGCGTGCGCTCCCAGGTCCGTCATGGCGCCCAGCCGCCGCACGAGTTCCTGGAGCTGGGCCACCTGCTGCATGAGCAGCGCCTGTTCAAGTCTGCGGCCGAGATCGCCTTGATGCAGCGCGCGGCGGACATCAGCGTGCAGGCGCATCGCGTCGCGATGCGGGTGGCGCGGCCAGGCATCCACGAGTACGAGCTGCAGGCCGACCTGGAACGCCAGTTCCGCGCCAACGATGCCTGGGCCGCGTACGGCAGCATTGTCGGGGCCGGCGCCAACGCCTGCATCCTGCATTACCGCGACAACACTGCCTGCAGCCGCGACGGTGATCTGGTCCTGATCGACGCCGGCGCCGAGTACCGCGGGTATGCCAGCGACATCACGCGGACTTTCCCGGTCAACGGCCGTTTCACGCCCGAACAGCGTGCGCTGCACGATCTGGTGGGCGCGGCGCAGGCGGCCGCGTTGGCCCAGGCGCGCCCGGGCCAGGCGTACGAGGCCGGGCACCTGGCGGCGGTGGAAACGCTCACCGAAGGCCTGCTGCGGCTGGGACTGCTGAAGGGCAGCCTGGAAGAGAACATCGCCGAGGGTCATTACCAGCGCTTTTACCGGCACAAGACCGGCCATTGGCTGGGGCTGGATGTACATGATGTCGGCGATTACCGCCTGGCTGGCGACTCGCGGATGCTGGAACCGGGCATGGTGTTCACCATCGAGCCGGGTCTGTATGTCTCGGTCGATGATCGCACCGTGGAGGCGCGCTGGCGTGGCATCGGCATCCGCACCGAGGACGATGTGCTGATCACCGACAACGGCCACCAGGTGCTGACCGCCGCCTTGGCGCGCAGCGCGGACGAGATCGAAGCGGAGATGGCCGCGCGCTGAGCCGGCCCGGGGCGCGGCGTTGCCGATCAACGCCGCATCGCCCCGCACAGCCGACCTCTGGTCGGCTGCTCTCCGCGCCGGCATCGCGACACCCCGCGTTGCGCGCGATAGCCGACCAGCGGTCGGCTCTACCCGCGGCTGGTCAATCCGCGGCGGCGAAGGCAGGGCGGGTGAGGTTGTCGGCGTCGCCGTCGGTGCACAGCACCTCGTCTTCGATACGGATGCCGCCATACGGGCGGAAGAAGTCCACGCGGCCCCAGTCGATGCTGTCGGCGTTGCCGGCCTGCTTCACTTCGTCCAGCAGCATGTCGATGAAGTAGAGGCCCGGCTCGATGGTGACCACCATGCCCGGCTCCAGCACGCGGGTCAGGCGCAGGTAGGGGTGGCCCTGCGGGCGTTCGACGCGGCCGCCGCGGTCGCTGGCGGCGAAGCCGGCGACATCGTGCACCTGCAGGCCGATCAGATGACCCAGGCCGTGCGGGAAGAACGCGGCGCTGACGCCGGTGGCCAGGGCGGCCTCGGCAGACACCTTGAGCACGCCGACGTCCTTGAGGATGCCCATCAGCGACAGGTGCGCGTCGATGTGCAGCTGCTTGTAGTCCACGCCCGCACGCACCCCGGCGCACATGACCTGCTGCGCGGTGTCGACCGCGTCGATCATCGCCTGGAACTCGTCGTGGCCGGCGGCCGCATAGGTGCGGGTGATGTCGCTGGCATAACCGTGCGCGCTGGCGCCGGCATCGATCAGGAAGCTGCGCAGCGGCTGCGGTGCGGTGCGCCCCAGGTCGGTGTAATGCAGTACCGCGGCGTGTTCGTTGAGACCGATGATGTTGCCGTAGGGCAGTTCATTGGCGTCCTGGCCTACCGCACGGCAGTACGCCATGTGGATCTCGAACTCGCTGGCGCCGGAGCGGAAGGCGGCTTCGGCAGCGCGGTGGCCGCGCACGCCGAGGCGCTGGGCCTGGCGCATCAACGCGATTTCATACGGCGTCTTGCTGGCGCGGTGCCAGTCCAGGTAGCTCAATACCGGCTCGGGGTTGTTCGGCACCACGGTACCCAGCGCGCTCTGCGGCTCACCGAGGATCGCGCAGCGCGCGATGTCCCTGGGCAGCAGCGTCAGCGCTTCCTCGGGGGTGCGGATGATCGCGATGTCCACATGCTCCACCCACCAGCCGTTGGGCGCGTCGGGCACCACGTGCCAGTAGTCGAACGGCTGGTGGAAAATCACCGTGGGGCGCTTGCCCGGGGTGTACACCAGCCAGCTGTTGGGGACCTTGGTCAGCGGCAGCCAGGCTTTGAAGTTCGGGTTGACCGCATACGGATAGTCGCGGTCGTCGAACGCCTGGTAGTGCTGGGTGCCGCTGGGAATCACCAGGTGGTCGAAACCGCCGCGCGCCAGCGCTTCATCCGCGCGCCGGCACAGCACGCCGATGTGGTGGGAATACAGGGCGCCGAGGTCTGGCTGGTTCATCACGGGGGCTCGTTCGACAGTGCGGAGTGCAGCCCCTGATTCTGCCGCAATCGCGCCGGCGGCGCTGTGCCGGAACCGGCACTCACACTGCCGAAGATTCCTGCGCGATCCAGTCGCGCAGCTGTTCGCGGTGTTCGCGGCTCAGTGTCAGGAAGCGGAAGCCCACCCAGGCCTGGCCGGGCGCATGGGTCTGTTCGCTCCACAGCAGGTGCGCGCCCACATCGAGCACGCGCGGCTGGCCGTGCGGCCCGGGAATGGCGAACTGCAGCTGGTACAGGGCATCCTCGTGCATCGGTACGGAGGCCAGCATCAGCATGCCGGTTTCGGAGACGTTGCCGAGGCGGCCGATAATGGTCTCGGCCATGCAGTCGGTGACCGGCACCAGCTCGGCCACCTGGCGGCGGGGCGCGCGTCGCGTGTCGGGGGTATTCATGCCGATGCCTCCGGGGTGCCGACGCCTGCCAGCGAGCGCAGGGTGCGCAGGGTGGCCTGCCAGGCGCGGTCGATAAGCCGGCCCTTGTCTTCGGTGACGATGCGCGCCTGGCCGTGCGCCATCAGGCGGGCAAGGGCGTCGAGCGAGTGCTCGCCGGCCTTCTGCCCACGCGGCGTGACGAACAATGCGTTGTCGGTGACCAGGCTGTACCAGGACAGGCGCTGGCGGCGCACGTCACCTTGCTGGTTGGTGGTGAACTCGAACCAGGTGCCGAACGGCAGCGTGCGCAGCTGGCGGTAGCAGTCTTCCTCGGCCGTGCTGCGCGCCAGCGGTGCGACCTTGCGCGGGTCGGCGCTGTCGGCCTGTTCGCCGAGGCGGGTGCGCGCTTTCAGGCGCGCGGTCAGTTCGGTCCGCGACGTGCTGTCATCCTCGCCACCGGGCGTGGACAGCCGGCGGGCGATCGCGGCGGCCTCGTCCTGGTGGTACCCCACCTGCAGCAGCGCGGCTTCGACCTGCTCACCCAGCGCGGTGTCGCTGTCCGCAGCGCCCGGCGGCTGGCAGGTGATGGCGGCGATGCGGGCTGTTTCCTCCTGGCGCTGCTGCCACTGTGGCGACTCCTCGCCGTGGCGCAGCAGGGTCAGGGTCAGGGTGTCCGACCAGGCCTGCTTGAGCAGGGACTGCACGAAGCGCGGCGGCGCGGCCTGCGCGCACAGCTGCTCGATGCTGGCGCTGGCCTGCTGCTTGGCCGATTCCAGGCGCTCTTTGCCGCGTGCCGCCTCCACGTGCCGGCGTTCGGCCAGTTCGGCTTTGTGCGCCAGTGCGCGGAAATGCTGCTGGATGTCGTCGTTGGCAGCGTCGAATACCGCCGTGTCGCCCTTGTAGTTCTGTACCACCTGGTCGACGGCGTGGCTGAGCTTGGCCACCAGCTGCGGATCGACATCCTCCTCGCCCAGCCAGGTGGCCCCTGCTTCGGCCACGGCATTGAGCAGTTCGCGGGCCGGGTGCTGGTCGCGCACGAAGAAGGCGGGGTCGGACAGCGCTGCGCGCGCCACCGGCACCTGCAGACGGGTCAGCAGGTCGGCGGCGGCCGCGTCATGGCGGACTTCGCGCTGGATCTGCCCGTAGAGCATGTCCAGCAGGTCGAAGGTGTCGTTGTCCTTGATGGTCAGCGCTGCCTGCGGCCCGTGGTCGGCGCGTACCTGGGCCAGCAGCGCGTTGTGCAGGTCGGCCATGCTGCGGCGGGTGCCCGCCGCGTGTGCGGTCTGGCCCTGCAGGCGTGCCAGGGTGGCCTGCAGGGCCTCGTCCGGAATCGGAACGGCGGTGCTGGCTGGCGCCGGTTGCGCGGGAAGCTGGGAGGCGGAACCGGGCGCACCCGCCGTGGCCGGTCCGCCCGGCGTCGCGGCACCGCCGCCGTCCGCAGGTGCTGCCCCGGCGTTGGCCTGGCGCGCGGCGCCCAGCAACTGGTGCAGGGCCGCCATCGCCGGTGCCGTGAGATCCGGACCGGCCGCACCGGTGCCAGCGGATGCCGGTACCGCTGCACCGGCCCCTGCGGCGGTCATCGGTGCGAGCGTGGCGTTCTGCAGCGAACGTGGCAGGGCCGCCATCGCTTCGCTGGTCATGGCCGCCCAGGCACCGGCGGGCGTGGCACCGCCCCAGCCGGTCAGCGGCCGCGCGCCGGCGCCGCCGGCACGGGCGGGCGACCCACGCTCGGCGCCGGTGACAATGCGGCGGGTGGTCGCCGAACGGGCCAGATACGGGGTATAGACCAGGCCGGGGAGCACGCCTTCGTGGCCGAGCAGGATGTTGGCGCGCTCCAGCAGCTCGCCGAGACGCTCGATCAGCTGGCGGTCGAACACACGGAACAAGGCCAGCTGGGTCTCCAGCCCCAGCGAGAACTGTTCGCCCAGCTCGCGCGCGATCCGGCACAGCACGTACGGGCCGAAGGGCAGATCTTCCACGTCGAACGCCGGGCCGGCCGCGAGGACGCCGAAGCGCTGGCCCAGCAGCTGCAGCGCGCTGGCCGACCGCTGGGCTTCGCGCCGGGTGATGTCGGCCAGCACGATATCGCGGTCGATGTCGGTATCGGTGACCAGGGTGAGGGTATTGGCCGACACCGGCGTGGCGGCGGCCACCGGGCGGTGTGCCTGTCGCGGCTGGCGCAGCTGCGCCAGCGCGTCGGCCAGGGCGGCCAGGAAGCGCGGCGCGAACAGGGCGTTCACCTCGTGCAGCTGCCGCGCCTGGGCGTAGATGTCGGCCTGGATCTGGCTGTTGCGTGCGCGTTCCGCATCGCGGAACAACTCACGCTCCAGCTCGACGATGGTCAGCTTGAGCGGGTTGCTCAGCGTCTGTACCGCCTGCGCGTGCAGGGCGGCCAGCAGCCGGCGCACGCGCGGCGGCGCATCGACGCTGGCAAAGCGCGCGCTGTCGGCCTGAAACGATGAAGGTGCGGACGCAGACATCCGTGGTGGTTCCGGCTCCCCTGAGTACCCGGAATCTAACGGTTTCCCCGGTTTGCCGCCACACGGTGCGTGAAGGCGCCCCGGCCGCGGGCCGCCACGGAGCCGGGTGCTGCCCGGCTGCGTTCCGTGTGGTCCATGCCACCTGCAACAAACCGGGAAGAACCCGGCGTCAGGGGAGGAACAGTTCGACGACGTCGTTGGTGAAGCGCCGGCCCAGTTCGGTGGGCTGCGCATGGTCGCCTGTCATGGTCATCCACCCGCGCGCCACTGCAGTCTGCAACGGTGCGGCTATCTGTGCCCGCGCCAACCCGGTGCGCGATTCGAAATCGCGCAGGCCAAACCCTTCGTGCAGGCGCAACAGGTTGAGCATGTATTCGAAGGGCAGGCGGTCGGCATCGATGATGTCGTCGCCGCCGATCGATGCGGCCGTGCCGGCGGTCTCCATGAACGTCTGCGGATGCTTGTGCTTCCAGCGGCGCAGCACGTTCTGCCCGGCGCCGCTGCTGATCTTGCCGTGCGCGCCGGCGCCGATGCCCAGGTAATCGCCGAAACGCCAGTAGTTCAGGTTGTGCGCACTCTGCCGTCCCGGCCGCGCATAGGCGCTGACCTCGTACTGCGCATAGCCGGCGTCGGCCAGCAGACGCTGACAGTGCTCCTGGATGTCCCACGCCGAATCCTCGTCCGGGATGCCCTGCGGCGGCCGGGCGAAGAACACCGTATTGGGCTCCAGGGTGAGCTGGTAATGCGACAGATGCGTGGGCTGCAGCGCGAACGCGCGTTCCAGGTCGTGCTCGGCCTGGCCCAGAGTCTGCTGCGGCAACGCGTACATCAGGTCGATGTTGAAGTTGTCGTAGCCGGCGTCCTGCGCCAGCTTGACCGCGCGCTCGGCCTCGCCGCTGTCGTGGATGCGGCCCAGGCGCTTGAGCGCCTCGTCGTTGAAGGTCTGGATGCCGAAGCTGATGCGGTTCACGCCGGCCGCGCGGTAGCGGTCGAAACGGCCGTGCTCGGCGGTGCCCGGATTGGTTTCCAGGGTGACTTCCAGATTCGGTGCGAAGCGCAGCCGCGCAGCCGCTGCCTGCAGGAAGCGGTCGATCGCGTCCGGTGGAAACAGGCTGGGCGTGCCGCCACCGAAGAACACGCTGTTGACCACCCGGCCCCAGACCAGTGGCAGGTCCTGGTCCAGGTCGCGGATCAGCGCATCGATATAGGCGTCGAACGGCAGTTCGCCCTTGGCCGCATGCGAGTTGAAATCGCAGTACGGACATTTGCGCACGCACCAGGGCAGGTGCACGTACAGCGACAGCGGCGGCGGGACCAGCCGCGCCTCATGATCGTGATCGTGGTCGTGGTCGGTGCAGGCTTCGCCGGGGAGGTGATTGCAGGGGGTGTTCATGGACGTTGCCGTGCGGCGTGGCTCGGGGAGAGGGCGCCGTTGTCAGGCGCCAGTTCGCGGGGAAGGGAGAGCTCGGGCTGGGCGGCGTGCACCGCAGCGGCGATGGCGCGGAACAGTGCCAGCGCACCCCCGTCGGCCACGTGCGTGTTCATCACCCGCACATGCTGCCACTGCCGGTGTGGAGCGGGGCGCAGGGCCACGCCCAGTTCGCTGACCACCGACTGGGTGCTGTGTTGCCAGTTGCCATAGTGCAGCGCGGCCACCTCACGGACATGGAAGCGCCGCGTGCGGAAGCCATTGAGCACGCTTTTGACCTCGATATGGCCATCGGTCCCGATGACCACGCGTTGCCGGCTCATTACCGCGAACAGGACGCCGAGCAGGAGCCACATGCTGCCGACCAGGCCGAACAGGAAGCCCCACGGGGTCCGATGCGCCGGGTCGCTGCTGTCCGATCCGAGCAGGGACGTACCGCCCATCACGACCAGGACGCCCAGCATCAGCAGGGCGAGCAGCACCTGGAAGCTGCGTCCGTTCGCATGGAACTCGCGGCGCGCCCCGTCGCTCATGCGCTGGCGAGGAATCCGCGCAGCCTGGCCAGTGCGATGGCCCGATGGCTGATGGCGTTCTTCTGTGCCGGGTCCATCTCCGCCGCGGTCAGGCCGCGGACCGGGTCCAGGAACACCGGGTTGTAACCAAACCCGTTGCTGCCGCGTGGCGCATCGATGATGGTTCCTTCCCAGCTGCCTTCGCAGATCACGGGTTGCGGGTCGTTGGCGTGGCGCAGCAGTACGATCACCGCGTAGAAGCGCGCGGTACGGCGTTCGGCCGGTACATCGCGCATCGCCTCGAGCAGCTTGGCGTTGTTGGCGGCATCGTTGGTCGGGCTGCCGGCATAGCGCGCGCTGTACAGGCCGGGCGCGCCATCCAGCGCGTCCACGATCAGGCCGGAGTCGTCGGCCAGGGCCGGCAGGCCGGTGCTGGCGCACGCATGGCGGGCCTTGATCAGCGCGTTCTCGACGAAGGTCAGGCCGGTTTCGGGCACATCCTCCACGCCCAGCTCGCCCTGCGCCACGATCTGCAGCGGCAGGTCGCCGAGCATGGCCTGCAGTTCCTTCAGCTTGCCGGCGTTGCCGCTGGCCAGTACCAGTGTCTTCATTTCGGCTCCAGCAGGTCCCAGGTGTTGCCGTACAGGTCGGCGAACACCGCGACGGTGGCGTAGGCCTCTTCGCGCGGGGGTTCGAGGAACACCACGCCCTGCGCGGTCATGGCGGCATGATCGCGGTGGAAGTCATCGGTGTTCAGGAAGAAACCGACGCGGCCCCCGGTCTGGTTGCCGATGCGTGCGCGCTGCTCGTCATTGCTGGCGCGGGCCAGCAGCAGGGCGGCGGCGCTGCCGTCGGTCGGGCCGACCACCACCCAGCGCTTGTCGCCCTGGTCGATGTCGTCAATCAGGGTGAAGCCGAGCTTGCCGGTGTACCAGGCAATGGCCTCATCGTAATCGGCCACCACCAGCGTGGTCAGGGCGATGCGCCGGTTCATGCCGACGCCAGGGCGGCCTGCTGTGCCGCGAACAGCGCCTGGATGCCCGTCTCGGCCAGTGCCAGCAGCGCGTCCAGTTCGTCGCGGCGGAAGGCATGGCCTTCGGCGGTGCCCTGCAGCTCGATGAAGCCGCCACCGTCGTTCATCACCACGTTCATGTCGGTATCGCAGTCACTGTCCTCGGCGTAGTCCAGGTCCAGCACCGGGGTGCCGCGGTAGACGCCGACGGAGACCGCCGCGACCGCGCCGACGATCGGGTTGCGCTTGATGTCGCCGCGCTTGAGCAGGAAGTTCACCGCGTCCACCAGGGCCACGTAGGCGCCGGTGATGGCCGCGGTACGGGTGCCGCCGTCGGCCTGCAGCACGTCGCAGTCCAGGGTGATGGTGCGTTCGCCGAGCGCGCCGCGGTCGATGCAGGCGCGCAGGGTGCGGCCGATCAGGCGCTGGATCTCCAGCGTGCGGCCGCCCTGCTTGCCACGGGCGGCTTCGCGGTCGTTACGGGTGTGGGTCGAACGCGGCAGCATGCCGTACTCGGCCGTCACCCAGCCCTCGCCCTTGCCGCGCAGGAAACCCGGCACGCGGTTTTCCACGCTGGCGGTGCACAGCACGCGGGTCTCACCGAAGCTGACCAGCACCGAGCCTTCGGCATGGCGGGTGAAGGCGCGCTCGATGCGCACTTCGCGCAGCTGGTCGGCCTGGCGGCCACTGGGACGGGGATCGGACATGCTTGGCTTCCGGGTAGGACGGGGGATGCGGAACCGCGCCCGGGCCGGAGACCGGCGGGCGAGGAGGCCGTGAGAAGACCGCTAGGGTACCATTTGCACTTTGAGAGCACCGGAAACCCGCATGATTCGAAGCATGACCGCCTATGCCGGCGGCGAGCGCGCCACCCGCTGGGGCACGCTGGCCTGTGAGCTGCGCTCGGTCAACCACCGGTTCCTGGAGGTGGGCGTGCGCCTGCCTGAAGAACTGCGTGCGTTGGAACCGCAGCTGCGCGAGCGCGTCGCTTCCCGTTGCAGCCGCGGCAAGATCGACCTGGTGGTGCGCCTGCGTGCCCCGGAGGTCACCGGTGCGCTGGTGGTCAACGACGCGCTGCTGGCCCAGCTGGGCGAGCTGTCCCGGCGCCTGGCGCCCGGGTTCCCCAGCCTGCAGGTCAGCTTCACCGAACTGCTGCAGGTGCCGGGCGTGATGCAGGGCGAAGCGGTCGATGCCGCGGCCCTGCAGGCCGAGGCGCTGGCGCTGCTGGATACCGCGCTGGACGGCTTCGTGGCCGCGCGTGAGCGTGAAGGCGACAAGCTGGCCACGGCCATCCAGGAGCGCGTGGACGGCGTGGAGCGCATCGCCGCCGAGGTCACCACGCTGATTCCGCTGATCCGCGAGGGCCAGCGCGCCAAGCTGTCGGCCCGCCTGGCCGATCTGCCGCATCCGGTCGATCCCGGTCGCGCCGAGCAGGAACTGGTGCTGTGGCTGCAGAAGCTGGACGTGGACGAGGAGCTGGACCGCCTCGGCAGCCATATCGTGGAGATCCGCCGCGTGCTGACGCAGCGCGAGCCGGTCGGCCGCCGCCTGGACTTCCTGCTGCAGGAGTTCAACCGCGAAGCCAATACGCTGGGCTCCAAGTCCGTGGACAGCCGCACGTCCAACGCGGCTGTCGAACTGAAGGTGCTGATCGACCAGATCCGCGAACAGGTGCAGAACATCGAATGAGCAGCCAGCCCACGCAGACCGCCGAGCCCGCACGCGGCACCCTGTACATCGTGGCCGCGCCCTCCGGGGCCGGCAAGAGCAGCATCGTCAATGCCACCCTGGCGCGCGACCCGCAGATCGCCCTGTCGATCTCGTTCACCTCGCGTGCGACCCGCCCCGGCGAGATCAACGGCGAGCACTACCACTTTGTCAGTGCCGCGGAGTTCGAGCGCATGATCGCCGCCGGCGATTTCTTCGAACATGCCTGGGTGCACGGCGACTGGAAGGGCACTGCCCGGCAGTCGGTGGAACCGCAGCTGGCCGCCGGCCAGGACGTGCTGCTGGAGATCGACTGGCAGGGCGCCCAGCAGGTGCGCCAGCTGGTGCCCGGTACGGTCACGGTATTCATCCTGCCGCCGTCCCGGCAGGCCCTGGAAGACCGCATGCGCAAGCGTGGGCAGGACAGCGAGGCGGTGATCGCCCAGCGCCTGGCGGCCGCACGCGAGGAAATGCTGCATTTCAATGACTTCGACTACGTGATCGTCAACGAGGTGTTCGAGACCGCCGTGGACGAGCTGTGTGCCATCTTCACCGCCAGCCGGCTGCGGCGGGAGGCCCAGAAGGTCCGCCATGCGGGCCTGATTCAGGCCCTCCTGACCCAGGATGCGGCCACAACTGACTGATTCACAAGGGGCGGGTAGCGGGTTGGCTTGATTTTGTCCAGCCCCCGCCGGTACAATCCGTCCCCTTTCCCTCATTCGATTGAGCAGCCCTCGCCGGCTGCCGGGAGCCCGCATGGCCCGCATCACCGTAGAAGATTGTCTGGAAGTCGTGAACAACCGTTTCGAGCTGGTCATGATGGCGTCCAAGCGCGCCCGTCAGCTGGCCAATGGCGTCCAGGCCACCCTGGACAACAGCGAAACCGACGACAAGCCGACCGTGCTGGCGCTGCGCGAGATTGCCGCCCGCAAGATCGACAACGCCCTGATCGACGAAGTCGAGAAGGCCGAGCGCGAGCGTGCCGAGCGTGAAGCACTGGAATGGGCTGCTGCCGAAGTCGTTGCCGACGAAGACATGTCCAAGAACGACGACTGATCGCCCGCGCGATGCATCGTTGTTGCCCCAGACAGCCCGCCCTTGGCGGGCTGTCTGCATGTGAGGGGCAGGGTTCGGCCATGACGCAATAATTTGCCGTTATCACGTGGCTGGAATAGTCTTCTGACCATGAATCCAGGCCCCACTGCCAAGGTCGCCTCGCCCCCCGGCGCGGCCGTACCCGACTATGTCCTCCAGCTCGAACGCGCGGCGCACTACCTGCCGCCGGAGCAGTTGCCGTTGCTGCGCCGTGCCTGGGAAGTGGGGGCTTCGGCGCACGCCGGCCAGACCCGTAAATCCGGTGAGCCCTACATCACCCATCCGGTGGCGGTGGCGCAGGTGCTGGCCGAGCTGGGCCTGGACGTGGAAGCGCTGATCGCCGCGATCCTGCATGACACCATCGAAGACACCCCGCTCACCCGCGAAGAACTGGCCGCCGAATTCGGCGAGGCCGTGGCCGAACTGGTGGATGGTGTCACCAAGCTGGACAAGCTGAAGTTCCGCGACCGCCAGGAAGCGGCCGCCGAGAGCTTCCGCAAGATGCTGCTGGCGATGTCGCGCGACCTGCGCGTGATCATGATCAAGCTGGCCGACCGCCTGCACAACATGCGCACACTGGGCGCGCAGAGCCGCGAAGCGCGTGGCCGCATCGCGCGCGAGACACTGGAGATCTACGCCCCGATCGCACAGCGCCTGGGCATGAGCCTGGTCAAGAGCGAGCTGCAGAACCTGGGTTTCAAGGCGCTGTATCCGTGGCGCCATGCCATCCTGGAAAAGCACATCCGCAGCCAGCCGGTGGTCCGCCGCGAGGCGATGGCGCAGGTGGAAGTGCAGCTGAGCCAGCGCCTGGCCAAGGAAGGGCTGGAGCACCGCCTGGTCAGCCGCATCAAGACCCCGTGGAGCATCTACAACAAGATGCGCGACGAGAACAAATCCTTCGACCAGGTGATGGACGTGTTCGGCTTCCGCCTGGTGGTGCGCGGCGTGCCGCAGTGCTATCACGCGCTGGGCGCGGTGCACGCCACCTTCAAACCGCTGGACGGGCGCTTCCGCGACTTCATCGCGATCCCCAAGGCCAACGGCTATCAGTCGCTGCACACGGTGCTGTTCGGGCCGTATGGTTCGCCGATCGAGGTGCAGATCCGCACCGAGGAAATGGATCTGATCGCCGAGCGCGGCGTGGCCGCGCACTGGACCTACAAGTTCGGCGGTGACTCGCCCAACAGCGCGCAGAGCCGTGCGCATGCATGGATCGTGGAGCTGATCGATTCGCAGCGGGCCGCCGGCTCCTCGCTGGAGTTCCTCGACAACGTGAAGGTGGACCTGTTCCCGGACGAGGTGTACCTGTTCACCCCGAAGGGCAAGATCCTCGCCTTGCCGCGCAACTCCACCGCCCTCGATTTCGCCTATGCCGTGCACACCGACGTGGGCAACATGGCGGTGGCCTCGCGCGTGGACAAGAAGCTGGTTCCCCTGCGCACCAAGCTGGTCAGCGGCCAGACCGTGGAGGTGATCACCGCACGTTCGGCCACGCCCAAGCCGCAGTGGCTGGAGTTCGTGGTCAGTTCCAAGGCGCGTACCGCGATCCGCCACCAGCTCAAACAGCTCGAACACGAAGACGCCGTGCAGCTGGGCCATCGCATGCTGGACCGCGCGCTGGAGGCGATGGACAGCTCGCTGGAGCGGCTGCCCAAGGGCCGCCTCGATGCCTTCCTGGCCGAGCACCGCTATCCGCGCCTGGAGGCATTGCTGGCCGAAGTGGCGCTGGGCAACTGGATGCCCAACCAGGCCGCGCAGGCGCTGATGGCCTATGCCGAGCTGCGCGGCGGCGCGCATTCCCGGCATTCGCAGGAGAAGATCCTGATCAACGGCAGCGAGCGCGGTGTGGTCACCTTCGCCAACTGCTGCCAGCCGATCCCGGGCGACGACATCATGGGCTACCACACCGCCGGCAAGGGCATCGTGGTCCACCGCATGGACTGTCCGAACCTGGCCGAGCTGCGCAAGTCGCCCGAACGCTGGGTGCCGATCGGCTGGGACACCACGGTGTCCGGCGACTACGACACCTCGCTGGTGGTCGAGGTCGAGAACGGGACCGGCGTGCTGGCGCAGCTGGCCGCCGCGATCGCCCAGAGCCATTCCAACATCGAGCGGGTGGACTACCTGGACCGCGACTTCAACGCGGCCGTGCTGTGCTTCAACGTGCAGGTGCGCGACCGCAACCACCTGGCCGAAGTGATGCGGCGCCTGCGCCGCCTGTCGGTCGTGCAGTCGGTGCGCCGCCAGTAACGCGAACCCGGGGTCGGATGCCTCTCCAACGGAGAGGGCTCTGACCCCCGCAACATCACGCGACGTGTTTGCGCCAGTAGGCATGCAGCGCGCCGATATCCCCAGCGGTCAGCAACGGCATCGCCGCCTTGATCTGCGCCAGCGGCCACTCCCACCAGGCCATTTCCAGCAACCGCGCGATGTCCTCCGCTTCGAACCGGCTGCGCAGCACCTTGGCCGGGTTGCCACCCACGATGGCGTAGGGCGCTACGTCACGGGTCACCAGTGCCCGGCTACCGATCACGGCACCATCGCCAATGCGCAGTCCCGGCAGGATCATCGCCTCGGCGCCGATCCACACATCGTTGCCGATCACGGTGTCACCGGCCGGCCTGAAGGCGTCATTGGCCGCGGCAAAGGCCGACTCTTCCTGCATGTAGAAGAACGGAAACGTCGATGCCCAATCGTGCCGGTGGCCTTGGTTGCCAGCCATGATGAAGCTGACGCCACTTCCGATCGAGCAGAAGCTGCCGATGATCAGCTTGTCCACGTCGTCGCGATCAGGCAGCAGGTAGCGCGCGCAGTCGTCGAAGCCGTGCCCGTGGTAATAGCCGGAGTAGTAGCTGTAGCGGCCGACGAGGATGTTGGGGTTGGTGACCATTTCGGTCAGCAGCTTGCCCTTGAAGGGGGAGTCGAACACGTTTGCCATGGCTTGGTCCCACAGGAATCAGCAGCCAGTCTACGGATGCGCCCGGCCCGGAGGCCATGAGTGGATGGTGCACCGGTAGCGCCGGGCCATGCCCGGCGAGCGCGCAGCGCGGCATGAACCAAACGTCGCCGGGCATGGCCCGGCGCTACCGGGTTGCTACAATCACCGCTCTGTTTTCCCAAGTACCGGAGCGACCATGTCCCGCCAGATCATCAACACCGAAAAGGCGCCTGCCGCCATCGGCCCTTACTCGCAGGCCGTGCGCGCCGGCAACACCGTGTACTTCTCCGGCCAGATCCCGCTGGACCCGGCCACCGGCGACATCGTCGGTGCCGGTGATGTCGAAGCCCAGGCGCGCCGCGCGTTCGACAACCTCAAGGCCGTGGCGGAAGCTGCCGGCGGTTCGCTGGACCAGGTCGTGCGCCTTGGCCTGTACCTGACCGACCTGGGCGAGTTCGCCAAGGTCAACGCTGTCATGCAGGACTACTTCAAGGCCCCGTTCCCGGCCCGTTCCACCATCGAAGTGTCCGGCCTGCCGAAGGGCGCCAACTTCGAGGTCGACGCGGTGATGGTCATCGACTGACCCCCACGTGGCACGCAAGTCGGCGGTCACCCCGGCCCTGACGCCTTCCGGCGACGCCTCCCTGGCGATGCTGGCCGGTGTCGGCCCGGCCGTGGCCGCCAAGCTGGCGGCGCGCGGCCTGTCCTCGCTGCAGGACCTGTGGCTGCATCTGCCGCTGCGCTATGAAGACCGCACCCGGCTGACCACCATCGCCCAGCTCCAGCCCGGCATGGCCGCGCAGGTGGAGGGCCGGGTCAGCGCGGTGGAGCGCGGGTTCCGCGGGCGACCGATGCTGAAGGTGGCCATCGAGGACGACTCGTACGGCACGCTGCTGCTGCGCTTTTTCCACTTCCGCGCCCAGCAGGTGGCGCAGTTCGCGGTGGGCGCGCGGGTGCGCTGCTATGGCACGGCCAAACCGGGCCAGCTTGGCCTGGAGATCGTGCATCCCAGTTACCGCGTGCTGGGCAGCCACGAGGATGACGAACTGGGTGACCGCCTCGACCCGGTCTATCCGGCCGTCGAGGGCGTCGGGCCGGCCACGATGCGCCGGTTCATCGGGCTGGCACTGGATCGCCTGCCCGACGAAGCCGCGCTGGAACTGCTCCCGCCCGACTGGTTGTCCGGGCTGGGGCTGCCGTCACTGCGCGCCGCGCTGCTGACCGTGCACCGTCCCCCGCCGGATGCGGACCTGGCTGCGTTGGCCGCCGGCCGCCACCCGGCGCAACGTCGACTGGCCATCGAGGAACTGCTGGCGCACCACCTCAGTCTGCGCCGCCAGCGCATGGCGCTGCAGGCGCACCACGCCCCCTCGCTGCGCGGGCAGGGTGCCCTGGTCGAGCGGCTGCGCGAGAGCCTGCCGTTCCGGCTGACCGGTGCGCAGCAGCGCGTGTACGAGCAGATCCGCAAGGACCTGGCCAAGGCGCATCCGATGCTGCGGCTGGTGCAGGGCGACGTCGGCTCGGGCAAGACCGTGGTCGCGGCGATGGCGGCGATGCTGGCGGTGGAGCGGGGCAAGCAGGTGGCGCTGGCTGCGCCGACCGAACTGCTCGCCGAGCAGCATCTGAACAACCTGCGCGGCTGGCTCGACCCCCTGGGCGTGCGCACGGCCTGGCTGGCCGGCAAGGTCACGGGCAAGGCGCGCGCCAAGGTGCTGGCCGAAGTGGCCTCGGGCGAGGCGCAGGTCGTGGTCGGCACCCATGCGCTGATGCAGGACAGCGTGGTGTTCAAGGATCTGGCGCTGGCCATCGTCGACGAGCAGCACCGCTTCGGCGTGCATCAGCGGCTGGCACTGCGCGACAAGGGCGCCGACGGGCGCAGCGTGCCGCATCAGCTGGTGATGACCGCCACGCCGATTCCGCGCACGCTGGCGATGTCCGAGTACGCGGACCTGGATGTCTCGGCGATCGACGAGCTGCCGCCGGGGCGAACGCCGGTGCAGACCGTCGCGCTCAACAACGACCGGCGCCCGGACCTGATCCAGCGCATCGCGGTGGCCTGTGCCGAAGGGCAGCAGGTGTACTGGGTGTGCACGCTGATCGAAGAGAGCGAGGAGCTCGATGCCACGCCTGCACAGGCCACGTTCGAATCGCTGCAGGCGCTGCTGCCGGGCGTGCGCGTGGGGCTGGTGCACGGGCGGCTGAAGGCCAGCGAAAAACTGGCCACGATGGTTGCGTTCAAGGCCGGTGAGATCGACCTGCTGGTGGCCACCACGGTCATCGAGGTCGGCGTGGACGTTCCCAATGCATCGTTGATGATCATCGAAAACGCCGAGCGGCTCGGCCTGGCGCAGCTGCACCAGCTGCGCGGGCGGGTCGGGCGCGGATCGGCAGTGTCGCGTTGCGTGCTGCTGTACCAGGCGCCGCTGTCGAACATGGCGCGTGCGCGGCTGGAGACCATGCGCCAGACCAACGATGGCTTCCTGATCGCCGAGAAGGACCTGGAGCTGCGCGGCCCCGGTGAACTGCTCGGCACCCGGCAGACCGGTCTGGCCGCGTTCCGCATGGCCGACCTGGCGCGAGACGCCGACCTGCTGCCCGGCGTGCACGCACTGGCCGAGCGCCTGCTCGCAGAAGCGCCTGCGGTGGCCGACACCGTGGTGCGGCGCTGGATCGGCTCGGCGGTGCGCTACGCGGCGGCCTGACAGGGCATCAGCCCCCGCCTTGTATTTGTCATGACAGGGTGCGAAAGTCCCTTGCCGATTATCAAGACGGCAAAGATGACCAAGAAGATTCCGCTGCTGATCGACACCGATCCGGGTGTCGACGACGCCCTGGCCCTGTTGATGGCCTTCGCCGATGAACGCCACGCGATCGTTGGCCTGACCATCGCCGCCGGCAATGTCGGCCTGGACCACACGGTCCGCAACGCCCTGAAACTGTGCGAAGTGGCTGGCCGCGACGATGTGCCGGTGTTCGCCGGTTGCGCCGACCCGCTGCTGCACCCCTCGGTGGATGCCGCCCACGTGCATGGCGCCGATGGCTTCGGCGACGTCAACCTGCCGCCCGCTGCCCGCACCGCCGAGGCCGAGCATGCCGCGCTGGCGATCCTGCGTCTGTCGCACCAGTACGCCGGTGAGCTGTTCCTGGTCGCGCTGGGCCCGCTGACCAACGTGGCGCTGGCGCTGAAACTCGACCCCACCTTGCCGCAGCGCGTGAAGCGCTTCCTGGTGATGGGCGGGGCGGTGACCTGCCACGGCAACATCACCCCGGCTGCCGAGTTCAACATCGCCTTCGATCCGGAAGCGGCGCACGTGGTGTTCACCGGCTTCCCGCAGATCGAAGTGGCGGACTGGGAAGCCACCGTGGCCCACGGCCTGCTGCACAAGGACGTCGAGCAATGGCTGGCCGCCGACAGCGACAAGGCGCGCTTCTACGAACTGATCTCGCGCCAGACCCGCCTGTGGTCCGAAGACAGCCGCGGCGAGCGCTGGTTTGCGGCCGACGCCCTGGCGATGGCCTGGGCGCTGCAGCCGGAGGGGGCGATCCGGGTTGAATCGCGTCCGTTGAACGTGGAACTGGCCGGTGTCCACAGTCGGGGTGCTACCATTGTCGACTGGAACCGCCAGACGGGGCAGCCGGACAATACCCAGCTGCTGATGGCCTACGACCAGGGGCGCTTTGAAGCCCAGGTCCGGGCCGCCCTCGGGGTCCGGTAAGGCCGCCACGGCGGGCCTGTTCATGTAGCGGAGGTCCCGGCTTGCCCTGGAAGGGCGCCGGGACTATAATGCCGCGCTTACGTTTTTCATATTCTCTACGGTGTGTCCATGAAGGCCGATATCCATCCGAACTACCGTGACGTCGTTTTTCAGGACGTTACCTCTGATTTCAAGATCCTGACCCGCTCCACCATGGCGACGAAAGAAACCGTGCAGTGGGAAGACGGCAAGGAGTACCCGCTCGTCAAGATCGAAATCTCGTCCGCTTCGCACCCGTTCTACACGGGCAAGCACAAGGTGATCGACACCAGCGGCCGTATCGACAAGTTCCAGAAGCGTTTCGGCAAGCCGGCTCCGGCTGCTGCTGCCGAATAAGCGGTCCACGCTGCTGCATGAAAACAACGGTCGCCAGGCGGCCGTTGTTTTTTTTTGCCTGTTTGAACCCTGCTGGCGAATGAACGGCAGTTCATAAATTGTTGCCGCAGCAGCAACGCAGTGTCCATGCCGGTCGGCCCGGCAGCCGCCAATGCCTGCTGGAGCGGGGCGCGCACGCCCTGCGTCTACGACTTCCGTCCTAGGGCGTGGCAAATGGTGCTGTGCGATAATGACGTGATCCACAGCAGAGGCTGTGGACTTCCTTCACGTGCCTGCCCCATGCGCTTGGGTGGGCGCCTTCCCCTGAGGAGCGCACACAGTGTCCGATCTTGATCAGGTCACGCTCAACGCCGGCGATACGTCGGTTGTTCTGCCGGTCATCAAACCCACGCTTGGCAACGATTGCGTCGATATCTCCAAGCTGACCAAGGAAACCGGTCTCTTCACCTACGACTCCGGCTACACCGCCACCGCCAGCTGCAAGTCCGCCATCACCTACATCGACGGCGACAAGGGCGTGCTGCTGTATCGCGGCTACCCCATCGAGCAGCTCTCGGAAAAGTCCAGCTACGTCGAAGTGGTCTACCTGCTGATCAACGGCGAGCGTCCGGACGCCGCGCAGCTGAAGGCCTTCACCGATGAGCTGGCCGCCGAGGCCAACGTCGATGCGTCGATCAACACGCTGATCGCCAGCTTCGCCAAGGATGCCCACCCGATGGCCATCCTGGCGGCCGCGATCGCGCAGCTGTCGGGCATCTACCACGCGTCGCTGGACCTGTCCGACGCGGCACAGCGCCGCCAGGCCGCCGTGCGCCTGATCGCCAAGGTGCCGACGCTGTCCGCGCTGATCTACCGCCACGGCAAGGGCCTGCCGGCCAACACGCCGGACACCTCGCTGGATTACGTCAGCCGCTTCCTGAAGCAGACCTTCGAGTCCGCCGATGGCCAGTACGACCTGAACCCGGACGTGGTCAAGGCGCTGGACCTGCTGTTCATCCTGCATGCCGACCACGAGCAGAACGCCTCGACCTCGACCGTGCGCCTGGTGGGTTCGACCGGTGCCAACCCGTACGCTTCGGTAGCTGCCGGCGTCACCGCGCTGTGGGGTCCGGCCCACGGCGGTGCCAACGAAGCCGTGCTGAAGATGCTGGAAGAGATCGGCTCGGCCGACAACGTCGAAAGCGCTGTGCTCAAGGCCAAGGACAAGACCTCCGGCTTCCGCCTGATGGGCTTCGGCCACCGCGTGTACAAGAACTTCGACCCGCGCGCCAAGGTCATCGGTGAAATGACCGGCAAGGTGCTCAAGCAGCTTGGCGTGCAGGACCCGCTGCTCGACGTGGCCGTCAAGCTGGAGCAGGCCGCGCTGCAGGACGACTACTTCGTCGCCCGCAAGCTGTACCCGAACGTCGACTTCTACAGCGGCATCATCTACAAGGCGCTGCAGATCCCGACCGAAATGTTCACCGTCATGTTCGCCCTCGGCCGCACCTCCGGCTGGGTTGCGCATTGGCTGGAGCAGCAGGTCGATCCGGAAATGAAGATCGGCCGTCCGCGCCAGGTCTACACCGGCCACGACGTGCGCGACTACCAGGGCTGATCGCCCCGACGTTGCAACGCAGAAAACGCCTCCGCAAGGAGGCGTTTTTTTTTGCGCGTCGCGCGCTGGGCTGCGATGCCCGTGCCGACGCATGCTCCGCGCGTCGGCCTGCGGCCGTCACCTCCGCCTTCGTTTCCATCCACACGGGCATCGCGATTTACGTGTCGAGACCCCTGGCGTTTCACCGCTCCGTCCCGTTGATGTCGGGTGTCGACGTGCATTCGCGTCGCCAAGGGTCGCATGCGTCCCGACATTATCGTCGTGCGTCGTGGCAGAGAACATCGAACGCCCAGGTCATGGCGGATTCCGCCTGCGCAGGTGGGGCAATCGCGCCTGCGCGATGTCGTGTTCGACAGTCTGGAAAAACAGGCTTTTTTGCGTAGGAATGATAGTCGTGCATGACGACGCTGTGGTGAAAACCCCGCGTAGGAATTGGCGTGATTCGCGCGTCGCGTGCGCGCTGTCGCAGATGCACGGATTATCCATTCGTTCTAAGAATCGTTGCATGTCCAAATCACATTTCATTGACTAACGTGACCGCGCTGCTGGTACGCCCCGTTCGTACCGCAGTGCTTCCACTACGGAGGCTCCTTAAACCATCAGAGAGAGAAACCATGTCGCATATCTTCAAGAAGGCCGCGCTGGCCGTGGCACTCGTCGGCGCTTCGCTGTCGGCAAACGCTGCAGTGGAAGCCAACATCACCGTGTGGGCCAACGTCGATCCGACTCTGTCCCTGCTCAAGGCCGATGGCACCGCGCTGCCCGACGCGGTGCAGCTGGTCTACCGCGCCGGTGGTGCTGGCCTGGCCCCGTGGAGCGAGGATGTGCGCATCTTCAGCAACGACACCGAGAAGGACGTCACCGTGCGTCTGGCCGCCGACGCGGTACTGCGTCCCGATCTGGCGGCCCCCGGTGCCCAGAATGTCGACCTGGCGGTGAGCCTCAACGGTCGCGAGCTGGATACCACCGCCATCGACTTCGCCGCCGCCGACCTGTTCGAGAGCGCGATTCCGGGCGCTTCGATCGCCATGCCGCTGCGCGTGCAGCAGAAGACCTCCGGTGAAATCAGCCACGCCGGTCTGTACAGCGGCACCGTGGCACTCGTCGTCGCCCAGAGCGCCGGCACCCTGTAAGTCCTCCCACCGTGCCGGCCCGTGCGCGGGCCGGCCGGCTATCGGTTGCATCTACCCTCATGTCGATATCTGCACCCGCCCTGACCCGGCTGGCGATCGCGCTCGCCCTGACGCTGGCCGTACCGGCCGTGCAGGCGCGGCCGGTGCCGGCCGGCTTCGAAGATCTCGCCACCGGCCAGGCCGAGCGCGTCGAGGTACGCCTGTTCGGGCGCTCGGCCGGCCTCTGGTCGGCATGGGTCACGCTGGACACCGTGCAACTGGACCAGCCAGTGCAGGTGCTCAATGCACTGGGCCTGGCGGCCGACGCGCAGGAAGCGCTGCGGGCCGCGCTGGCGGCCCCCTTGCCGCGCAACAGCCACCTGGCCTGCCCGTACGGCCAGCCCAATCCGGGATGTGGCTGGATCGACAGCCCCGGCGACCCCGCGCAGGTGCGCGCCATTTTCGATGAAGGCGAGGGCGTGCTCATGCTCTTCCCGGCACGCCAGTGGCTGCCGCAGCAGACGGCCGCGCCGTCGCCGTTCCACCAGGTCAGCGAGCAGGCGCAGAACGCACTGCTGCATCAGCAGACCATCAATCTCAGCGGTGGCGACGGCTACCAGGCCCTGAACATGCAGGGCAGCGGCGCGCTTGGCGTGCTGCGCAACGGACATATCGGCGGCAGTTGGAACTACAGCCGCCAGGCACGCCAGGGTGCCGATACGCATGACCGCTTCCACCTGGACGATCTCTACTACCGCCACGACCTGGCGCAGCGTCATTACCTGCAGCTGGGACGCATGGACCGGCGCAACCTGTCCAGCCAGCAGGGTGGCACCTTCAGCTTCGGCATGCTGCCGCTGGACCGTTTCGAAGGCCTGCGCGTGGGCACCACGCAGGCCTATGTGGATGCCGATGCCAGTATCGCGTCCACGCCGCTGACCGTGCTGCTCGGTCGCGACGCGCGCGTGGATGCGTTCGACGGCGACCGCCTGCTGCAGACCTTCTATCTCCAGGCCGGCGTCAACGACCTGGACACCCGCCGCTTTCCCGCCGGCACCTACATCGTCACCCTGCGGATCTACGAAGACGGCCGTTTCGTGCGTAGCGAAGAGGCGCCGTTCAGCCGCGGTGGCGACTGGTCCGACCGCAGCGTGCAGTGGTTCGTACAGGGCGGACGGCGGCGGGCGCACAGCGCGCGCGAGCGCGACGCCGCGCCCTCGGATACCGCCCTGCAGGCGGGGCTGCGCGTGCCGTTCACGCGCAACTACGGCATGACGCTCGGCGTCGCCCGCGTGGCCGATACCGGCTACGGCGAACTTCGCCTGGAAGGCCGCCAGCGGCTGGGCGATCATGATCTGCAGGCGATGGTCAGCGCGATCAGCGGTGGCGACGGAAGTCACGGCATGCAGCAGCAGCTGAGCTATCGCCACGTCGCCTCGTGGAACCTCTACCGCCAGCGCCTGCGCGGCGGTGCCTGCGGCGGCAGTACCCCACTGCAGCGCGATCGTTTCGGCTGCACCGATTCGCTCAGCGCCTCGGTATCGATACCCTTGTTCGGCGGCAGCCTGTATCTGGGCCACACGCGACGCCGCAGCCACTCCCCGGAGTGGACGCTGCCCGACGGCAGCGACGAGGCCTGGAACGGTCTGCCGCCCGGGCTGCTGCCGCCGCCCGTGCCCACGCTGCGCCCGGCGCAGACGGCGCGCAGCGTACAGGCCAGCTACAGCCACACCCGGCAGTGGCGCGGCCTGGCCCTTGGCAGCCGCCTGGGCGTGTGGCAGCAGGACAACGATACCGGCAACGGGCTTGGCGCCTACCGCGATCGCGGGGTGTACCTGAACCTGACCGTGGCGCGGCTGCGGCGGATCGAGAACGGCAGTCTGCAGCAGCGCGTGGCGCTGGACATGCGGCGGCCGGCACACGGCGAGACGGACAACCGCCTGGGCCTGTCGCAGTCGCTGCGCCAGGAGCATGACGGCGTCGCACGCGAGCTGAGCGGTGAACTGAGCGGACGCACTGAGGACCGCTACAACGCGCTGGTGAGCGCACGCCTCGACAACGCGATGGGGCAGACCGGCGCCGCCGTGTCGTACTACCGGCAACCCGGCGGCGGCGAGATGTCCTACAGCGTCAATCATTCCTCCGGCGTGGCGCTGTCCGCCCAGGGCTTGTTCTGGGGCGGTGCGTACGGTGCCGATGCCGGCGTGGCGGTCAGCGTGGACAACGCGCTGGACCTGGATCTGCGCGGCGCTGCTGCCGAGGTACGTGCCGGCAACAATCGCCGCCAGACCCTCGGCTTCGGCCAGCGCCGCCTGCTGCCGCTGGGCGGCTACCAGCGCCACCGTGTGGATGTGCAGGACCTCAGTGCGCACGACAGTGAGGTTGCCGTGCGCGTGGCACGGCTGGGCGCGGCGCAGCATGCGTTCCTGCCGCCGGGCAAGGTGATCGCCCTGCCGATCGGGCTGGAGGTGACCTATACCTTCATCGGCAACGCGCGCGACATCGCCGGCGCGCCGCTGGACGGCGCCCGCATTCTCAACGCGCCGGTGCCGTCGCTGGGCAGCGATGGCGGCTTCATCGCCGAGTTCCCGCAGCGCGAACCGGTGCTCTACCTGCTGCAGGCCGAGCGCCTGCTGCAGTGCCCGCTGACCGTGCGCGAACGCCGCAGCGTGGTGCTGCTGGTTGGCGACGTGCAGTGCGAACCGCTGGCGCTGGACCGCCTGCCGGCCCCGATCCGCTACCAGGCCCGCGTGCAGCGGCTGTTGAACGAACTGGCCCCGGTGGCGGGGCGCAACGAACGCAACGTGATGCGTGGAGGTGCGCGATGAGGACCGCATGGCGGCTGGTACTGGCGGGGGTCTGCCTGCTCGGCAGTGCACAGGCACTGGCACAGCGCCCACCGGCGACGACGCCGGCCACCGGCGTGATCACCACGGACATCGTCCGTACCTTCGACCGTTCCGCGCCCGAGGCGCTGGAGCTGTGGGCGCCGCGGACGGTGCTCGGGTATGGGGAGGTGGAGCTGGGGTACGGGAAGATCCATCTGACGTGTGGTGAAGACCCTGCGTATGGGCGTTGTCCGACGCGTGATACGCAGGAGGGGCCGGCGGGAAGGCGCCAACTGCAGCTGGATTTTCGCGACCATCGAAGTGGACAAGTGATCGGAGTTGCGCTCACTGGCTGGCTTGAACGTGTCGAGTGGGAGCGCTTCTGCTCGATCGATTTTTGGCATCCCGGTGAGTATCCCTTGTGGACCTCGCAGGTCAATGAATGCCTGATTCCTCCAAGTGGAACAAGCGCAGCGCTTATCCTTCAGGAAGTTGACATCGCGCAGTTGGTCGCCGGCCGCTGGACTGCAGAACTCCGCCTCAACCTGCGCGTCGATCCTGACGGTCCGATCATCGCCACCCATGTGTTCCGGTTCGATCTGACCATCACCGATCGCGACCGCACCATGATCTACCTGCCCGAGTTCGGCATGGCCGAGCCGCTGGTGGGCCTGCAGCTGGACTACCGGCCGATTCCCTCGCCCGGCACGATCGGTGGCACCGCCGTGCTGGACATGTGCCTGTACGACGGCATGGGCTCGCAGAGCGAGTATCTGGCCATCACCGCGCGTGACATGGGCCCCTCCGCGCCCGGGCGTCCGCCATCGCAGTACTCGGTCTGGCACCGCGACGGTGGGCGCGAGGCGCAGGACCGCCTCGACTACCAGCTCACCCTGGACCACAGCGGCCAGAAGATCGCCCTGCACAACAACGAGGAAGTGCTGCTGCGCGGCATCGATACCGCCGAGCTGCGGCTGGTGATGCTGCCCGACATGAACCAGTGGGTGTACTGCGTGCCCACGCCGCTGACCCTGGAAACCCCCCGTGTGCCGGCGTCCGAGAAACGCGAGGGCTACTACGACGGCCGTCTCAAGCTCGAAATGCGCCTGCCGACCGACCGCCTCTGACCTTCCCCTGGAACCCGATCCCATGAGCAAGATTCCCCTGGCCGGCGCGCTGCTGCTGGCCCTCCTGCCAGCGGCACCGGTGCTGGCCAATCTCAACGTCCATCCCATGCGCGTGCATGCCGAAGCCGGCAAGACCACGACCGTGCGCGTGCATTCGCAGTCGCCGCAACCGCAGTACGTGCAGGCCACGGTGAAACGCATCCTGCATCCGGCGACCGAAGACGAGCAGGAAGTCGACGAAGCCATCGGCAGCGCCACGGTGATGGCGGTCACCCCGGGCAAGTTCGGCCTCGCCGGCGGCGGCAACCGCCTGGTGCGGATCATTCCGCTGCAGCCGGTCCAGGAGGAAACCGCGTTCCGGGTGTATTTCGAAGGCGTGCGCGGTCCCGACGACAGCGAGCCGGCAGTGCAGGTCCAGGGCACTGGCGCCACCTTGGGTGTGAGCCTGGTCTGGGGAGTGCTGGTCAACGTGCTGCCTGCAGATGGGCGCGTGGAGATGCAGCTGGAAGGCGACCGCCTGGTCAACCGCGGCACGTTGCGACTGGGCGTCAATCATGTCCAGGACTGCGATGCCAGCGGCGTCTGCACGTCCCACGAGGTCAAACGCAGCCTCTACCCGGGCGCGGCAATGACCCTGCCGTTCGTGCCGCGCCCCGGTGGGCGCGTGGAGATCGACTACCGGCTCAGCCATGCCGGCTACCGCGACCACCGCCAGACCCTGTTGCCCTGAGCGCCGCGGCATCGCGCCGCGCCGCCTGCATCCCGTTTTCCAACCACGGAGTCTTTGATGAACCGTATCTACCGTTTGATCTGGAACACAACGCTGCGATGCTGGGCGGTGGCCAGCGAGCACACCCGCTCGCGCGGCAAGCCGGCCTCGGCCACGCGCGTGCTGGGCGCAGCCCTGTGCGTGGCACTGGCCGGGCCGGCACTGGCTGCCGACGCGGTGCCAGATCCGGACACCCCGCCAGCGGCTGTGGAGGAGGAGGCGCAGCCGCCGTCGCCGACCGGTGCCGGTGCGCAGCTGCCGATGGCGCGCGGTGCCACTGATACAGGCCCTGCAATGGCGCGCGGCGCCGGGGCGACCAGCTACCAGAATGTGCTGATCGGGGGTGGCACGACGACCAACAGCACCAAGGGCGTGGCCATCGGCGTCGGTTCCGCCACCAACTTCGATGGCGTGGGCATCGGTCTGAATGCCAGGGGCAATGCCGGCGGCGTGGCGATCGGTATCGACGCGGCGACGTCATCCGGGTCGGGTGGCACGGCGATCGGTCGCAATGCGCGCTCGGCGGCCGGCGGCGGCACCGGTGCGGTGGCCATCGGCATGAACAGCTACGTGGGCGCGTATGGAAACAGTGCCATCGCCATCGGCAACAGCGCCCGTGCGGAGGGCAACAATGCCACCGCGTTGGGCAATGGAGCGCAGGCGTCGGGGGGCACGTCGATTGCCGTGGGCAACAATGCCAAGGCACCGGCCAACGGTGCGATCGTGATCGGTGACGGCGGCAACCTGGCCAATGCCAATGCGCACCACGCCATTGTCATCGGCACCGGTGCGCGGTCGGGTGGCTACGACGCAGGCATCGCGATCGGCCAGAACGCGGTGACCGATGGGCGCGGCAAGGCAGTGGCGCTGGGCGCCAACGCCAATGCCAGTCACAGCAATTCGGTGGCGTTGGGTGCGGGATCGGTCACCACCGCAAATCACCAGATCTCGGTGGGCGATGCCACCACCCAGCGAAAGATCGTCAACGTGGCCGATGCCACATTGGGCACCACCAGTACCGACGCGGTGACGGGCAAGCAGCTGCACGCCACCAACCAGAACGTCACCACGGCGACCAACACCGCCAACGGCGCGCGTACCACCGCCAACGATGCACTGGCCAAGGCCAATGCGGCCAGCGGCCTGATCAGCCAGACCGCCGCCAACGGCAACCTCCGCCTCGGTGGCAGCAACACCGGCACCGCGCTGGACGTGCGCAACCAGTCCAATGCCAACCGGCGCATCACCGGCGTAGCCGATGGCGCCTTGAGCACCGGCAGTACCGAAGCGGTAACGGGCAGGCAGCTGTACGCCACCAACCAGAACGTCACCACGGCCACCAACACCGCCAACAGCGCGCGTACCACCGCCAACGACGCACTGGCCAAGGCCAATGCGGCCAGCGGCCTGATCAGCCAGACCGCTGCCAACGGCAACGTCCGCCTCGGCGGCAACAACACCGGCAGCGCACTCGATGTGCGCAACCAGTCCAATGCCAACCGCCGCATCACCGGCGTGGCCGATGGCGCCCTGAGCACCAGCAGTACCGACGCGGTAACGGGCAGGCAGCTGCACGCCACCAACCAGAGTGTGGCCGGTGTTGCCACCACGGCCAACGCTGCCAAGACCCAGGCCGATGCGCTCGCGGTCAGCCTGGCAGCGGCGACCCTCAAGCTCGGCATCGATGCGGCTGCCAGTGGCGATGGGGCCGTGGCGTTGGGCAGGCAGGCGCGATCCGAAGGCGGCGTCGGCAACCTCGCTGTCGGCAACGGCGCGCAGAGCTTCAATACCGGCAGCGTGGCACTGGGTGACGATGCACGCGCCGGGGTCGACGCCAACGGCGCACGCGTGTCCACCTTCAATGGTGGCGTGGCCATCGGCTCGAAGGCGCGCAGTGGCAACGGCGCCGTCGCCAGCGGTCTGCGCGCCGCAGCGGTCGGCGACCGCGCGATCGCGATCGGCAATGACGCCGTGGCGGACAGCACCCACGCGTCGGCACTGGGCTTTGGCGCACAGGCAACGGCAGCCCAATCGACGGCACTCGGGCGGGGGAGCGTCGCCAGCGCGCAATTGACAACGGCCGTTGGCAATCTCTCGACCGCATCGGCCAGAAGCGCTACCGCGATCGGCGACCGCGCTGCCGCCAATCATGAAGGGTCGGTGGCGCTCGGCAACGGTTCAACCACCCAGGACGCGAATCAGGTGTCGGTCGGCAACGCGTCGCTCCAGCGCCGCATCGTCAACGTGGGCGACGGTACCTTGAGCACCACCAGCAGCGAAGCGGTCACCGGCCGGCAGCTGCATGCCACCAATCAGAGTGTGAGCGCGGTGACGACCCTGGCCAACACTGCGCACAGCATCGCCAACGACGCACAGACCAAGGCCAACGCGCTGGGGGGGCTGCTCAGCCAGAGCGCCGGCAATGGCGATGTCCGCGTGGGTGCCAGCAACACCGGCGGTGCGGTGGACATGCGCAACCAATCCAACGCCAGTCGGCGGGTGACCGGCGTGGCCGATGCGGCACTCGGCACCGGCAGCACCGATGCCGTCAGCGGCCGGCAGCTGCATGCCACCAACCAGAATGTCGCCACAGTGACGGCCACGGCCGCCACGCTCGGTGGGCTGGTCGGCCAGGCCGCGGCCAACGGCAATGTACGCCTGGGCGCGCAGAACACCGGCACCACGCTGGACGTGCGCAACCAGGCCAACGCCAACCGGCGCATCAGTGGTGTGGCCGATGGTGTGGTGAGTGCCAGCAGTGCCGACGCGGTAAGCGGGCGTCAGCTCAACACCACCAACCAGAATGTCACGGCGGCAACCACGCTGGCCAATACCGCGCACACCGTCGCCAACAGCGCGCAGACCACGGCCAATGAAGCACAGACCAAGGCCACTGTGCTGGGCGGCCTGCTCAGCCAGGCCTCGTCCAGCGGCGACGTGCGCCTGGGTGCCGCCAACAGCGGCGGCGTGCTGGATGTGCGCAACCAGGGCAACCAGGCACGTCGTGTGCAGGGCGTTGCCGCCGGTCAGCTGTCGGCCACCAGCGACGATGCGGTCAGCGGCCGTCAGCTGTTCGACAGCAACGCGCAGATCGCACGCAACCGCACGGACATCGATCGCCTGCGCGAGGACTTCCAGGACTTCGATCCGGACCTGTCCGATGTGGTGCGTTTCAACGCAGACGGCAATGTCGACCTGGAGGGTGGCCGCCTGCTCGCCCTGGGCGAGGGGCAACTCAGTGCCGACAGCCGCGAGGCGGTCAATGGCGCGCAGTTGTTCGCCACCAACACGAAGGTGGCCGAGCAGGGCGCACAGATCGCATCCGCCCGGGAAGACCTGGACGCGTTGCGCGTTGACTTCGACAACTACGCGCCTGACCTGGGCAGCGTCGTGCAGTTCGGCGAGGACGGCACGGTGGACCTGAAGGCTGCGCGTCTGGTCGCTCTGGCTGATGGCGAGATCGCGGCAGGCAGCCGTGAAGCGGTCACGGGCGGGCAGCTGTTCGTGACGAGTGAGCGGGTGTCGGTGCTGGAGGAGGCGCAGAAGTATGCGGTTGTCGGATATGACGAATGGAGCGTTGCTGCAGAGGTTGGGATTCTTGCGACGGCAATGGGCAGCGATACCAAGGCAATGGGAGAAGGGGCAACTGCGGTTGGCAGCTTTGCACAGGCATGGGGCAAGAATTCCGTATCCTTGGGGCGTGCAGCCCTTGTCCGTGAAGGTGCGGAGGATGGCTTCGCTCTGGGCGCACGATCCCAGGTGAATGTTCAGAACGGTATTGCCTTGGGCGGTTCCACAAAGGTTCTCGAAGGAGCACGCAACAGCGTTGCCCTGGGTTGGGGATCAGTCGCTACCATCGCCAATGAGGTCTCATTGGGCGGCGGTGGAATTCTGCGTAGAGTCACGAATGCAATGAACGGCATCGCGGGCAATGACCTCACCACCGTCGACCAACTCTCCGGCGTCGTGAATGCTCTCGGCGGCGGCGCGGGCTTTGCCGCGGATGGCAGCACGATTGCTCCCTCCTATGGGGTGCAGGGCTCCGTACACGGCACGGTAGCCGATGCACTGGCCGCACTGGATGCGGGCGTGGGCAGCAATCGCGGCGGATTGGATGCGATGGACGCGCGCCTCGATACGCTGGATCAGGCGCGGGCGATGGCGGATGCCAGTGCCGTGCGCTTCGGCGCCGACCGTTACACCGTCGATTTCGGTGGCGCGCGCCTCATCAACGTCGGCGAAGGCGATATCAGCCATGCGGGCAGCCGAGAGGTGGTCACGGGCGGGCAGCTTCATGCCAGCAACCAGCGGATCGCTGGCCTGGAGGAGAAGCACCTGTATGCGGTCGTGGGCTATGACGAGCTGAGCAAGCCAGCGGAAGCGGCGCTCCTGGGCACTGCTTTGGGTAGTGACACCAAGGCGTTGGCGGAGGGGGCAACTGCGATTGGTAGTTATGCGCAAGCGAGGGGAAAGAACTCTGTCTCGTTGGGCCGCGCTGCGTTGGTGCACGTGGGGGCTGAGGACGGATTTGCACTAGGCGCGCGTTCGCAAGTACATGTTCGCAATGGTGTCGCGCTCGGCGGCGCCAGCCAGGTTCTGCCGGACGCCGAAAACAGCGTCGCACTTGGACATGGTTCGCTTGCCAGCGGCGCGTACGAAGTCTCACTTGGCCATGTCAACCTCAAGCGTCGCGTAACCAATGCCGCCAACGGCCGCGATGCCAGCGACCTCACCACCGTCTCCCAGCTCCGCAGCGCCTTCGCGGCCTTCGACGGCGACATGCGCATGGATGCCGAGGGCAAAATCATCGCGCCGGAGTTCCACGTGCAGGGCCAGCGGCAGGCCACGGTCGGCGATGCGCTGAAGTCGCTCGACGGCGCGGTGGTCGACACGCGCCGGGATCTGGCCAGCATCGATGCGCGCTTCGAGCGCCTGTTCGACGACGGCGGCCTCCGCAGTGACGGAAGCGGCCAGCTGCGGCTGGCCGGGGAACACGGCAGGGTGCTGGGCAACGTGGCCAACGGCATGATCGCGCCGGGCAGCCGTGATGCGGTCAACGGCGGGCAGCTGCATGCGGTGCAGGAGCAGATCAACGGCCGCATCGACGGCCTGCAGTCGCAGATCGACGGTCCGACGGCGACCGACAACCGGCAGGCGTCGGTGGACGACACCGCGACGGGCGAGGCACCGGCCGATCCGCAGGTACCGCAGACGCCGGCCAAGGATGCGCCGGCCGTGGCCTCGGCCGACGTGCCCAAGCCGGGCCCGAAGGCCGATGATCCGCTGCCGGCGGTGGACTCGCGTGCGGTGGATGAGGCAGTCAACCAGGCCAACGCGTATACCGATCAGGCGATGGCCGGCGTGGATCGCAAGCTGGACCGCATGGACAAGCGCCTGAACCGGATGGCCGCGATGGGCAGCGCGCAGGCGGCGATGGCGATGAACACCGCCGGCCTGCAGACCTACAACCGCCTCGGCGCGGGTGTGGGCCATGCCGAAGGCGAGTCGGCGCTGGCAGTGGGTTACCAGCGCGTGCTCAACGAGCGTGGCTCGGCCACCTTCAGCCTCAACGGCGCGTTCACCAACAGCGGCGAACGCACGCTGGGCGTCGGCTTCGGCGTGGGCTGGTAAGTCCTTCAGCAGGGGCGGCGCCGTCCGGCCGCCCCGGTTGATCAACGCCCCGTGCGGTTCGCCGCACGGGGCGTTTTCGTTTGCGCGTCACCGGTCTCGGCGGGCGCTCAGGCGCCGCCGAGGTAACTGTCGATCTCGTCCTGGCTGAGCAGATCGCGCAGCTGGGCCTGCGAGGCGCGGCGCATCGGCTTCTCGTCGATGGCGGACAGCGGCGGCTGCCGCAGCGCGTCGTAGGGCAGCACCGCGATGTCGAAGGTCAGGTCTTCGGCACTGAACACCCACACCGGCACGTCGAGGCTGCGCTCGCGGTCCAGCCGCAGCCGTCGCATGCGCGATTCGGCCGGGATGCCGTGTTCCTCCAGAAAGCGTTGCACCGCGTCGGCATCGTCGCTGTGGACCTGCACCTGCACGGGGCTGTTGGTGTCGGCGGTGCCATCCAACACCGGGCCGCACAGACGCGGCGCGAACGCGTGCAGGAAGTCCATCGCGCGCAACGCGGCTTCGCGGCGCTGGCGCAGCTGGGTGCCGTGGTCGGCCCCGGCGAACAGGCGCTGGTATTGGCGCAGCGCATCCTCGATCTCGGCGTTGCGTGGCAACGACGCGTCGTCGTGGATGTCCAGCCGTGCGGCGGCCTTGAGCTTGGCCTGATGGTAGTCGCGGATGCCGCCCTCGGCCATCAGGCGGGCGGCTTCATGGGCAAGCCGGTGGCGGCGCTCGCGGGTCTGGGTGGCTGCATGCTGACGGGCTCGATGCATGACCGTGCTCCTGGGCGACCTGCACGCGACTGTACACCCGCGATGTGACAACGGGGTAGGCAGCGGCAACAGGGACTCCCGGGGCCTGCTGCGGCCCCGGGCATCGCGGTGGATCAGAAGATGTCGAACGCGGCGTCGTCGGCCTGCGGTGCATGGGTGTCGAAGCTGTATTCCTCGATCTTGTCCATGTCCTCGACCTTGACCCACTCGGTGGCGCCGTTGAGCGTGGCCTGGACCATGCCGGACGGCGGCTCGTTCTGTGCGATCGGGGTGTCCTTCAGCGCGGCGCGCATGTACTCGATCCAGATCGGCAGGGCGGCGCGGCCACCGTACTCGCGGTAGCCCAGCGAGCGGAAGTCATCGCGGCCCACCCACACGGTGGTCGCATACGGGCCGCCGAAACCGGAGAACCACGCATCGCGGTGATCATTGGTGGATCCGGTCTTGCCACCGACATCCTCCCGGCCCAGTACCTTGGCCGCCGTGCCGGTGCCGCGCTGGACCACGTCACGCATCATCGAGACCAGCTGGTAAGCGGTCCGCGCATCGATGGCGCGCGGGGCAACCTTGGCATCCGGGTTGGACGGGCGCGGTGCCTCGGCCACGGCCTGCTGCGGCTTGGCCGGGGCGGCGTTCGGGGCCGGCGCGGCGCCGAAGTTGAAGCCGTCCACGATCTGGCTGGCCGGCGCACCGCCGCTGGTGCCGGCGCAGTCGCGGCAGGCCAGGGCGGGGTTTTCCTTGAACACCACGTTGCCGTCGCGGTCGGTGACCTGGTCGATCAGCCAGGTGTCCACGCGCGAGCCGCCGTTGGCGAACACGGCATAGCCGCGGGCCACCGACAGCGGGGTCAGCGAGGCGGTACCCAGCGACATCGACAGGTTCGGCGGCAGCTCGGCTTCGGCAAAGCCGAACTCGCTGATGTACTTGCGCGCGTAATCCACTCCCATGCCGTCGAGCAGGCGTACCGAGACCAGGTTGCGCGACTGCACCAGCGCTTCGCGCAGGCGCATCGGGCCACGGAAGCCGCCGCCGTCGTTCTGCGGCGACCAGGTCTTGCCGCGGCGGTCACGGAACACGACCGGGGCGTCGAGCACGATCGAGGCCGGGTTGAAGCCCTTGTCGAACGCGGCGGCATAGATGAAGGGCTTGAAGCTGGACCCGGGCTGGCGACGGGCCTGGGTGGCGCGGTTGAAGCTGTTGCCGGAGAAGCTGAATCCGCCGACCAGCGCCTTCAGCGCACCGCTTTCGGCATCCAGCGAGACCAGCGCGGACTGGCCGCGGGGGACCTGGTCCAGCAGCCACTCGCCGTCCTTGGCCCCAGGCCGCACGCGCACGATGTCGCCGCGCTGGACCAGCTTGGCCGGCGTTTTGCCGGTCCACTTGGCGGCCGAGGCCGGCAGCACGATCTCGCGGCGGTTGGCCAGCACCACCGTGGCGCTGCCATCGGCGGCCGTGCCGGCCACGATGGCCGGCAGCAGGACCGACTGCACCGGGATCCTGCGCACGTGTTCGGCCAGGGCTGCGGCATCGTCGCCGGCACCGAGCTCGA
Organism: Stenotrophomonas sp. Marseille-Q5258; assembly: GCF_946900935.1. Classification (NCBI taxonomy): domain Bacteria; kingdom Pseudomonadati; phylum Pseudomonadota; class Gammaproteobacteria; order Lysobacterales; family Lysobacteraceae; genus Stenotrophomonas; species Stenotrophomonas sp. Marseille-Q5258. Next base: position 83,227 of record NZ_CAMPPN010000014.1, read on the forward strand.
TATGCTTCTCCGGCGCACGCCAGCCGTGACGGTGGTCGTAGGCGAACAGCCCATCGCGCACCGAGATGTTGGCGGCGGTCTGCAGGTCGGAATTGATCGTGGTGGTGACGTGGTAGCCCTTGTTGACCGCGTCGCCGCCGAAGCGGGCGATCATTTCCTGGCGCACCAGTTCGGCGACATAGGGGGCCTCGACCTGCACCGGCGGCTCGTGCGCGCTGGCGTGCATCGGCACCGCCTTGGCGGCATCGGCCTCGGCCTGGGTGATGAAGCCCAGCGTGGCCATGCGCTGCAGCACGTAATAGTCGCGACGCTCACGGGCGCGCTCGGGGTTGCTCAGCGGATTGCCGCTGGAAGGGAACTTGGGGATGCCGGCCAGCGAGGCCATTTCATCCAGGTCCAGTTCGGCCAGCGTCTTGCCGTAATAGAACTCGGCCGCAGCGGCCACGCCGTAGGCGCGGTTGCCGAAGAAACTCTTGTTCAGGTACAGCTCGAAGATCTCGTCCTTGCTCAGCTCCTGCTCGATCTTGCGCGCCAGCAGGATCTCCGAGATCTTGCGGGTGTAGCTGTACTCCGAGCTGAGGAAGAACTGGCGGGCGACCTGCTGGGTGATGGTGGACCCGCCGGGCACGCGCTTGTCGTTGGTGGTGGCCAGCAGCCACACCGCGCGGGCGATGCCCTTGTAGTCCACGCCGCCATGCTCGTAGAAGCGGGCGTCCTCGGTGGCCAGGAAGGCCTGCTTCAAGCGTAGCGGGACGTCCTTCATCTCGACGGGGCGGCGGCGGGTCTCGCCGAACACGGCCATCAGTTTGCCATCGCTGGCATACACATACATGGGTTCCTGGAGCTCGATGTCGCGCAGGGTCTGCACGTCGGGGAGCTTGGAGGACACGGCGTAGTAGAGGCCGCCGGCAACCGCCGCGCCAATCAATGCCAGAACCAGGAACGCCACCAGCATCCAGCGCAGCCAACGGCGTAAGCGTGTCATCAGGACAGATTCCGATTGCGAATTTCGTGGTCGCAGAGTATAGATTACGCAAGGGAACGGCTGGGGTTGTTCCCGGGGAGCGCAATTCGTTCACCGTCTGGGGATGCGTGAAACGTGCCGTAGTGCTCGTTTCACAGCGTGGCGGTTGCGGTTTGCAAAAAAAACGTTATTAATGCGCGGGCGCAGGTTATGCGTCCAAGTGCCCGTCGGCAGGGGAGAAACCGTGGGGCTTATCCCAAAGAGCCAGTCGCCGCTTATTGGCGTCGACATCAGTTCGACTGCGGTAAAGCTGTTGCAGCTTTCACGCAGTGGCAATCGTTTTCGCGTGGAACATTACGCCGTGGAACCACTTCCGCCGAATGCGGTGGTGGAAAAGAACATCGTCGAGGTCGAAGCGGTCGGGGAGGCCATTCGACGCGCGGTGAACCGATCGGGGACCAAGGCCCGGCATGCCGCCGCCGCCGTGGCGGGCTCGGCGGTGATCACCAAGCTGATTCCGATGCCGGCCGACCTGGATGAGAACGACATGGAAGCCCAGGTCGAGCTCGAGGCGGTCAACTACATCCCGTACCCGATCGAGGAAGTGAACCTCGATTTCGAAGTGCTGGGCCCGATTCCCAACAACCCGGAAATGGTCCAGGTGCTGTTGGCGGCGTCGCGGTCGGAAAACGTCGAGCTGCGCCAGTCGGCGCTGGAGCTGGGCGGGCTGACCGCGCGGGTGATGGACGTGGAGGCCTTCGCGGTCGAGAACGCCTTCGCCCTGGTCGCCAGCGAGCTGCCGGTGGCCAGTGACGGCGTCGTGGCGCTGGTGGACATCGGTGCCACCATGACCACGCTCAATGTGCTGCGCGGCGGGCGCAGCCTGTACAGCCGCGAACAGGTGTTCGGCGGCAAGCAGCTCACCGACGAAGTGATGCGCCGCTACGGCCTCACCTACGAGGAAGCCGGCCTGGCCAAGCGTCAGGGCGGGTTGCCGGAAAGCTACGAGATGGAAGTGCTGGAGCCGTTCAAGGAAGCCACGGTCCAGCAGATCAGCCGCCTGCTGCAGTTCTTCTATGCCGGCAGCGAGTTCAACCGCGTCGACCACATCGTGCTGGCCGGCGGATGCGCGGCGCTGGCCGGTCTGCCGGAGATGGTGGAAGAACAGCTGGGCGTGGCCACCATCGTGGCCAACCCGCTGGCACAGATGACGCTGGGCCCGAAGGTGCAGGCGCACGCGCTTGCCCAGGATGCCCCGGCGCTGATGATCGCCACGGGTCTGGCCCTGAGGAGCTTCGACTGATGGCACGCATCAATCTATTGCCCTGGCGCGCCGAACGGCGCAAGCAACGCCAGCGCGACTTCTACACCATGCTGGGTTTTGCCGCCATTGGCGGCATGCTGCTGTCGTTGCTGATCTGGTTCTACTACGACCGTCAGGTCAGCGGGCAGGGGGATCGCAATACTTTCCTGCAGGCCGAGATCGAGAAGGTCAAGGAACAGAACAAGGAGATCGAGCGCCTGGATCGCCAGAAGGACCGCCTGCTGGCGCGGAAGAAGGTGATCGAGGAGCTGCAGGCCAAGCGCTCGCAGATGGTGCACCTGTTCGATGCGCTGGTCCGGACCATCCCCGACGGCGTGGTGCTCACCGCGCTGAAGCAGGAAGGCGACATCCTCACCCTGGAAGGCCGCACGCAGTCCAATGCGCGTGTCAGCGCCTACATGCGCAATCTGGAAAGCTCGGGCTGGATGACCAATCCGGAGCTGTCGATCATCGAGGCCAAGGCGCCGGACAAGGAAAAGGAAGGCGCACCGTCGGTCGGCCCGGTTGCGGACATCAAGGCATTGCCCTACATGTTCGTGGTCAAGGTCACGCTGCCGGCGCAGACCGATCCGAACGCGGCGGTGCCTGCGGTCCCGGGCGCCCCTGACCCGGCGGTCGATCCGGCCGCGCCGCCCGTTGCGCCGCTGTCGCCGGCCCCGACGCCTGCTGCCGGCACGCCGGCGGCTGCACCGGCGGGCGCGCCTGCTGCCGCGCCGGCAGCGCCTGCGTCGACCCCGGCCGATGCCGCGACCCCGGCCAAGCCGTCCGGCAGCCGCATCGCGCCGCCCGCCCCACACGCACAACCGGCTGCGCCGTCCCCGGCACAGAAGGGGGCCGCATGAGCCAGAAAGTCAATCTGAAAGAGCTGGACTTCAACAACATCGGCAATTGGCCGCAGAAGGCCAAGGTGGTGTTCTGCGCGCTGCTGGCGCTGTTCATCGTGATCATGGCGTGGTTCGTCCTGATCAGCGGCAAGCGCGAGGAACTGGGAACGCTGGAGCAGCGTGAGTCCGAGCTGCGTGCCGAGTTCGAGAAGGAGCAGGGCCGCGCGGTGAACCTGGAGCCGCTCAAGCAGCAGCTGACCCAGATGGAGCAGGTGCTGCAGCAGATGCTGCGCCAGTTGCCGAGCAAGACCGAGATGCCGGACCTGATCATCGACATCTCGCAGACCGCGCTGTCCAGCGGCCTGTCCAACGAGCTGTTCCAGCCCGGAGCGGAGGCACCCAAGGAGTTCTACGCCGAGAAGCCGATCGCACTGCGCATGGTGGGCAGCTACCACCAGTTCGGCGCCTTCGTCAGCGGCGTGGCCTCGTTGCCGCGCGTGGTCATCCTGACCATGCACGACATCAACCTGAAGCCCAAGGACCCCAAGACCGGCATCACCGCCCGCAGCGGTGCGCTGGAGCTGTCCGGTACGGTCAAGACTTACCGTTACCTGGATGACGTGGAGATGGAAGCCCAGGAAAAGGCCGCCACCGAAAAAGACAAGGCAGCCAAGGCCGGAGGCAAGCGATGAGCCTGGGGACGACCGCACGGGTCTGCGTGGTATTGCTGGCGGTGTTGCTGGGGGGCTGCGCACGCGGCGTGACCAGCACGCCGGGCGATGCGCCGAACCTGGAAAAGTGGGTGGCCGATGTGCGCGCCCGGCCGGCACCGCCGCTGGAGCCGCTGCCGGTGATGCAGCAGTTTGAAACGTTCGAGTACTCCGCGCAGGGGATGCGCGATCCGTTCACCGATGCCTGGACCAATCCACAGGGCGGATCGGGCCTGCGTCCGGATCCGAACCGCCGCAAGGAGCCGCTGGAAGCGTTCCCGCTGGACAGCCTGGACATGGTCGGTTCGATCGGTCGCGATGGCGGGCTCGTCGCGCTGGTGATGGCCCCGGACAAGGTCACCTATCGGGTGCGTCCGGGCGTGTATCTGGGGCAGAGCGACGGACGGGTGACCGGGGTCTACGAGGACCGGATCGAACTGATTGAACTTGTGCCCGATGGTGCAGGCGGCTGGCTGGAACGGCCGGCAACGCTCGCACTTGAAGATCAATGATTGCTTACGGGGATAGCACGATGACCTTTTCCAATGCCATGCGGCTGCGTCCGGTCCGGCGCCAGAAGCGTATCCACCTGTGCGCGCTGGGAGTCGCGCTCATGGTGGCCAATGGCACGCTGATGGCGGCCACGCCAGCCGGCACCACGGCCCCGGTCGCAGCGGCAACACCCGCAGCGGCCACCGCACCGGCGTCGCTGTCGGTATCCAAGATCGATTTCAAGCGCGGCGACGATGGCGCCGGCCGCCTGATCCTGCAGTTCGACGGGCAGGGAGCGAATCCGGACCTGCGCAGCCAGGGCAACAGCGTCGTGATCGACGTTGGCAACGCGCGCCTGCCTGAGAACCTGCAGAAGCCGATCAATGTGACCGACTTCGCCACGCCGGTGCAGCGCATCGATGCCAAACCCTACGGTGGCGGCACCCAGCTGGTGCTCAACACCAACACCGCCTTCGAGTCGCTGGCGTACCAGAGCGGCAACGAGTACGTGGTCGAGATCAGCCCGCGCCAGGCACTGCCGGCCACCGGTGCGATCACTGCCACCACGGTGACCCAGGCCGCCGCGGCCGTGGGCCAGCGCGGGTACAGTGGCAAGCCGGTGACCTTCAACTTCCAGGACGTGCCGGTACGCACCGTGCTGCAGTTGATCGCCGAGGAGTCCAACCTCAATGTGGTTGCCTCCGACAGCGTCGAAGGCAACGTCACCCTGCGCCTGATCAACGTGCCGTGGGACCAGGCGCTGGACATCGTGCTGCGTGCCAAGGGGCTGGACAAGCGCCGTGATGGCGGGGTGATCTGGGTCGCGCCGCAGCCGGAGCTGGCCAAGTTCGAGCAGGACAAGGAAGACGCGCGGATCGCGATCGAGAACCGCGAAGACCTGATCACCGATTACATCCAGATCAACTACCACAACGCCGCCCAGATCTTCAAAGCACTGACCGAAGCCAAGGGCATCGGCGGCGGCGGTGGCAGTGGTAGTGGTAGTGGCAGCGGCACCAGCGGTCAGGAAGACAGCGGTTTCCTGTCCTCGCGCGGCCGTATCGTGGCCGACGAGCGCACCAATACGCTGATGATCAGCGACATTCCGAAGAAGGTCGCGCGCATGCGCGAGCTCATCAATGTCATCGATCGCCCGGTGGACCAGGTGTTGATCGAAAGCCGCATCGTGATCGCCACCGACACCTTCGCGCGCGAGCTGGGCGCCAAGTTCGGCATCACCGGCAACCGCGACAACGTGTTCTTCGGCGGCCAGACCGAGACCAATCACGAGAACATCACCAATCAGGCCACCAACAACTACGACTACAACAAGGCGGTCAACGAGTGGATCGCCGGCGGCCGGACCGGTGCCGTGCCGGTGCGTGCCCCGGACAAGATCAGCACCGGGCTGCTGAACTGGAACTCGGCCGTGGCCGCGGCCAGCAACCCCGGTTCGCTGGCGCTGTCCATCCTCAATGCGGGCTACCTGCTGGACGTCGAACTGTCGGCGATGCAGCAGGAAGAGCGCGGCGAAGTGATCTCCAACCCGCGCGTGGTCACCACCAACCAGCGCGAGGCGCTGATCAAGCAGGGCAAGGAAATCGGCTACGTGACCATCAGCGGTGGTGGCATCGGTGGTGCGGCCCAGGCCAACGTGCAGTTCAAGGAAGTGGTGCTTGAGCTGAAGGTCACCCCGACCATCACCAACGACAACCGCGTGTTCCTGAACATGGCCGTCAAGAAGGACGAAGTCGAGCGCTATATCCGCCTGGAAGGCTACGGCGAAGTGCCGACCATCAACCGTCGCGAGGTCAACACCGCGGTGCTGGTGGAGGACGGCCAGACCGTGGTGATCGGTGGTGTGTACGAGTTCACCGACCGCAACAGCATCAACAAGGTGCCGTTCCTGGGCGATGTGCCGTTCCTGGGCAACTTGTTCAAGAAGCGTAGCCGCAACAAGGACAAGGCCGAACTGCTGGTGTTCGTGACCCCCAAGGTCCTGCGCGTGGCCAAGACCAACTGAGGTCTGCCGCACGTCCGGTGAAGAGGGCCGCCCCGCGCGGCCCTTTTTGCGTTCAGCCAATCTTGATGCGTTGGCACCGCCTGGCCTGCCATCATGGCAAGGGAACCTGACGCCTCTTGCGTGGGTCATACGGATGCCATGAATCTGCCCCCTCCCATGCCCGAGTTCGACACCCTTCCTTCCCCGCCCGATGCAGACGGTGATCGCCTGCATGCGGCATTCACCGCGTTGCGCGATGCGCTGTCGGCCGAGATCGTCGGCCAGCGTGCGCTGGTCGAGCGGCTGCTGGTCGCCCTGCTGGCCGATGGCCACCTGCTGGTCGAAGGCGCCCCGGGGCTGGCCAAGACCACCGCGATCCGTGCCCTGGCATCGCGGCTGGAGGCCGGTTTCTCGCGGGTGCAGTTCACCCCGGACCTGCTGCCGGCGGATCTGACCGGCACCGAGATCTGGCGCCCGCAGGAAGGGCGCTTCGAGTTCGTCCCGGGGCCGATCTTCCATCCGATCCTCCTGGCCGACGAGATCAACCGCGCGCCGGCGAAGGTGCAGTCCGCCCTGCTCGAGGCGATGGGCGAACGCCAGGTGACGGTGGGCCGCCACACGTACCCGCTGCCGTCGTTGTTCCTGGTGATGGCCACGCAGAATCCGATCGAACAGGAGGGCACCTTCCCGTTGCCCGAAGCGCAGCTGGACCGCTTCCTGATGCACGTGCGGATCGGCTACCCGGACTCCGACGCGGAGGCCGAGATCCTGCGCCTGGCCCGCGAGCGCGCCCGCGAAGCGCTCACCGTCCCGGCGGCAGCTCCCTCGCGGATGCCGCTGGAGGATGTATTCGCCGCACGCCGGGCGGTGCTGTCGCTGCACATGGCGCCGGCGCTGGAGCGCTACCTGATCGAACTGGTGCTGGCCTCCCGCGACGCGGCCCGCTACGACCCGGCGCTGGCCCGGCGCATCGCCTGGGGAGCCAGTCCGCGCGGCTCGATCGCCCTGGAGCGCTGCGCGCGCGCGCGCGCCTGGCTGGCAGGCCGCGATTTCGTCACCCCCGAGGACGTGCGCAGTGTGGCCCCGGATGTGCTGCGCCACCGCGTGCTGCCCAGTTACGAGGCAACGGCCGAAGGCTGGGATGGCGATCGTCTGGTCGCCGAGCTGCTGGCCCGCGTGCCGGCACCGTGAGCCGATGAAGGACGCCGCCGTGGACAGCCTGGCCCCGGTCCTGGACGGGGACGGCGTGAAGCCGACCTTGCCCGAACTGGTGGCCCTGCGTCGCAGCGCCCATCGTCTGCGTCCGCCGCGACGCGGTCGCCTGGGTCATGCCGGGCAGGCACCGTCGCCCGCACGCGGGCGTGGTATGGAGTACGCCGAATCGCGCGAGTATGTGCCGGGCGATGACGCCCGCCACATCGACTGGCGGGTGACCGCGCGCAGTGGCCGGGCCCACACCAAGCTATTCCAGGCCGAGCGCGAGCGCTTGACCCTGCTGGTGGCCGATACCGACCCGGTGCTTTATTTCGGGACGCGGGTCCGCTTCAAGTCGGTGCAGGCCGCACGCGTCGGTGCGGTGGCGGCGTGGTTCGCGCAGCGCCAGGGAGACCGCCTGGCCGCCGTGCGCGGCAGCCTGCGCGAAGCGCCCATCGCCCCGGCCGGCGGTACGCGCGGGGTACTGCGTGTGCTGGATGCCTTGACCCGCTGGTACGCGCAGCCGCCCGCCGACGATGCCGGCCTGGACCGCGCGCTGGAACAGGCGACCCGCCTGCTGCGCCCCGGTGCGCGGGTGGTGGTGCTGGCCGATCCGGGCCGGGCCGCCCGGATCGGCGTGTCGCGCTGGACGGCGCTGTCGCTGCATCACGAGGTGGTGCTGGTTCTGCTCGTCGACCCGCTGGAGCTCGCCCCGCCGCCGTCACCGCTGTCCTTCGTTGCCGGCGGGCAGCGGGTGGCGCTGGACCTGGGCAGTGACGCGGTGCGAGCACGCTGGCTGGCGCAGTTCGTGGCGCCCCTGGATGCCCTGCGCGAGGCCTTGTCGGCGCGGCGCATCCAGGTGCATGTGGTGGCCACCGACGATCCCAGCGACAGCTGGCTCGGTGTGGTGCCGTCGGCGGTGGTGGCATGAGCACGGGCGGTGCGCTGCCGCTGCGCGATGTGCATCTGCCGCCGTTCCCGCCGCTATGGCCGCTGCCGCTCGGCTGGTGGCTGGTACTGGGGACGGTGGCCGTGGTCCTGGCCGGATGCTGGGCGTGGCGCGCGCAGCGGCGTCGGCGCCGCCAGCGGTGGCTGACCCTGTTCGACACGCGGCTGGCCGACGCCGATGGCCCGGCTGCCGAGGTCGCCGCCATCGCCGAACTGCTGCGCCGTGCCGCCCGCCATCGCCAGCCCGGGGCCGAGCTGCTGGACGGTGCGGCGTGGCTGGCGTTTCTCGACCCGCCCGGCAGCCGCGCCTTCTCCGGCGCAGCCGGAACACTGCTGCTGGACGGTATGTACCGTGCGCAGGTCGACCCAACCGAGGTGGCGACGTTGCGCGCGCTGGCGCGCGAGCGTTTCCTGGATCTGATGGTGGGCGGGCGATGATCGCCACCGCCGCTCTGCCCACGTGGCTGTCCTGGTTGTCGTGGACCGACCTGCTGGCCTGGCCCTGGCTGCTGCTCGCCCTGCCATTGCCACTGTTGATGCGGTGGTGGCCGATGCGCGCGCAGGACGGTGCCGCGCTGCGCGTACCGTATGCCGTCGATACGTTGCAGGCGCTTGCCGGCACGGCCGGCGGACACCGTCCCGGCGTGGGGCGGGTGCTGCTGTGGCTGGCATGGGCGTGCCTGTGCGTGGCCGCCGCGCGGCCGCAGCAACTGGGTGAGGCGGTGACACCGCCGCACCAGGGCCGGCAGATGATGCTCGCAGTGGATGTCTCCGGCAGCATGGGCGAGCCGGATATGCGACTGGGCAACCAGGTCGTGCCGCGCCTGACCGCGGCCAAGGCGGTGCTGGCCGACTTCCTCGACCGTCGTGTCGGCGACCGGGTGGGGCTGCTGATCTTCGGCGATCGTGCCTTTACGCTCACCCCGCTGACCACCGACCTGACCAGCGTGCGCGAACAGCTCGATGGCAGTGTGGTCGGCCTGGCCGGGCGCGAAACCGCGATCGGCGATGCCATCGCCCTGTCGGTCAAACGCCTGCGCGAACAGCCGCAGGGACAGCGCGTGCTGATCCTGCTGACCGATGGCGTGAGCAATGCCGGTGTGCTGCAGCCGCTGCGGGCAGCCGAACTGGCCCAGGCCGAGGGGGTGCGGGTATACACCGTGGCCTTCGGCGGCGATGGCGGGCTGAGGGTGTTTGGCATGCAGATCGCCACCGGCGACGATCCGGTCGACGAAGCGACCCTGCAGAAGATCGCCGCGCTCACCGGGGGCCGTTCATTCCGTGCGCGCAACACCGATGAACTGGCCGGCATCTACGCCGAGCTGGAGCGCCTGGAGCCGGTCACTTCCGCAGGTCCGGCCGTGCGTCCGCGCATCGAACGGTATGCCTGGCCGCTGGCGCTGGCGTTGCTGCTGGCCGGGCTGGCCTGGTTGCTGCCAAGGCGGTGGGCATGACCATGATCGACTGGAACGCGCTGCACTTTCTGCGCCCCGCTGTGCTGTGGGCGCTGTTGGCGCTGCCGGTGATCGCCGCACTGTGGGCGTGGCGCCGGCGGCGGCGCAGCGGCTGGCAGCAGGCGGTCGACGCACACCTGCTGCCGCACCTGCTGGTGGCGGGGGGGCGGGGAGGGTGCGCCGGCCTGATACTGCTGCTGTGTGGCGTGGTCCTGGCGGTGCTGGCGCTGGCAGGGCCCTCATGGCGGCAGGTGTCGCAGCCACTGTGGCAGAGCCCGTCACCGCTGGTGCTGGCGCTGGACCTGTCCTCGCGCATCACCGCCACCGATCTGCCGCCGTCGCGGCTACTGCAGGCGCGCGCCAAACTGGCCACGCTCCTGCGCGAGCGGCAGGGAGGCGAGGTGGCGCTGCTGGCGTACGCCGATGATGCCTTCACCGTGGCGCCGTTGACCGCAGACATGGCCAATATCGCGCTGTACCTCGATGCGCTGGGCCCGGACGTGATGCCTCGCGATGGGCAGCGCGCCGATCGCGCGATCGAGGCGGCGGTCAAGCTGCTGCAGCAGTCCGGTGCGCGCGGCGGTGACATTCTGCTGCTCACCGACCAGGCCGACGCGGACGCGATGCGTGCGGCGGCCTCGGCGTCGGCACAGGGCATCCATGTGTCGGTGCTGGGCCTGGGAACCGCCGCGGGGGCGGCCTACCGTGCCGACAACGGGCAGATCGCCCAAGCGCGCCTGGATGCCGCCTCGCTGCGCGCGGTGGCCGGGGCGGGCGGCGGTGCGTACGCGGCCGTTGCCAGCGACGATGGCGACCTGCGATCGCTGCGCGTGCTGACTCCGCGCGCCGGTGCCGGCGACAGCCGCGAAGGTCAGGGGCGTGCCTGGCGCGACGAAGGCTTCTGGCTGCTGCCGCCGCTGCTGCTGATCGCGCTGCTGGCGTTCCGCCGCCGCGCCCTGCTGGGCCTGGTGCTGGTCTGCGCCAGCCTGCCGATGGCACTGCCGTCCACCGCGCACGCGGCCGAGGGGCAAGGCACGCTGTGGAAGCGCCCCGACCAGGTGCAGCAGGCACAGATCGCCGCCGGCGTGGACGCTTACCGGCGGGGCGACTTCAGTGCCGCCCAGGCGCAGTTCGAGGGCGTGGACACCGACGCAGGTTGGTACAACCTCGGCAATGCGCTCGCCCGCCAGGGGCAGTACGACGCAGCGATCGACGCTTACGACCGCGCACTGGCCAAGCATCCCGGCATGCCCGATGCGGTGGCCAACCGTGCCGCGGTGGATGCCGCGCGCAAGCGCAGGCCACCGCCGTCCTCGTCGTCGGACCCGGGCAAACCGCAGCCCGGACAAGGCAAGCCCTCGCCCGGCCAGGGGCAGCCGCAGGAGGCGGGCGGGAAACCCGGCAAGCCGGATCCCGGCGCGCGCTCCCAGGCGGGCAAGGCGGGCACACCGGCCGATCCTCGCAATGCCGATCCGGCGGCGCAGCAGCAGGCCGATGCGGCTCAGCGCGAGCGCATGCGCCAGGCGCTGCAGCGCCAGCCGCCGCCCGGCGACGGCCCACAGGGCGATGCCCGCGCAGGTGCCCAGACGGCTGAACAGCGCGAGCAGCGGCAGGCCGTGGAGGCGTGGATGCGGCGCGTGCCGGACGACCCGGGCGCATTGCTGCGTGCCAAGTTCCAGCTGGAAAACGAACGCAGGAAACAGGAAGGACGATGAGAGCCGATTCCCCCACGCACCGCGCGCTGCGCACGGTCCTGGCCCTGCTGCTGTGCATCGGTTTCGGCGCGCAGGCGCAGCAGCCCCGGGCCTGGCTGGACCGCGACCGCATCGACGAGGGCGGCACGGTCACGCTCAACATCCAGTCCGACCAGGCCGGTGCGGTGCCCGACTACGCGCCGTTGCGTGCCGACTTCGACCTCGGCAGCCAGACCAGCAGCCGCCAGGTGCAGTGGAGCAACGGCGACATGACCTCGCGGACGCTGCATGGCATCGCGCTGACGCCCCGCCGTGCCGGCACTCTGACCCTTCCGCCGCTGCGGGTCGGCAGCGGGCTCACACCGCCGCTGACCCTGCAGGTCGCCGCGGTTGCCGGTGCCACCGATCCAGGCGCGGCGCGCGGCAACGCGGCGGTGTTCCTGGAAACCGAGGTCGATGACACCACGCCCTACGTCCAGCAGAGTGTCGGGGTGGTGGTGCGGCTGTACTACGCCTCGCAGCTGGTGTCCGGCGAGCTGGTCCTCGATACCCCCGAAGGCGCCTCGCTGCAGCGCGTTGGCGAGGACCGCAGCCTGGTGCGCGACGTCAACGGCCGTCGCTACAACCTGGTCGAGCGCCGCTTTCTGCTGATCCCCGAGCGCAGCGGGCCGCTGGCGCTGGCCGGTGCGCGTTTCGACGGGCGCAGTGCAGGGGGCTTCTTCGACGACATGTTCGGCGGCGACGGGCGTCTGCGGGCGCGGGCGCCGGACCGCACCCTCCAGGTGCAGACACAGCCGGACGCGGCGCCGCAGCCGTGGCTGCCGCTGCACGACCTGCGCCTGCGCTACACCGCCGCCCCGGAAGCCGGGCGGGCCGGTGAAGCGGCCACGGTGGTGGTCGAGGCGACCGCGCTGGGTGCTACCCGCGCACAGTTGCCCGAGCTGCCGGTCCCCGATGTGGGCCCCACCGCCCAGGTCTTCGCCGAGCCGCCGCAGTACGACGAAACGTTCAGCGGCACCACGCCGCAGCTGAAGCTGACGCGGCGCTACGCGATCGTGCCCCGCCAGCCGGGCGCGCTGACGGTGCCTGGCCTGAAAATGGCCTGGTGGGATGTGAAGGCCGGGCAGGCGCGTACCGCAACCGTGCCCGACCTGACCCTGCAGGTCGGCGCAGGGAGCGGCGCGGCCGCCGCACCGGCCCCGATCGCGCTGGACACCCTGTCGCCGCTGCCCGGCACCCCCGCCGGCGCGTCCACCGCCGTGCCGATCCAGCCGGTGCAGGCGGCGGGCAGGCCGTGGGGCTGGATCGCCGCGGCCGCCGGCTTTGCCGCACTGTGGCTGGTCACGCTGGCCATCGCGCTCGGCCTGGGCTGGCGCCGGCGCCGGGGTGCACCGGTGGCTCCCCGCCACCTGGCCGGGTCGCCCGAGGTCGCCAGGCCGTCGTTGGCCGCGCTGCGCCAGGCAATGGATGTGCAGGGCCTGGACGAGGTCGTGGCGGTGCTGGCCGGCATGGCCGGCGTGCAGACCCTGGAGCAGGTGCTGGAGCAGCTGGAAAGCCCCGATCAACGCGCCGCCCTCGTCCAGATGCAGCGTGCGCGCTGGGGGGGGCAGGGCGGCGATGTGGCCGCAGCCCGCCAGGCCCTGCGCCGCGTGTTCCATGACGGACCGCACTGGCGACCGGTGGATGCGCCGGAAAACAATGGCTTGGCACCGCTCTACCCGTCGGCGCGGTGAGGCATCCCGATGCCGGCCGGGCCGGCTTTGCTAAGCTGATTCACTATTTTCAGAGGAAAGCCGTTCGATGACTGAGGCCGCAAAGACCAGGCAGACGCTGCCATTGCACTGGAAAATGGGCATTGGCTTCGGCATCGGCCTGGTGCTGGGCCTGATCGTGCACGCCCTGGCGCCGGTCGTTCCGGGCATGGGTGACGTGGCGAGGGTGGTGATGGCCTGGGTCACCACGCCCCTGTCCAGCCTGTTCCTCAACCTGATCTTCATGCTGATCGTGCCGCTGATCTTCTCGGCGCTGATCATGGGCGTGTCGGAGATGGGCGATATCCGCGCGCTGGGCCGGATCGGCTGGAAAACGCTGGCCTATACGGTGGTGCTGTCGGGCATCGCGGTGGGCATCGGCCTGGTGCTGGTCAACGTGCTCAAGCCCGGCGCCGGCGTGGACCCGCAGGTCGCCGCGCAGATGCTGTCGGAGAACGCCGAGCGCAGCCGGGAGATCGTCGCCGGCATCCATGAAACGCCCAAGGGCATGGACATGCTGCTGTCGATCGTGCCGAGCAATGTGCTCCAGGCCGCCTCCGACAACGGCGCCATCCTGTCGCTGATGTTCTTCGCGCTGATGTTCGGCATCGGCATGGTCCTCAGCGACGACGACAAGGTTGCCCCGCTGCGCCGCGCCATCGAAGGCGTGTTTGAAGTCTCGATGACGCTGATCAACCTGGTCATCCGCCTGGCGCCCTACGCAGTGGCCTGTTTCATGTTCAACCTGGCCACGTTGTTCGGGCTGGAGCTGATCGTGCGCCTCGGTGCCTACGTGGGCGTGGTGGTGCTGGCGCTGGGTCTGCACATGGTCGTGACCTACGGGACGGCGGTGTGGCTGTCGGGCCGCTCGCCGCTGTCGTTCTTCCGCGATACGCAGGAAGCGACGGTGATGGCCTTCTCCACGGCCTCCAGCAATGCCACTCTGCCGACCGCGCTGCGCGTGGCCGACCAGATGGGCCTGCCGCAGCGGGTATCGCGCTTCGTGCTGACCGTTGGCGCCACGGCCAACCAGAACGGCACCGCGCTGTTCGAAGGCGTGACGGTGATCTTCCTGGCCCAGTTCTTCGGCGTGGACCTGACCATCGGCCAGCAGATCATGGTCATGGCGGTGTGCATCCTGGGCGGTATCGGGACCGCCGGCGTGCCGTCGGGCTCGCTGCCGGTGGTGGCGATGATCTGCGCGATGGTGGGGGTCAATCCGCTGGGCATCGGCCTGATCCTCGGCGTGAACCACTTCCTGGACATGTGCCGCACCGCGCTGAACGTCACCGGCGATCTGGCCTTGACCACGCTGGTGGCCAAGGGCGAGACCGAGGAACCGCCGCCGGCGACGGCGGGACGCGTCACCGGCGATTGAACCGCCGCCAGTCACGATGGGATACTCCACCGGCGCATGGAAGGCGCCGGGATCGGCGCCGTGCGGAAAGGAGCCGAAATGAGGATTTCGCATCTGCTGGCCACTGGCCTGGCCCTGCTGGCGTTCGACGCCAGGGCTGACACCCGGACCTGTGAGACCCACGCCAGTACCACCGGCAGTTTTGCTGCCGGTCGCCAGTTCTTCACCTGGGACGTGGTGCCCGACGTTGCGCCGGCCGAAGCCCTGCGGCGGATCCAGGCCGAGGGCCTCAAGTCCGGCCTGAAGGTGGGCCGGCTGGACCCCGAACTGGGCTCGGTGACCCTGGAACAGACCGCCCCGCTGGCCGACCGCCAGGTGACCCTGCCGGTGAACGTGCTGGTGGAAGGCGAGGGGGACGGCGCCCGCATCACCGTCAGCAAGACCCTGCCCGCCGGTTATGCCACGCGCGAGGACCTGCAGCGCAGGGCCATGTGCGCGTTCATCGACGCCGCGCGTGGCTGAGGGCGCAGTCCGGGCGTGACCCGGACTGACCCCACCGGTCGTCTGTGGGACAATGGGCAGCCCGCAGCTCCGCGGGAGCCTCCTGATCCCACAGAACCATGACGCAGCCTACCCGCCGCCAGTTGGCCAACGCCATCCGCTTCCTTGCCGCTGATGCGGTCGAAACCGCCAAGTCCGGCCATCCCGGCATGCCGATGGGCATGGCCGATATCGCCGAAGTGCTCTGGAACGATTATCTCCGTCACAACCCGAACAACCCCAAGTGGTTCAACCGCGACCGCTTCGTGTTGTCCAACGGCCACGGCTCGATGCTGCAGTACGCGCTGCTGCACCTGAGCGGCTACGACCTGCCGATCGAGCAGCTCAAGCAGTTCCGCCAGCTCGGCAGCAAGACCGCCGGCCACCCGGAACGCCACGAAACCCCCGGCGTGGAGACCACCACCGGTCCGCTCGGCCAGGGTCTGGCCAACGCGGTGGGCTTCGCGCTCGCAGAGAAGCTGCTGGCACAGCGCTACAACCGTCCCGAACACGAGATCGTCGACCACCGCACCTGGGTGTTCCTGGGCGATGGCTGCCTGATGGAAGGTGTGTCCCACGAAGCCGCCTCGCTGGCCGGTACCTGGGGCCTGGGCAAGCTGGTCTGCTTCTGGGATGACAACCACATCTCCATCGATGGCAACACCGAAGGCTGGTTCACCGACAACACCCCCGAGCGTTTCGAGGCCTATGGCTGGAACGTGGTGCGCGGCGTCGATGGCCACGATCCGGACAGCATCAAGTCGGCCATTGACGAGGCCCTGTCGCAGTTCGACAAGCCGACCCTGATCTGCTGCCGCACCACCATCGGGTTTGGCTCGCCGGGCAAGGCGGGCAAGGAATCCAGCCACGGCGCGCCGCTGGGCAAGGACGAGCTGGAAGCCACCCGCAAGCAGCTGGGCTGGAACTACGGTCCGTTCGAGATTCCGGAAGAGATCTACGCCGGCTGGCGTGCCGGCGGTACCGGCACCCTGCGCCAGGCCGAGTGGGAACTGCAGTTCGACAAGTACGCCGCGCAGTTCCCGGCCGAAGCCGAGGAGCTGATCCGTCGCTCGCACGGTGAACTGCCGGCCGATTTCATCGCCAAGGCCGACGCCTACATCGCCCAGGTCCAGGCCGACGGTCAGACCATCGCTTCGCGCAAGGCTTCGCAGCTGGCGATCGAAGCGTTCGCGCCGCTGCTGCCGGAACTGGTCGGCGGTTCGGCCGATCTGGCCCACTCCAACCTGACCCTGTGGAAGGCGAGCAAGTCGGTCGCCACCGACGACCCGAACGCCAACTATGTGTATTACGGCGTGCGCGAGTTCGGCATGACTGCCATCGCCAATGGTCTGGCCCTGCATGGCGGGTTCATTCCGTTCGATGCCACCTTCCTGGTGTTCAGCGACTACGCCCGCAACGGCGTGCGCATGAGCGCGCTGATCCCGGCGCACGCGATCCACGTGTACACGCATGATTCGATCGGCCTCGGCGAAGACGGCCCGACCCACCAGCCGGTGGAGCACCTGGCCTCGCTGCGCTACATCCCGAACAACGATGTGTGGCGTCCGTGCGATGCGGTCGAGTCGGCGGTCAGCTGGAAGTCGGCGATCACCCGTACCGACGGTCCGAGCTGCCTGGTGTTCAGCCGCCAGAACCTGCCGCACCAGCCGCGCAGCGACGCGCAGGTTGCGCAGATCGCGCGCGGTGGTTACGTGCTGGCCGACGCCGAAGGCGGCGTGCCGGACGTGATCCTGATCGGTACCGGTTCGGAAGTGGGCCTGGCCGTGGCGGCCAAGGCGGAACTGGATGCCGCCGGCATCAAGACCCGCGTGGTGTCGATGCCGTCCACCGACGTGTTCGAGCGCCAGGATGCCGCCTACCGCGAATCCGTGCTGCCCAACGCCGTGCGCAAGCGCGTGGCGGTGGAAGCCGGCGTCACCGGTTTCTGGCGCCAGTACGTGGGCCTGGACGGTGCGGTGATCGGTATCGACACCTTTGGTGCCTCGGCCCCGGCCGATGCGCTGTACAAGCACTTCGGCATCACCACCGAGGCGGTGGTGGCCGCGGCCAAGGCGCAGCTGGCCAACTGATCGCCGTCGGGTGATCCCGTGGACGCCGAGCTCTGCTCGGCGGCTGCAAACGGAAGGCCGGGCATTGCCCGGCCTTCTGCGTTTCTCCCGGCGTACCGGGCAGGTGAGCAGCGCCTACGCGGTACGCGCCAGTCCCAACCGCACCAACCGTGCTTCGATCCGTTCGCCGATGTCCTTCGGCGCCTCCAGCCCCATGCGTTGCAGATACACCGCGTCGCCGTCACCGGCCGGCTGCATGATCGCCGCCAGGACCGTGCGAAGCTTGGCCGCGCGCGTCTGCGTGTTCTGTTTCAGCCAGCCCAGCGCCTTGACCAGGTGCTGCTCGACCTCGGTGAAGTCGCTGCCCAGCGGGTAGTCCGGCAGCAGTCCGGACTGGCGGAACGGCGCCAGTGCCGTGCTGACCGCCGTGGCGGAATTGCGCTGCCAGGCCGGCGGTGCGGCAAATCCCGCAGCCAGCTTCTTCGCGGCTTTGGCCTGGTCCAGCAGTGCCGCCTGGAAGCGTGCATCGGTGATGCCCGCCATCGCGATCACGCAGTCCTCGTCGGTCATGTTGCGCAGGTCGGCAATGCCGTACTCATTGATGTAGAGGTCGCGCAGATGCCGCGGGATAGTGGTGTGGCCGTAGTTCCAGCGCACGTTCGACTGCAGCACGCCCTTGTCCTCGCGCGTGGCCCGGAAGATCAGCGCACTGCGCGCGCCGGGCAGGGCATGGGCCATCGCCACGAAGTTGTACTGCCCGCCCACGCCGGAGACCACGCGTCCGTCTTCCAGCGCATCGGAGACGGCCGCGCCCAATGCGGTGGCCATCATGCAGGAGTTGAAGAAGCGCGCATCGCGGCGTTGCATCCGCTCCAGCGTCTCATCGCCGCCGTAGAGCTGGTTGATCTCGCTGATCCGACGCATGCCGATCGCACGGCGTTCGTCATCGGGCAGGTCGCGCAGCCACTCGTAGAACTCCGGCGAGCCCAGGTAGAAGGCGCCGTGCAGGTACTCGCCTTCGGCGTCGAGAGTGGCGTAATCGGTGGTCCAGGCGGTGCCATTCTCGATCCGCTGCAGCAGGGCCAGATCGTCGTGCACCTTGCGCCGGATCACCCCGGTCTGGACCAGCCGGCGGAAGCCTTCGTTGAGCATCTCACTGCAGCCGTACAGGCCGATCTCGAACGGCTCCAGCCCGCCGGAGGCGAGCACGCTCGGGTGCGTGGCCAGGTCGGGATCGAGCGCCTGCAGGATCTGCCGATAGCGCGCGTTGTCGGTGTGCCGCAGTACCAGCGCGTGGCTCAGCGCATCGGCCAGGGTCCCGATGCCGATCTGCAGGGTGCCACCGTCGCGTACCAGTGCACTGGCATACAGGCCGATGGCGTAGTCGGCATCGCCGACCGGTTGACGCGGCAGGCCGAACAGATCCGGATATGGCCCGGGCGGCGTGATCACCAGATCGAAGAACGACACATCCACCGTGGCCGAGCCGGCCAGGTAGGGCAGTTGCGGATCGATCTCGGCAATCATCAGCGGGCGCGGCAGCCCGCGCGCGACCATTGCATCCAGGGTGTCCTGGGTGATGTCGTTGTTGCACGACAGCGACAGGCGCCGATCGTTCGCACGCATCGCCACCTTCTGCACGATCGCATGCGGCGCGCGCTGCGCCACCGCATCGGCGGCGTGGGTGTAGTTTAGGCTGGTGTAGCTGCGCTGCGCCTGCGACGAGCCCAGCATCGCGCCTGACTGCATGTAGAACTCCTCCACCTGCACATGGTCGGGCAGGCGGTCGCGCGCCATCGCATCGGCATAGGCCAGGCGCGGGAAACCGGCGCCGAAGTGGCGCTCGGCAAACGGTCCCATGAAGCGCGCTTCCAGCCCGGCACCGCCGCGTGGCGGGTTCAACGACAGTGCGGTGTACAACTGGAGCGGCCGCGAGGCATCGTTCTCCACGCGCGCATACAGGGCATTGAGCAGGCGGTGCGGCTTGCCCAGCGCCAGCGGGGCACCCACGCGAAGGGGGCCGTCGACCCGCTGCAGCAGCCAGTCGACGGCGGCGTCCAGGTCGGTCAGGTGGTCGGTCATGCGGCGCGTTCCTGCGAAATCATGCGGGCCATTACAGCATTTCGGGGTTGAACAGACGGCGACGGGAGACCTCGGCGCCGGAGACCATGAACTGCCCATCGCCGCGGTAGTGCACGGTGCGCGGCAGTTTCGGCGAGCGCGCGACGTGCGCCTTGACCACCTCCCAGATGAAGAGGCCATGCCGGCTGATCTGGCTGCGGTCGACCAGCCGGCACTCGAAGCTGGCGTGGCATTGCGCGATCATCGGGGCTGACACCACGCTGCCGGGCACGGCATCCAGGCCGAAGTGCGCGAACTTGTCGATGTCCGCGCCGCTGCTGTTGCCGATTCCCACGACCGTATCGAGCAGTGCGGCAGTGGGCACATTGATGACGCATTCGCCGCTGCGGCGGATCAGCCCGAAGCTGTGGTTGCCGCTGGAGATCATGGTCGCCAGCCGTGACGGGGTGAATTCCAGAACCATGTGCCAGCCCATCGTCATGATGTCGCGCTGGCCTTTCCACGCCGAACTGACCAGCACCACCGGCCCGGGTTCGAGGAAGCGCCGCACCTCGGCGACGGGAAAGTCCACTTTCCGATAGCGTCTCATCGGCGGCTCCACGGGGAATCGCTCGATGCTGGCAGCGTGCGCATGAACCGGTTGTCGAAGGGCTTGACACCGGATTCGATTACGGGCGTAATCGGTTTGTCGATTACGGATGTAAATGATGAGCCAGATCAGCGAAGCCGAAGCCGTGGTAATGGACGTGTTGTGGCGCAACCATCCGCTGGGCGCCGACGAGGTGGTGGCCGCCCTGGCCGATCGCGACTGGGCCGAGCCCACCATCAAGACGCTGCTCAATCGCCTGCTGACCAAGGGGGCCATCAGTGCCAGCCGCGACGGCCGCCGCTATCGCTACTCGCCCGTGCTGCAGCGGCAGGCGTGGGTGGCCGAGCAGAGCGAGGGCTTTCTCGGGCGTGTGTTCGACGGGCGCGTGGCGCCGCTGGTGGCGCACTTCAGCCAGCGTGGCGAGCTGAGCGCGCAGGACATCGCCGACCTCAGGAAGCTGATCCAGGAGCTGGACCATGACTGAGCTGCTCAACGCACTGTTGCAGGCCAGCGTGTGGCTGTCGGTGGCCGTGCTGGTGCTGGCCGCGATACGGCCGGTGCTGCTGAGGCTGGGCGGCGCGGCGCTGGCGTACCGCGGCTGGTGGCTGCTGCCGATGCTGCTGGTGGTGCCGTACCTGCCGTTGCCGAACCTCCCGATCACCGGGTCCGCGCCGGTGAAGGGGGTGGCGGCCGCGCTGCGCGCACCGGATATGTCCGCCGATACGCCGGTGTGGCCATTGCTGCTGTTTGCCGCGTGGCTGGCCGGTGCGCTGGCGATGGCCACGGCCAGCTGGCGTGCGCAGCGCCGCTTCGAACGGGCGCTCGGCCGCCTGCAGCCGCGTGTCGATGGCAGCTGGCAGGCGCAGGGCGATCCCGGTCTGCCGGCGCTGGTGGGCCTGTGGCGGCCGCGCGTGGTGGTCGGCCCGGATTTCGAACAGCGCTTCAGCCCGGCCGAACAGGACCTGATCCTGCGCCACGAACACAGCCACCGGCGGCATGGCGATCCGTGGGCCAATGCGGCGCTGGCGGTACTGCGCTGCGTGTTCTGGTTCCATCCGCTGCTGCCGTGGACCGTGCGCCGCCTGCTGCGCGACCAGGAACTGGCCTGCGACGCGCGCACGGTCGATCCGCATCCGGCCCTGCGCCGTCTTTATGCCAACGCGCTGTTGAAGGCGCAGTTGGCCCACCCGGTTGCGCCGATGGCATGCCACTGGCGCAGCCAACCCATGTTGAAGGAGCGTATTGCCATGCTGAAGCAGCACAAACGGAAGGCGTTGCCGTGGTTGTCCGGGCAGGTACTGGTGGTGGGGTTGTGCGTGGGGCTTGGCGGGATCGCATGGGCCGGGCAGGGTACCGGTGCCGCACCAGCGCAGGTGAATGCCAAGCCGAAGGAGATGGCAGCGCCGCAGTATCCGCGCAGCGCGTTCGAACAGGGCGTGTCGGGCGAGGTGCTGCTGCGCGTGGAAGTGGATGCGCAGGGCAGAACCGGCGACATCCGGGTATTGACGTCGACGCCGGCCGGCGTGTTCGATGCGGCCTCCATCGCCGCGGCGAAGCAGTGGACCTTCGAACCGGCGCTCCGGGACGGCAAGGCGGTTGCCACGGCACTGAAGATACCGATGTCGTTCAAGCTCGACGACACCGGCCCTGGCCAATGAGGCATGCCCTGGCACCGCTGCTGGTGTCGGTGCTGGTGACCGGCGGCTGCGCCGGTCACGACCAGCTCACCACCGTCGATACCCGCAGGGAAAACGTGGATCATCAGCGGCTGAACGTGGACGGCGCCGACGGGGGGGCCGGGCAGGTGCAGCCGTACACGCTGAAGGCGAGCGAAGGCTACCGCATGCCGCAGCTCTATGCCGCGCCCGATCCGGTGGTCGGCGACCGCGATCCGCGCCGCGCACTCGCGCCGACCACGATCTGCCTGCAGGTGGTGGTGGATGCCGAGGGCCGGGTGGAACGCAGCCTGCCGCTGACCGATCGCGAGTCGTGCAATGCCGCCACCGCGGCAGAGAACACGCCCCTGCTGGACGCCGCGCAGGCGGCGGTGGCGCAGTGGCGCTACTCGCCCGCAGCGGTGTGCCACTATCCCGCCGGCCAGGTGCCGAGTGATCGGGGCGATTGCACAGGGGCCGAGCGCATCGAGCCGGTGCCGGTCAGCCTGCTCTACGCGTTCACCTTCGAGATCGTGAACGGACAGCACACGGTTCGCCGCCAGCGTCGTTGAGCGCCGGCGGCGGCAGGGCTCAGGTGGCGCGTTGCGGGCCGCCCTGCAGGTTCGCCTTCACTGACGGATGCATCAGCTTCGGCTCGGCCAGCGTCGCATCGCGGGCCTGTCGTGTGGCGACGAACTCGGCCAGGCTGACATTGTCGCGCAGGTGGATGTTGCGCGCGCGCTGGTCGCCGATGGTGGTTTCATTGGCGACCTCGCGCCCACCCGGGCCGTAGTCGTGGCAGATGAACACGCGGGTGGCATCGGGCAGGGCGAGCAGCCGCTGGATGGAACGGTACAACTGGGCGGCGTCGCCGCCCGGGAAATCACAGCGTGCCGTGCCGCCATCGGGCATGAACAGCGAATCGCCGGTGAACAGCGCATCGCCGATGCGGTAGGCCACGCTGTCGCTGGTATGGCCCGGCACCGCGATGACCTCGGCGGCGATGTCACCGAGCGCGAAGCGCTCGCCATCGGCGAACAGATGGTCGAACTGCGAGCCGTCGGTCGGCACGTCCAGCGCATAGCGCGGGGCGAACGTTCGCTGCACCTGCACGATGCCCTGGCCCATCGCCAGCGTGGCCTGTGGCCAATGCGGTTTGAGCCAGCGGCCGGCGCTGATGTGGTCGGCATGGGCGTGGGTTTCCAACAGCCAGCGCACCTGCAGGCCGTGCTCGCGCACATGTGCAAGCAGCGGCTGCAGCGGCCCGGCACCGAGCGCGTCGGTGTCCGGATCGTAATCCAGCACCGGATCGATCACGGCGGCCTGCCGCGTCGCCGGGTCGTGCACCACGTAGCTGAAGGTGTGGCTGTCCGGATGGAAGAAGCTGGCGACGTGCGGTGTCATGGGGGTGCCTCAGCGTTTGCCCAACGTGTCATTGAGCAGCACGGCCAGGCGCTCGCCGGCCAGGCGCAGCTCACGCTCGGCGACCGGGCGGTAGGTCGCGGCATACGACGTGGGAAGCGTACGCCTGTCCGGGTAAACGCCGGGTGCAATGGCGATGCGGCAGCTGGCTTGGGCCCATTGCACGGCGTCGCGGTCGATTTTCGAGCGCTTGTCCACCTTCGGCGCGGGCAGTGCCATCAGGCGCGCCAGATACTGGTCATCGTCCAGCTTCAGCGCATTGAGCATGCCGCTGTCCCACAGCGAGTGCAGGTTGGTACCACGGTTGTTGAACTGCACCTGGAAGTCGTTGCCGCCCTTGTCGTGCCCGTAGCCGGCATGCATCGGCTGATGGATGTCGCCGGCGAAATGCACAACGAATTTCAGCGCCTGCGCGCGCTCGGCATCGGGACGGGTGCGGTCGGCAAGGATGGCGGTCTGCGCCTTCAGTGCCTCGACCACGCAGTTGCCGCCCTTGCAGTGCTTCTGCACGGCGTAGCGGCAATCGTCTTCACCGATGTTGACGTAGTGCCAGCGCGCCGAACGGCGGCCCAGGCCGGGGTCTTTGGCGCGCAGTTCATCGGCCCAGGGGGCGATGGCGTGCAGGGTCGGGTCGGGCTCGCCGGCCAGCAGACGGTCGACCTGCGCCTTGGCCTGCGGGGTGAGGCGGACTTCGGCGACGCGGGCGACAAGGCGATGGCCTTGTGCGCCCCAGGCGAGGGCATTGGTGGAAACGGCGGTGAGGGCCAGCGCGAGGGCGGCGGCCGGAAGCAGGGAGGCGATGTTCATCGGCTGCATTCTAGCGGGCGCGTCCACCGCCGGGTTTGCCCGGATCTGGCCGGCCGGCCGTCAGGGCGGGTAGGCTGGGCGCTGGCCAACCACGGGAGCGGCAGCGGTGCAGAAGGTCCTGGGCTTGATCGGTGGCATGAGCTGGGAAAGCTCGGCGCACTACTACCGGATGATCAACGAGCAGGTGCGCGACGCCCAGGGCGGAATGCATTCGGCGCGCCTGCTGATGTGGTCGTTCGATTTCGCCGACATCGAGGCGCTGCAGCGGGCCGGTGACTGGGCAGCGGCGACCCGCGCGATGGTCGACGTGGCGCGTCGTCTGGAAGCGGCAGGTGCGACCGCCATCGTGATCTGCACCAACACCATGCACCTCATGGCCGATGCGGTACAGGCGGCCATCGGCGTGCCGCTGCTGCATATCGCCGATCCGGTGGGCGCGCTGATCCAGGCGGCGGGCCTGCAGCGGGTTGGGCTGCTCGGCACCGCGTTCACGATGGAGCAGGACTTCTATCACGTACGGCTGGCCGAACGCTTCGGTCTGGAGGTGCTTGTGCCCGAGGCGGACGACCGCGCCGTGGTCCACCGGATCATTTACGACGAGCTGGTACAGGGCCGGGTCCTGCCGGCATCGCGCGACGCCTATCGTGGGGTGATGCAGCGGCTGGTGGAGCGGGGCGCGCAGGCCATCATCCTGGGCTGTACCGAAATCATGCTGCTGGTCACCGACGAGGACGCCACGGTGCCACTGTTCGACACCGCCGCGCTGCACGCGCAGGCGGCAGGGCGTCACCTGCTGGACTGACGGGGGCTGCGGGGCTGCCGCGCTGGACGGCAGCCGGGTAGAACCCGGCTCTACGGGGCTGCGGCGACGGGGGAACCCGGCAGATAAAAAAATCCCCGGCCGGAGCCGGGGAAAGCGCTTTGCTGCGAGGGGTGTTGCGCGGTGGGGTTCCGATCCGCCGATCAGAACTTGAATACGTAGGACACGCCGTAGGCCAGCGGGTCGATGTTGACGGTGCCGATCTTCTCGCCATCGAGCTTGACCCCGGTGTCGATGTCGATCCAGCGCACATCCACACGCAGCGAGCCCTTGTCGCTGACCGTGAAGTCCACGCCGGCGTGCGCGGCCAGGCCCCAGGAGTCGTCCAGCTTCAGCGAGCTGCCGGCCAGCGCGCCGCCGGTTTCCTCGCTGAAGAAGGTGGTGTAGTTCAGGCCGGCGCCGACGAACGGCGAGACCTTGCCCTTGCTGTTGAAGTGGTACTGCAGCGAGACCACCGGCGGCAGGTGCTTGGTGCTGCCCACGCGGCCCAGGCCGGCGATGTTGATGTCGTGCTTGAACGGCAGCGCGGCCAGCACCTCGATGCCCAGGTTGTCGGCGATGAAGTATTCGCCGGTGATGGTCGGCTTGATGTCGTTGTCGACGTCGACCTTCAGCGTTCCGCCGGCCAGTGCGCCGTTGTTCGACTTCGGGGCGACCTGGTGCACGCCGGCACCGATCGTCCAGTCGCCCTTGGACTGGGCCATTGCGGGGGCGGCGGCCAGCGCCAGGGCGGCGGCCAGGCTGGACAGCAGGAGGGGGGCGGTCTTGCGCATGAGGGTGTCTCGTTGCGGGGTGGAATGGAGTGGGGCCAGTGTTCCCCTCCGTGCCCGCCGGCGCCTTGATTCTGATCAATCCCCGGTTCGCGGTGTGTAACCGTTTACCTCCGGCCGGGGCCGGAAACGGGCCGGTCCGGCCCTGCTAGAATGACGGCCCCTTACCATCGGCGCCGCACCGTCGCGGCTGCAGGAGCTTGTGAACATGGCAATCAAGGTTGGCATCAATGGTTTCGGTCGCATCGGGCGCAACGTGCTGCGCTCGGCCGTGCTGAACTTCGGCAATGACATCGAAATCGTCGCCATCAACGATCTGCTCGAGCCGGACTACCTGGCTTACATGCTGAAATACGACTCCGTGCATGGCCGCTTCAAGGCCGACGTGGCCGTGTCCGGCGGCGACCTGCTGGTCAACGGCAAGAAGATCCGCCTGACCCAGGAACGCGACCCGTCCAACCTGAAGTGGGACGAGGTGGGCGTGGACGTGGTCATCGAATCGACCGGCCTGTTCCTGACCAAGGACACCGCGCAGAAGCACATCGATGCCGGCGCGAAGAAGGTGATCATGTCGGCGCCGTCGAAGGACGACACCCCGATGTTCGTGTTCGGCGTCAACGACAAGACCTACGCCGGCCAGGCCATCGTCTCCAATGCTTCGTGCACCACCAACTGCCTGGCCCCGCTGGCCAAGGTGATCAACGACAAGTGGGGCATCAAGCGCGGCCTGATGACCACCGTGCATGCGGCCACCGCCACCCAGAAGACCGTCGACGGCCCGTCCAACAAGGACTGGCGCGGCGGCCGCGGCATCCTGGAGAACATCATTCCGTCCTCCACCGGTGCAGCCAAGGCCGTGGGCGTGGTGATTCCGGAGCTGAACAAGAAGCTCACCGGCATGAGCTTCCGCGTGCCGACCTCGGACGTGTCGGTGGTTGACCTGACCGTCGAGCTGGAAAAGGAAGCCACCTACGCCGAGATCTGCGCCGAAGTGAAGGCACAGAGCGAAGGCGCGCTGAAGGGCGTGCTGGGCTACACCGAAGACAAGGTCGTGGCGACCGACTTCCGCGGCGAGACCCACACCTCGGTGTTCGACGCCGACGCCGGCATCGCGCTGGACGGCACCTTCGTCAAGCTGGTGTCCTGGTACGACAACGAGTGGGGCTACTCCAACAAGTGCCTGGAAATGGCCAAGGTCGTGGCCGCGAAGTAATCGCGCCGCGCCTTCCCGCTGTACCCACGAACCCCGGCACTGCCGGGGTTCGTGCGTTTGGGAACCGCATCGCGCTGCCCGCCGCCGCGATCCATTAGCATGGCCGCGTACCGTGGATGCGCGTCCAGGCGCGCGGCCGCGGCTTTGCCGATAAGGATCTGATGGAATGGAAGCTCTGATTGTCCTGCTGGGACTGGCGGTGCTGCTGGTGCCCGTGCTGCTGGTGGTCGCGCTGGTGATGATCGCCGGGCTGCGCCGGCGCGTGGCCGCGCTGGAAGCCGCTCAGGCCGATGCCCAGGCACGTTCTGCAGCGCCGGAGATTGCCGTGCCGGCGCCCGTTGCGGCGCCCGTTGCCCCGCCGCGTGGGGTCGAACCGGTGCGGGTCGAGCGGCCGTCGGCCGTCGCAGCCCCGCCACCGCCGCAGGTCGCCGCGCCGCCGCCGTTGCCGCAGGCGGCGGCCCCGGTGTCCACGCCATCCCCCGTCCGCCCGGTCGAGCCGGAGCCCCACGAGCATCGGCCGGACCTGGCCGAACGTGCGCTGGCGGCGGTCAAACGCTGGTTCACCGAAGGCAACGTGCCGGTCAAGATCGGCATGCTGGTGCTGCTGGCCGGCGTGGCCGCGCTGCTCAAGTACGTCAGCGACCAGGGCTGGCTGAATCCGCCGATCGAGATGCGCCTGGCCGGCATCGCCGTCGGCGCACTCGCCGGCCTGGTGTTCGGCTGGCTGCAGCGCGACCGTCGGCGGCTGTTCGCGCTGGCCCTGCAGGGCGGGGCGATCGGCATCCTGCTGCTGACGATCTTCGCCGCGTTCAAACGCTACGACCTGATCGATCCGCTGCCGGCGTTCGTCATGAGCGTGCTGCTGATCGCCGGCATGGGTGTGCTGGCGGTGGTGCAGAACTCGCGCACATTGGCGGTCCTGGGCATCCTGGCCGGGTTCATGGCGCCGATCTGGCTGTCCACCGGCAGCGGCAACCACGTTGCGCTGTTCTCCTACTATGCCGTGCTCAACACGGCCATCCTGGCGATCGCCTGGTGGCGGCCGTGGCGCGCGCTGAACCTGCTTGGCTTCGCGTTCACCTTCGGCATCGGGACCGCCTGGGGCGTGCTGCAGTACGCGCCGGACAAGTTCGTCAGCACCGAGCCGTTCCTGCTGCTGTTCTTCGCGTTCTACCTGGCCATCCCGATCCTGTATGCCCGCCGGCAACCGGCGGAGAAGCGTGATCTGGTCGATGGCAGCCTGGTGTTCGGCACGCCGCTGATCGCCTTCTCGCTGCAGGCCGGCATGCTGCACGACAACCGTCTGGCCTTGGCGCTGTGCGCGCTCGGGCTGGCGGCCGTCTATGCGGGCCTGGCGTGGGCGTTGATCCGGCGCCCGCGCTACGCCGCGCTGGGCCAGTCGCATGCGGTGCTGGCGGTGGGCTTTGCCACCCTGGCGGTGCCGCTGGCCCTGTCCGCACGCGCCACGGCCAGCGTCTTCGCGCTGGAGGGCGCCGCGCTGGCGTGGCTGGGCCTGCGCCAGCAGCGCTGGTTGCCGCAGATTGCCGGGGCACTGCTGCAGCTCGGCGCCGCGTTCGGCTTCGTGGTCGGCGCCGATTACTGGCACCTCGACGCCACCGCGATCGCCAATCCCACCTTCATGAGCGGCCTGCTGCTGGCGCTGGCCGGGTTCGCCTCTGCCTTCAGCTACCGGCGCGCCGGCCACGATGCGCCGGCCATCGTCTATTACCTGTGGGGCCTGCTGTGGTGGCTCGGCAGTGCGAGCCACGAGATCGTCCGCTTCGTTGCCCATGACAGCCGTCCGGACGCGCTGCTGGTTGCCGTTGCGGTGACCGCATGGGGGGCCGCCGAGGCGCACCGGCGCGGGCCGGCACGTGCGCTGGTGCTGACCACGCTGGCGATGCTGCTGGCCGCCTTCCCGCTGGCGCTGTGGCAGGCGGCGGTGCACGACCAGCCGTTCGCCGGCCACGGTGCCTGGGCCTGGGCGGCGTTCGCGCTGCTCGGCGTACGCGGGCTGTGGTGCCTGCGTGGCGCGCAGGACCACACTGCGCTGGCCGCCCAGTTCGTGTGGTGGATGCTGTGGCCCAGCGTGCTGACCCTGCTGGCCGGCTGGCTGGCCGACCGCTTCGCCCTGGCGCCGGGCTGGACCGCCGCACTGGCGATGCTGCCCTGGCTGGTGGTGGTGGCCATGTCGTTGCAGCGCTGGCGCTGGCTGTCGCTGCCACTGGGCGAGCGCTTCGACGTTGCGCGTCCGGCGTTGCAGGGCACCTGGTTCGGTGTGTTGGCGCTGGGATGGGGGGTGAGCGTGTGGCTGGCTGGCGACCCGCGTCCGCTGCCGTGGCTGCCGCTGCTCAATCCGATGGAGCTGGCTCAGATGGCCGTGCTGGTGCTGCTGGCGCGCTGGGTGTGGTCACCGGCCGCCCCGGCGGGCGCTGCCGGCTGGCGCGTGCCGCTTCTGGCGATCGCCGGCTTCATCCTGCTGACCAGCACGACGCTGCACACCGTCCATCACTGGGGCGCGGTGCCGTGGAACCGGGCGCTGTGGTCGTCGACCCTGGCCCAGACCAGCCTGACCGTGGTCTGGAGCGTGCTCGGTGTGATCAGCTGGGTCTGGGGGTCGCGGCGCGGCCAGCGCCTGCTGTGGCTGGTGGGCGCGGTGCTGATGGGCGTGGTGCTGGCCAAGCTGGTCCTGATCGATCGCCAGCACCTGGGCAACCTGCTTGGCATCGCCTCGTTCATCGCCTACGGCCTGCTGTGCACGGTCGTGGGTTACCTGGCACCGGCGCCGCCGCGTGCGCCGGAATCCACCGTGGAGCCGCAGCCGTGAACCTCGTCGCCCGTCTGATTGCCGCATTCTCCGTTGCCCTGGCCGCGCCGGCCGTTTCGGCGGCCGATGCCCGCCAGGACTACCGCGAGCAGTGGCCGCTGCAGCTGTCCTCGCCGCAGGCCGGTGCCTACCGGCTGATGCTGGGCGAGGCGCAGTACCGCAGCGCGGTCTCGCCGCGGCTGGCCGACGTGCAGGTGTTCAACGCGCAGGGACAGGCGCTGCCCTCGGCGCTGCTGTCGGCCGACCAGCCGCTGGCGCAGGCCGCGCAATGGCAGTCCCTGCCGTGGTTCCCGCTGCCGGCCCGTGCCGGCGGTGCGGGCGACGACCTGCAACTGCTCACCGAGCGCAACACCGACGGCAGTGTGCGCCGGGTCGAGGCACGGCTGGGCCGCAGTGTCGGCACCGCCGATCCCGGCGGCTGGCTGGTCGACGCCAGCGCGCTGCGCAGCAGCGTGCAGGCGCTGCGGCTGGACTGGCAGGCATCGGCGGCGCTGCAGGTGCGCGTGCGCGTGGACGCCAGTGACGATCTGCGTGACTGGCAGCGGGTGGCCGATGAGGTGCCGCTGGTCGACCTGCAGCATGATGGCCGTCGCCTGCAGCAACGCCGGATCGAAATCGGCCGCCAGGCGAAGTATTTCCGCATTCTGCCGGTGGCCGGCGACGCGCTTCCCGCGCTGTCGGCAGTGCAGGCCGAGCGCGTGCCGCCCGCACAGGCGATCCAGTGGCAGTGGCGTTCGCTGACCGGCACTGCCGGCACGCGGGGCGAGTTCGAGTACACGCTGGACGGCCGCTTCCCGGTTGCCCAGGCCGACATCGCCACCGCCGACAACAGCGTGGTGCAGTGGACGCTGCTCAGCCGCGATGATCCGGGTCAGCCGTGGCAGGTGCGTGCCGGCCCGTGGGTGGCCTACCAGTTGCAGGACACCGCCGCGCGCCGGCAATCGCAGGCCCAGTCGCTGGCGGTTGCCACGCGCGACCGTTACTGGAAGCTGGCGGCATCGCAGGGCCAGGGGGGCGTCGCCCCGACGCTGAAGCTGGGCTACCAGCCCGAGGCGCTGGTCTTCCTCAGCCAGGGCGAGCCGCCGTTCAGCGTTGCCGCCGGCAGCTTGCGTGCCGCGCGCATCGATGCACCTGTCGGCACGGTGATCGCGCAGCTGCGCGAGCAGCAGGGCGCCCAGTGGCAGCCCGCGCTGGCGACGGTGCAGGGGCCGGCGCAGCCGCTTGGCGGTGATGCGGCGGTGCAGCCGGTGCGTGACTGGAAGCGCTGGCTGCTGTGGGGCCTGCTGGTGCTCGGTGTGCTGGTGGTGGGTGGGTTTGCGGTGAGCCTGTTGCGGCAGACGCCGCGGTAGGTGACGACCCCTCGTCGTCACCTGCCGGCCATGTGCCTAAGCGGGTCATCTACAATGGGCGTCTGCGTCGTACGCGGCGCCCTTTCCCTTTCCGCCAAAGAGTTGCCCATGTCCATCGTTCGCATGACCGACCTCGACCTTTCCGGCAAGCGCGTGCTGATCCGCCAGGACCTCAACGTACCGATCGAAAACGGCCGCATCACGTCCGAGCAGCGCATCAGCGCATCGCTGCCGACGTTGAAGCTGGCCCTGGAGAAGGGCGCGGCGGTGATGGTGACCTCGCATCTGGGGCGCCCCACCGAAGGCGTGTGGAGCGACGCCGATTCGCTGGCACCGGTGGCGCTGCGTCTGTCGCAGCTGCTGGGCCGCGAGGTGCCGCTGGTGCGCGACTGGGTCGACGGTGTCGACGTTGCGCCAGGCTCGATCGTGCTGCTGGAAAACTGCCGCATGAATGTCGGCGAAGGCAAGGACGATGAAGCGCTGTCGCGCAAGTACGCAGCGCTGTGCGACGTGTTCGTGATGGATGCGTTCGGCACCGCGCACCGTGCGCAGGCCTCCACCCACGGCGTGATCCGCTTTGCCCCGGTGGCCGCCGGTGGCCCGCTGCTGATGGCCGAACTGGACGCGCTGGCCAAAGCGCTGCTCGCGCCGGCCCAGCCGCTGCTGGCGATCGTGGCCGGCAGCAAGGTCAGCACCAAGCTGGAACTGCTGGCCAACCTGGTCGGCAAGGTCGACCAGCTGATCGTGGGCGGCGGCATCGCCAACACCTTCATCGCCGCCGCCGGCCATGCCGTGGGCAAGTCGCTGTACGAGCCGGACCTGCTCGACACCGCCCGCAGGATCGTGGCCGATGCCAAGGCGCGCGGTGCCGAGATCCCGCTGCCCACCGACGTGGTGGTGGCCAAGCAGTTCCTGCCGGACGCCGAAGCGACGGTCAAGGCGGTCACCGACGTGGCCGAGGACGATCTGATCCTGGACATCGGCCCGGACACCGCCCAGCACTACGCCGGGCTGATCGCCAAGGCGGGCACCGTGGTCTGGAACGGCCCGGTCGGCGTGTTCGAGTTCGAGGCGTTCAGCCACGGTACGCAGGCGCTGGCGCAGGCGATCGCCGCATCGTCGGCGTTCTCCATTGCCGGTGGTGGCGATACGCTGGCCGCGGTCGACAAGTACGACATCGCTGACCAGGTGAGCTACATCTCCACCGGTGGCGGCGCGTTCCTGGAGTTCCTGGAAGGCAAGACCCTGCCGGCGGTGGCCGCGCTCGAGGCCCGCGGCCAGTGATCGACCACGATCGGGGCGTGACCACCGTGGGCCGTCCCGCCGTTGAAGCACGTGCAACGCTCTTCTTCGACCTCGACGGTACGTTGATCGACTCGGCCGTGGGCATCACCCGTTGCGTGGCGCATGCGCTCACCGCGTTGGACCGGCCGGTGCCGCCGGAGGAGGAACTCCGGCGCTGGATCGGACCGTCGCTGCGCACCAGCTTCGCGCCGCTGTTCGATGATCCGGCACAGGTGGAGCAGGCGGTGGCGTTCTATCGCGAGCGCTTCGAGGTGCTCGGCTGGGAAGAACACGTGGTCTACCCGCAGATCGGCCAGGTCGTGCAGGCACTGCACGAGCGGGGCCACCGGCTGGCGATCGTCACCGCCAAGAACGAGCCGCATGCACGCCGCATCATCGAGCACCTGCCATTTGGGGGCTGCTTCGAGGATGTGATCGGCGCGACCCTGGACGGCAGCCGCAGCGAGAAGCCGCAGCTGGTGGCCGAGGCGCTCCGGCGTCTGTCACGGGTGCCGGAGCAGTGCTGGATGATCGGCGACCGGCGCATGGATATCGCCGGCGCGCGTCATCACGCGATGCGCAATATCGGCGTGTTGTGGGGATTCGGCGGTGCCGATGAGCTGCGCGATGCAGGCGCGCAGCACATCGCGGCCTCGCCGGAGGCCCTGTTGTCGTTGATCGATTGAGGGCGGCGGCGGCGTTCCGTACGCCGCCGCATGTCGAGCGAAGAGTCAACAGGGTCAGGCGTTGGCGTCCTGCTGACGCGGCGGGATGTCCGCCCTGTCATCCTGCGCTGTCTGCAGGACATCGGACAAAGCCAGCTACGACAAGGCTGTAAACGTATTCATGGGACGTGAAGGGTGTGCTAATTTCGACCCTTTCCCGGGAGCCCATTTACCATGATTGAGCGTCAGCGCCGCACCAAGATCCTTGCCACCCTCGGACCGGCGACCGACCCGCCGGGCGTGCTGGAGGATCTCTTCCGCGCCGGCGTGAACGTGGTCCGCCTCAACTTCAGTCACGGCGACCCGTCCGGCCAGGCCAAGCGCGCCGCCGACGTGCGCGCCGCCGCGCAGCGGGTGGGCGTGGAAGTGGGCATTCTGGCCGACCTGCCGGGCCCGAAGATCCGCATCGAGCGTTTCGCTGAAGGCAAGATCCATCTCAAAGCGGGCGACCGCTTCGACCTGGTCGCCTCGCCGAACGCACCGGCCGGCGACAGCACCCAGGTGGGCGTGAGCTACCTCGGCCTGCCGCAGGACGTGGTGGCCGGTGACGTGCTGCTGCTCGACGATGGTCTGATGCAGCTGCAGGTGCTGGAAGTGCAGGGCGAGCGCATCATCAACACGGTCCTCAATGACGGCGTGCTCTCCGACCGCAAGGGCCTGAACAAGCAGGGCGGTGGCCTGTCGCTGGGCGCGCTGACCGAGCGCGACAAGGAACTGATCGGCATCGTGGCCAAGATCGGCGTGGACTTCATCGCGGTGTCGTTCTGCCGCAATGCGCAGGACATGAACGATGCGCGCGCGATCGCCGAATCGCACGGCTGCTACGCCGCACTGGTGTCCAAGATCGAGCGCACCGAAGCCATCGAGAACCTGGAAGAGATTGTCGACGCCAGCGACGTGGTGATGGTGGCGCGTGGCGATCTTGGCGTGGAAATCGGCGACGCCGAACTGCCGGGCCTGCAGAAGAAGATCATCAAGGCCTCGCTGGCGCAGAACAAGGTGGTGATCACCGCCACCCAGATGCTGCAGTCGATGGTGGAAAGCCCGATCCCCACCCGCGCCGAAGTGCTGGACGTGGCCAACTCGGTCATCGACGGTACCGATGCGGTGATGCTGTCGGCTGAAACCGCCGCCGGTGCGTACCCGGTGAAGGCCGTGGAAGCGATGGCGCGCATCTGCCTCGGTGCCGAACGCCAGTTCCAGACCGAGACCGACTTCGGCGCCTCGCCGCGCAACCTGGAACGTGCCGATCAGGCCATCGCAATGGCGACCATGTTCCTGTCCCAGCACGTCGGCGTGCGCGCGATCGTGGCGATGACCGAATCCGGCGGTACTGCCCGCTACCTGTCGCGCTTCCGTGCCTCGGCACCGGTGTTCGCGGTGACCCGCCATGATGGCGCCCGCCGCCAGATGGCGCTGATGCGCGATGTGTTCCCGATCAACTTCGACAGCCGCGGCTTCACCCCGCGCGAAGCGGCGCGCGGCAGCATCCGCCTGCTGGTGGAAGCCAACCTGCTGCAGGCCGGCGACCGCGTGGTGTTCACCAGTGGTGAGCACATGGAAACCCACGGTGCGACCAACACCCTGCGCCTGCTGGAAGTGGGCGAAGACGGCCGCGCGAGCGGCCTCGGCGACCTGTAACGGGTCCGCGCCTGCGCGCTGGTGCACCCCGGTCTGCACGGCAGACCGGGGGCCCGGCGGCCGTATGCGTCCGCCGCCACGCGGCCACCCCCGACGCCCGGACGCGTCCCGGCCACATCACGCCGCATCGGGGCCTGCGCGTCTGAAAGCGTTTCCAGATTCCGTGGACGGCCAGTTCACGGAAGGCGGGGGCTATAATTGCGGTTTTCCCGCACCCGCCACAGGAAATACATGAGCATCGAACAGCTGGCCGAAACCGCCCAGGCCATGGTCGCCCCGGGCAAGGGCATCATCGCGATCGACGAATCCACCGGTACCATCGCCAAGCGCTTCGCCAGCGTGGGCATCGAGAACACCGAGGAGAACCGTCGCGCCTACCGCGAGCTGCTGCTCACCACGCCGAAGCTCAACGAGCATATTTCCGGCGCGATCCTGTACGACGAAACCATCCGCCAGTCCACCAAGGACGGCGTGCCGTTCGCCAAGTACATGGCCGACCACGGCATGATTCCGGGCATCAAGGTCGACAAGGGTGCCCACCCGCTGGCCGGCTGCCCGGGTGAGATGGTCACCGAAGGCCTGGACGGCCTGCGTGAGCGTCTGCAGGAGTACTACAAGCTGGGCGCGCGCTTCGCCAAGTGGCGTGCAGTGATCAACATCGGCGAGAGCATTCCGTCGGGCACCTGCATCGAGTCCAATGCGCACGCGCTGGCCCGTTATGCAGCCCTGTGCCAGGAATGCGGCCTGGTGCCGATGGTGGAGCCGGAAGTGATCATGGACGGCGACCACGACATCGAAACCTGCTACGAAGTCACCGAAGCCACGCTGCGTTCGCTGTTCGACGCGCTGTACCAGCAGAACGTGCTGCTGGAAGGCACCATTCTGAAGGCTTCGATGGTCATCTCGGGCAAGGGCTGCGATGAGCAGGCCGACGTCGAGGAAGTGGCCGAGTCGACCGTGATGTGCCTCAAGAGCACCGTGCCGGCGATCCTGCCGGGCGTGGTGTTCCTGTCCGGTGGCCAGAGCGACGAGCAGTCGACCGCGCATCTGAATGCGATGAACCAGATGGGCAACCTGCCGTGGCCGCTGAGCTTCTCCTACGGCCGTGCCATGCAGCAGGCCGCGCTGAAGCTGTGGGCCAAGGACACCAAGGCCAACGTCGCCAAGGCGCAGCAGACGGTCTACGACCGCGCCAAGGAAAACGGCCAGGCCGCGCTGGGCAAGTGGAACGGCTGATCCGTTCGACGCCCTGCGTGCGCTGAACAACGCCGGCCTCTGGGCCGGCGTTTTTTTCCTGCCGCCCTCCGCGCGGCCCGCGACCGTCCGTGCGTTCCGCAGTGCGACGCACATCGCAGGGCCGACTGCGGGTCGGCCGACGGAGCGCATGTTCTGGCAGGATGTCGCTTCTTTTTCCGCACAGGGATGTCTGCCGGTGATGCAACGTTGCGCTGGTCTGCTGGGACTGTGGTGGCTGTTGTCCGTTCCGGCAGCATGGGCATCACCGGTACGGGGATTCGATGTGCTGCATTACGCGGTGGCGTTGGACCCGGACATCGCCGGTGGGCGCATCCAGGGCAACGAGGTGGTGCGGCTGCGCGCGCTGCGTGCCGGGCTCGCGGAGATCACCCTGGATGCCGGTGCGTTGACCATCACGTCGGTACGGCAGGGCGGCACGCCATTGACGTTCGTGCGGGAGCAGGGGCAGGTGCGGATCGCCCTGGCGCGGCCGCTGCGGGCCGGGCGCAAGGTGGACCTGGAGATCGCCTATCACGGCGCGCCAGCCTTCGGGCTGGAGTTCGCGCCGGCACGCGAGGAGGTGTACGCGATCTTCTCCACCAGCCAGTGGATGCCGTCGGTGGACGCGCCGGACGAGCGCGCGACGCTGTCGCTGTCGCTGACCCTGCCGGCAGGACTGCTGGCGACCGGCACCGGACGCGCGCTCGCGCCGCGCACGCTGGCCGATGGCCGCGTGCAGCACCGCTGGGCGTTGGAAACGCCGATGCCCGGCTACGTGTACGGCTTCGCAGCCGGGCGGTACCGCGAGGTGGTGCAGCCGGGCAGGGTGGCGCTGCGCTATCTGTCGGCGGAGCGCTCGCCGGACGAGCTGCGCCGGGTGTTCGCGCCCACGGCGGACATGCTGGCCTTCTTTGCCGAGCGTGCCGGCCTGCCGTATCGGGGCGACTACCAGCAGGCGCTGGTGGCGCGCACGATCGGGCAGGAACTGGCCGGGGTGTCGCTGCTGTCCGAGGCGTACGGCGCCGAGGTGCTGGAGGCACCGGAGAAGACCGCGCTGATGGCGCATGAGGCCGCGCACCAGTGGTGGGGCAACCGGGTCACCTGCGCGAGCTGGGAACACTTCTGGCTCAACGAAGGCATGGCCAATTTCATGACTGCGGCCTGGCTGCAGCATGCGCAGGGCGAGGCTGCCTACCAACGGCAGGTGGCGGGCTGGCGGGCGCGGCTGGACCGTCTGCGCGCCAAGGGCACCGATCACGCACTGGTCTACGCCGCGTGGGATGCGCCCAGCGCCGACGACCGTGCAGTGGTCTACCAGAAGGGCGCCTACGTGCTGCACCTGCTGCGCGAGGAACTGGGCGAGGCGGTGTTCTGGCAGGGGCTGCGCAGCTACACCCGGGATCACGACGGGCGGGCGGTGGTGACAGCCGACTTCCAGCGCGCGATGGAGCAGGCCGCAGGGCGTCCGCTCGACGACTTCTTCCAGGCCTGGGTGTACGGCACGGCCGGCGTATTGCCGACCGTGCCGGTCTCGGCCGGCGGTTAGAGTGCCGCGGCCGGCGGCAGACCGAGATCCAGGTCCAGGCCGGTGCGCCCCGGCGATGCGGGGGTGCCTGCGAGTACCGGGCTTTCCACTGGCTGGCCCTGCGCGGCCAATGCCTGCTGGTAGACCTTGAAGGTGGCGGCGTTGTAGGCCACCAGGATGATGCGGCGCGGCTGGCGGTGTGAGCGCTGCCAGGTCAGGGTCTCGGTGGCGGCGATCTGTGCGGCCTGGTGCAGCGGGTAACCGAACACGCCGCAGCTGATGGCCGGGAAGGCGATTGACTGCAGGTCCAGCTTTTCCGCCAGCTGCAGCGATTTCCAGTAGCAGTTGGCGAGCAGCGCCGGTTCATCGCGCTGTCCGTCCTGCCAGACCGGGCCCACGGTGTGGAACACATAGCGCGCCGGCAGGTCGTAGGCATCGGTGGCGCGAACCTCGCCGGTCGGGCAGCGCATGCCCGGGCGGATCTCCGGTAGTGCCCGGCAGGCCTCGAGCAGGGCTGGACCGGCCGCGCGATGGATCGCGCCGTCCACGCCGCCGCCGCCGAGCAGGGATTCGTTGGCCGCATTGACGATCGCATCCACCGCCAGGGTCGTGATGTCGCCCTGCCACACTTCGATCTTCATGCGTACCGCTCCTTACTGAGTCCGGGTCCAACCAACGGGATGACATCCTTTCCTGCACAGTAACGGGCAGGGCATCTAGGCTGCGTCATCGTCGTCTCAGGCAGTGCGACCCGGTGTTGCGCTGCCCGATGCCGACACCATGCGGTGCGCCGGCTTCACGGCAGATGAAGGCGCCGCAGCTGCGATGAATACGACGACGCCCACCGTGGGGTGGGCGTCGGGTGGCTACCGGGACAACGTGGGGATCAAGGCAGACCGGCCAGCCAGTCGTCGTCGGAGCCTTCGTTGATGTCGGCGAACAGCGGGGTGGAGAAGTAGCGTTCGCCGGTATCGGGCAGCATCGCCAGGATCACGCTGCCCGGTTCGGCGCGTGCGGCGATGTCCAGCGCGCTGGCCACCGTGGCGCCGGCGGAGATGCCGACGAAGAGGCCCTCCTCGGCCGCCAGGCGGCGCGCGGTCTCGATGGCGCGGGCATCGTCGACGGTCAGCAGCTCGTCGTAGACGCTGCGGTTGAGCACCTCCGGCACGAAATCCGGGGTCCAGCCCTGGATCTTGTGCGGCTTCCACTCGTCGCCCTTGAGCAGGGCCGCACCCTGCGGCTCGGTGGCGATGATGCGGGTGTCCGGGCGGGCCACTTTGAGCACTTCACCCACGCCGGTCAGGGTGCCGCCCGTGCCCCAGCCGGTGACGAAGTAGTCCAGCCGCCTGCCGGCGAAGTCACGCAGGATCTCCGGCGCGGTGGTGTTGCGGTGGTAGGCCGGGTTGGCCGGATTGGCGAACTGGCTGGCCAGGAACCAGCCGTGTTCCTCGGCCAGTTCCTTCGCGCGGCGGACCATGCCCGAGCCGCGTTCGGCGGCCGGGGTCAGGATCACCTTGGCGCCGTAGGCACGCATCAGCTTGCGGCGTTCGATCGAGAAGGTTTCCACCATCGTCGCCACGAACTTGTAGCCGCGCGCGGCGGCCACCATCGCCAGGGCCACGCCCGTGTTGCCCGACGTGGCCTCGACGATGGTGTCCCCGGGCTTGAGCAGGCCCCGCGCCTCGGCATCCAGCACGATCGCCAGCGCCAGCCGGTCCTTGACCGAGCCACCGGGGTTGAATGCCTCGACCTTGGCGTACAGGGTCACGTGGTCGGGGGCCAGGCGATGCAGACGCACCACCGGGGTGTTGCCGATGGTGTCCAGAATGGAGTTGTACAGCGTCATGGGAAGCTCCAGAGCGGTTCGGTGCCGCCCGGTGGCCGTGCGGCGGGGGAGTCGGGCGCCGGATCGCGGTGGCGCCGGCCCGGCGCGGCCGCAGGGGCGTCTCCGGGTGTACCGGCAGACCGTAGCGCCGGCATATGACGCCGGGAAATGACCTGATACCCTTCTTAAACAACGTTTGGTTATAAGCGGGTGATGGCAATTGCCCTACAGTCGGATTGCCTCCTTTCCGCCAGCGGCACCGCACGCCCATGACGCTCACCCAACTCCGTTACCTGGTGGCCATCGCCGACGCCGAGCTGAACATCACGCTGGCGGCCTCGCGCGTGCACGCCACCCAGCCCGGCCTGTCCAAGCAGCTCAAACAGCTGGAGGACGAGCTTGGCTTCCTGCTCTTCGTGCGCAAGGGCCGCAGCCTGGAAGCGGTGACGCCGGCCGGCGTCGAGGTGATCGGCCGCGCCCGGGCGGTGCTGTCCGAGGCCAACAACATCCGCACCTATGCGGCCAACCAGCGCCGCGAGAGCCAGGGCCAGCTGATCCTCACCACCACCCACACCCAGGCGCGTTTCGTGCTGCCGCCGGCGGTGGCGCGGATCAAACAGGCCTACCCGCAGGTCAGCGTGCATCTGCAGCAGGCCGCCGAAAGCGATGCGCTGGACCTGCTGAGCCAGGGCGATGCGGACATCGCGATCATTTCCACGGCCGGGGCCGAGCCCAGTGCCGGCATCGCCATTCCGCTGTACCGCTGGCGTCGGCTGGTGCTGGTGCCGCGCGGGCACGCGCTTGACCGTCCCGGCGCCGCGCCGGACCTGCAGGCGCTCGCCACCCATCCGCTGATCAGCTACGAATCGTCCACCCGGGGCAGCTCGTCCCTGCAGCGGGCCTTCGCCAGCGCCGGGCTGACCCCGGACATCGCCTTGACCGCGCTCGACGCGGATCTGATCAAGACCTACGTCCGCACCGGTCTGGGCGTGGGCCTGCTGGCGGAGATGGCGGTCAATGCCAGTGATGAGGACCTGCGCGCCTGGCCCGCCCCGGCGCCGATCGACGAGTGCATCGCCTGGGCCGTCCTGCCGCGCGACCGTGTGCTGCGCGACTACGCGCTGGAGCTGGTGCACGTGCTCGCTCCGCAGATCGATACCCGCGACCTGCGCCGTGTGATCGACGGCAACCAGGAGGCCAACTGGCCGCTGCCGCCCACCTGGGAGTCGCTGACCCAGACCATCACCGTGTGATCGGTGAGGGCCGACCCGGGCGTCGGCACGAGTGCCTGCGACGGTTCGTCGCACGGCCAACCCTGGAGCGCGGTCTACACTGATGCGGTGAACCGTCGTCGCCGCCCGTACGCCTTCTTTCTGCAGCTCGCTTTCGTGGCGACCCTGCTGATGGCGCTGGCGCCGCTGGTGAGCCGCTGGCAGCAGGCCCATGCCGATGCGCCGGTGATGGCGATGCCGATGGGCATGGCCCATCCGCCGCCGATCGCTGCCGCCGTCGATCCCCATGCCGGCCACGCAATGGCCGGCCACGCGATGCCCGGCCACGACATGGCCACCCACGCCCCGCACGGCGACGCCCATGCCACCCCGGCCACGCCGGTTGTGCCACCGCTGGGCGAACACGCCGGGCATGGCGAGGCGTGCGAGTACTGCATGATGGCCTCACGGCTGATGCCGTGGCTGGCGGTGCTGGTGCTGTTGCTGCCGGCACTGCCGGTCATCGCGCCGCGTGTCCTGCGTGCGGTCGCCGCCCCGCGGAGCCTGCGCTGGCCCGCGCATGCGGCCCGCGGCCCGCCGTTGAACGCCTGAGATCCATCCTCTCTCTCTTCCTGCTGCGCGACGCCGTGATGGCGCCGCGCGCCTGTGCGTTTTCCGGAGTTCCACCATGATCGCTTCTTCCCGCAGCGCGGGCGCATCGACGCGCCTGTCTGTTTCCCTGTCCCTTGCGCTGGCCGCACTGCCACTGCACGCCGCCGAGCGCGATACCGCCCGCACCCTGGACACCCTGGTGGTCACCGCCAGTGCGCCGTCCTCGCCGCTGCACTGGGTCACCGACCCCCGGCTGCCACGCCAGCCGGTGCCGGCCAGCGACGGTGCCGACTACCTCAAGACCGTTCCCGGCTTCTCGGCCATCCGCAACGGCGGTACCAACGGCGACCCGGTGCTGCGCGGCATGTTCGGTTCGCGCCTGAACATCGTCAGCAACGAGGGCAACCTGATCGGTGCGTGCCCGTCGCGGATGGACAATCCGCTGTCCTACATCGCGCCGGAAACCTTCGACCGGCTGACCATCATCAAGGGCCCGCAGAGTGTGCGTTGGGGCGCCGGGGCATCGGCCGGCACGGTGCGCTTCGAGCGCGACACGCCGCGCTTCGATACGCCGGGGATCGATGTGGATGCCAGCGCGCTGGTCGGCTCGCGCAATCGCAATGACCAGGTGCTTGATCTCACCGCCGGCGCCAGCGCGGGCTATGTGCGGGTCAACGGCAACCGCTCCGAAGCGGACGACTACACCGATGGCGACGGCAACGTGGTGCCGTCGAAGTGGCGCAAATGGAACAGCGACGTCGCCATCGGCTGGACGCCCGATGCCGACACCGTGCTCGAACTGTCGGCCGGCACCGGCGACGCGATCGCGCGGTACGCCGGGCGCGGCATGGACGGGGCGGCGTTCAAGCGCACCAGCTACGCGGCCCGCTTCGAGAAGGACAACCTGCCCGGCGCGTGGGACAGGCTGCAGGCCAACGTCTACTACAACGACGCCGACCACGTGATGGACAACTACACGCTGCGCACGCCGAACCCGGACAGCAGCATGCCGATGCCGATGGGCTCCAACGTCGACCGGCGCACTACCGGTGGCCGCATCGCCTCGGAATGGCGCTGGCAGGACATCGCCATCGTTGCCGGCATCGATGCGCAGGACAGCCGCCATCGCAGCCGCAACGCGATGGGCCGCAACACCTACCGGCTGCAGCCCTGGCGCATCGATGCACGCCTGGATACGCGCGGCGCGTTCACCGAGATCACCCTCGGCGAAGGCACCACGCAGCGCTGGCTTGGCGGCCTGCGCATCGACCGGGCGGAGGTCACCGACAAACGCGCCACCACCGGCATGATGGGCATGCCCAATCCCACCGCCGGGCAGACCCGCCGCGAGGACCTGGGCAGCGGCTTCCTGCGCATCGAGCGCGACATCGCGCCGGCGCTGACCTGGTACGCCGGCATCGGCCACAGCGAGCGCATGCCGGACTACTGGGAACTGTTCTCGCCGGACATGGGGCCGATGCACGCGCCGAACGCGTTCGCCGGCATCCAGCCGGAGAAGACCACCCAGCTCGACCTCGGCCTGCAGTACCGCAGCGAGCGCCTGGAGGCGTGGGTGTCGGCATATGCGGGCCGGGTGCAGGACTACATCCTGTTCACCTACCACGAGGGCGGCATGATGGGCAGCATGGCCCAGGCCGGCAACATCGATGCGCGCATCGCCGGTGCCGAAGCCGGTGCGGACGTGCGGCTGGGTGAACGCTGGAAGCTCGGCGGCACGCTGGCCTACGCCTGGGGCGAGAACCGCACCAACGGCGGCGCACTGCCGCAGATGCCGCCGCTGGAAGCCCGGCTCAGCGCCAACTGGGAAGGCGAGCGCTGGAGCGTTGGCGCGCTGGGCCGGGCGGTGACCCGCCAGCACCGTGTGGCGGTGGGGCAGGGCAATGTGGTCGCCCGCGACCTCGGCCCCAGCGCGGGCTTCGCCACGCTGGCGCTCAACGCCGGCTACCGGCTCAGCGATGCACTGCGGCTCAGCGCCGGCATCGACAACCTGTTCGACCGTGCCTACAGCGAGCACCTGAATCTGGCCGGCAGTGCCGACTTCGGCTTCCCGGCCGATCCGGTCCGCATCAATGAGCCGGGCCGCACCGCCTGGATGAAGGTGAACTACCGCTACTGAGTACGTGAAGGGGGGGCGCTGAGCGCCCCCCTTCCGGAGGGTCCAGCGACGCAAATCGACACGCGCTGACACACGCCGTTACATGCGTGGCAAGCCCCAGCACGAAAGGCGTTGCGCCTGTCATCGACCGATGTGAAGCCCGTGGTAAACGCTTGGCACATATGTCTTGACACAGCCCGTGGCTACACTTGCCGGTCGTGGAACATCCGGGATTTTTCTTCATGTTGGGACGCATCACCGCGCGCATCGCCGTTGGCCTCGGGCTGGCCTTCCTGGCCGGCTGTGGCAGCAA
The DNA here is from genome assembly GCF_946900935.1 of Stenotrophomonas sp. Marseille-Q5258. NCBI lineage: Bacteria > Pseudomonadati > Pseudomonadota > Gammaproteobacteria > Lysobacterales > Lysobacteraceae > Stenotrophomonas > Stenotrophomonas sp. Marseille-Q5258. Next base: position 126,572 of record NZ_CAMPPN010000014.1, read on the forward strand.
AGACGAGGCCGCACGCCGGCAGGCCGACGCCGTGCCGGTGACGGCCCAGGTGGTGCAGCCCTCGGCATGGAGCGACACGCTGCAGGCGCTGGGCACCGCCAAGGCGCGCGAGTCGGTGACGATCACCGCCAAAGTCAGCGAGATCATCGAAACGGTGCACTTCGAGAGCGGGCAGCAGGTCAACGCCGGCGCACCGCTGGTGACCCTGCGCGGCCAGGCCCAGGAAGCGGCCCTGCTGCAGGCGCAGGCGACCTTCGCCGAAGCCGACCAGCTGTACAGGCGCCAGCGCGAACTGGCTGCCCAGCAACTGGTGGCCAGCGCGACGCTGGATACCCAGCGCGCCATCCGCGATGCCGCCGAGGCACGTGTGCGTGAAATGCAGTCGGACATCGGCGACCGCCGGGTGCGTGCGCCCTTCGCCGGCGTGCTCGGCATCCGCCAGGTCAGCGCCGGCTCACTGGTGACGCCGTCCACCACCATCGCCACGCTGGATGACATCGAGCGGATGCACGTGGACTTCCAGGTGCCGGAGGCCGAACTGGCCTCGCTGACCACCGGCGACAAGGTCAGCGCCACCAGCGTGGCCTATCCCGGCCGCACGTTCGACGGCGAGGTGGCCACCATCGACACCCGTGTCGATCCGGGCACCCGTGCGGTCACCGTGCGCGCGGACTTCATCAATGCCGATCATGCGCTGCGTCCCGGCATGCTGCTGGACGTGCGCATGTTCAGACCGGAACGCCAGGCCCTGGTGATTCCGGAAATCGCCGTGGTCCAGGTCGGCCGCGACGCCTTCGTGTACCGGGTCAAGGCCGACCAGAGCGTGGAGCGTACCGATGTGACCACCGGCGCCCGCCGCGCCGGCGTGGTCGAGATCCGCAGCGGCATCCAGGCCGGCGACCGCATCGTGGTGGACGGCACCGGCAAGCTTCGCCCCGGCCTTAAGGTGCAGGCGCACGACGCCGCGCCGGCCACCGCTCCTGCCCCGGTGGCGGCACCGGTACCGGCCGCACGGACGGGCGCCGGCGGATGAAACTCTCCGACGTCTCCATCCAGCGCCCGGTATTTGCCGTGGTGATGAGCCTGCTGCTCGTCGTGCTGGGCATCATGTCGTTCACCCGCCTGACGCTGCGCGAGCTGCCGGCCATCGATCCGCCGATCGTGTCGGTGTCGGTGGACTACACCGGCGCCTCCGCGGCGGTGATCGAAAGCCGCATCACCCAGGTGCTGGAAGACGCACTCGCCGGCATCGAGGGCATCGACACCATCAACGCGCGCAGTTCCAACGGCCGCGCGCAGGTCAGCATCGAGTTCACCTCCAACCGCGACATCGAAGCGGCCGCCAATGACGTCCGCGACGCGGTCAGCCGGGTCGCCGACCGCATGCCCGAAGAGGCGCGGCCACCGGAGATCGCGAAGGTCGAAAGCGACGCCGACCCCATCATCTGGCTCAACATGAGCTCGACCACGATGGACACGCTGGAACTGAGCGACTATGCCGACCGCTACGTGGTTGACCGCTTCTCCAGCCTGGACGGCGTGGCGCAGGTGCGTATCGGCGGCCGCCAGCGCTATGCGATGCGGATCTGGCTGGACCGCGACCAGCTCGCCGCGCGCGGCCTGACCGTGGGCGATGTCGAAACCGCGCTGCGCAACGAGAACGTGGAGCTGCCGGCGGGGCGGATTGAATCGGCTGACCGCGATTTCACCCTGCGCGTGGAACGCAACTACGTCAAACCCGAGGACTTTGCCGGCATTCCGCTGGGCAAGGGCGCCGACGGTTACGTGGTACGCATGGGCGATGTGGCCAGGATCGAGCTGGCCTCGTCCGAACGCCGCGCCTATTACCGCAGCAATGGCGAGCCCAACATCGGCCTGGGCATCGTCAAGACCTCCACCGCCAATGCGCTGGACGTGGCACGCGAGGCCCGCGAGGAAGCCGAACGCATCGGCAGCACGCTGCCGCAGGGTACGCGGATCTTCGTCGCCTTCGACAACACCACCTTCATCGAAGCGGCGGTGGACCGCGTGTACGCCACGCTGGTCGAGGCGATGCTGCTGGTGCTGGCGGTGATCTGGCTGTTCCTCGGCAGCTTCCGCGCCGCACTGATTCCCGCCGTGACGGTGCCGGTGTGCCTGGTGGCCGCCTTCATCGCGCTGTACGCCTTCGGCTTCTCGATCAACCTGCTCACCCTGCTGGCGCTGGTGCTGTGTATCGGCCTGGTGGTGGATGACGCCATCGTGGTGGTGGAGAACGTCCAGCGCCGCATCGATCTCGGCGAACCGCCCCTGGTCGCCTCCAAACGCGGTACCGCGCAGGTCGCCTTCGCGGTGATCGCCACCACGGCGGTGCTGGTGGCCGTGTTCCTGCCGGTCGGCTTCCTTGAAGGCAACACCGGCCGCCTGTTCCGCGAACTGGCCGTGGCGCTCGCGGCGGCCGTGGCGTTGTCCGCGTTCGTGTCGCTGACGCTGACCCCGATGATGGCCTCCAAGCTGCTCAAGCCGCATGCCGGCCAGCCGCCGCGCGGCCTGCATGGGGTGATCAACCGCAACCTGGACCGCCTGTCGGCCGCGTACGGCCGGGTGCTTGACGCCCATGTCGGGCGCACCTGGATCTACATCGTGGTGATGGTGCTGTCGCTGCTGGCCAGCGCGGCGCTGCTGAAGCTGCTGCCATCCGAGCTGGCGCCGGCCGAAGACCGCGGCTCGTTCCAGATCATGATCGATGGCCCCGAAGGTGCCGGCTTCGACTACACGGTCGGCCAGGTCCAGCAGGTGGAGAAGATCGTGTCCGGCTTCGTCGGCGAGGACAAGCCGATCGTGCGCGCCAATCCGCGTGTGCCCGGCGGCTTCGGCGCCAGCGAGGAAATGCACACCGGCCGCATCAGCGTGTTCCTGCAGCCGTGGCGCCAGCGCGATGTATCCACGCCCGATGTGGCGGCCGATCTGCAGACCCACCTCAACGACCTGCGCGGCGTGCGCGTGCGTACCCAGGTCGGTGGCGGCCTGGTGCGCAGCCAGGGCCAGCCGTTCCAGATCGTCCTCGGCGGCCCCGAGTATGCCGAGATCGCCCAGTGGCGCGACCGCATGCTGCTGCGCATGGCCGACAACCCCGGTCTGGTCGGCGCCGATTCGGACTACAAGGAAACCCGCCCGCAGATGCGGGTCAACATCAACCGCCAGCGTGCGGCCGACCTGGGCGTGCCGGTCACCGCGATCGGTGGCGCGCTGGAAACCATGATGGGCTCGCGGCGTGTCACCACCTTCGTCGACAACGGCGAAGAGTACGACGTGCTGGTCCAGGCGGGCCGCGACGGGCGTGCCTCGCCGGACGATCTGGCCGCCATCCGCGTGCGTGCCGCCAACGGCGAGCTGATCCCGCTGTCCAATCTGGTCACGCTCAGCGAAGTGGCCGAGGCCGGCAACCTCAACCGCTTCAACCGGCTGCGCTCGATCACCATCAGCGCCGGCCTGGCGCCGGGCTATCCGCTGGGCGAGGCCATCGCCTGGGCCCAGCAGACCGCCCGCGAGGAACTGCCGCAGCATGCGCAGATCGACTGGAAGGGCGAGTCGCGCGAGTACCAGAACGCCGGCAGCGCGGTGCTGCTGACCTTCGCGATGGCGCTGCTGGTGGTGTACCTGGTGCTGGCCGCCCAGTTCGAGAGCTTCATCCACCCGCTGGTGATCATGCTGACTGTGCCGCTGGGCGTGCTCGGCGCGCTGCTGGGGCTGTACGTCAGCGGCGGCACGATCAATCTGTTCAGTCAGATCGGCATCGTGATGCTGGTCGGCCTGGCCGCCAAGAACGGCATCCTGATCGTGGAGTTCGCCAACCAGCTCCGTGACGAGGGCCGCGACGTGCACCAGGCCATCGTCGAATCGGCGATGGTGCGCCTGCGCCCGATCCTGATGACCTCCATCGCCACCGTGGTCGGCGCGATCCCGCTGGTGGTCGCCGGCGGGCCCGGTTCGGCCAGCCGCGGCACCATCGGCATCGTGGTGATCTTCGGCGTCACCGTCTCCACCTTCCTGTCCCTGTTCGTGGTGCCCGCGTTCTACTCGCTGCTGGCCCCCTACACGCGTTCACCCGAAGCGGTGGCGCGCGAGCTGGCCAGGCAGGAGGCGGACACCCCGTCCGTGGGCGGGCACGCCTGAGGCATCGGCGCGGCCTGCGGGCCGCGCCCACCGCCCATTCATCGAAATTGCCACTACGCAGGCCGGCGCGGATCGTGGAGAATCAACCCGGTCCTCCCAGCCGACGGGGACGTTCCTTTTTTCCGCCGACTGGAGAGAGCGCGTGGAAGCAGCTGTACATTTCATCAATGGCATCATCTGGAGCAAGGCACTGATCTTCGTGTGCCTGGCCGCTGGCCTGTTCTTCAGTGTCCGCACCCGGTTCATGCAGATCCGCGGGTTCTTCGAGATGTGTCGCCTGACCGTCCGGGGCGAGAAGTCCGACGCAGGCGTGTCGTCGTTCCAGGCGCTGGCCATGTCGATGGCCGGGCGCATGGGCATCGGCAACATCGCCGGCGTGGCCACCGCGATCGCCTTCGGTGGCCCCGGTGCGATCTTCTGGATGTGGGTGATGGGCTTCCTTGGCGCATCGACCTCCTACGTCGAGTGCACCCTGGCGCAGATCTACAAGACCAAGGATGCCGAAGGCCGCTACCGCGGCGGTCCGGCCTATTACATCGAAAAAGCGATGGGCCTGAAGTGGTACGCGCTGGCCTTCGCCGGCGCCACGATCATCGCTGCCGGCTTCCTGATGCCGGGCGTGCAGGCCAATGCGATCGCCGACAGCATCATCAATGCCTGCCGCGGCGGTGCGCTGTGCGGGCCGCTGGACGGCCAGGTGATGGGCATGGAATCGGCGCAGGCGCTGAAGCTTGGCATCGGTATCGTGGTGTCGCTGCTGCTGGGCGTGGTGATCTTCGGCGGCGTCAAGCGCATCGCCAACTTCGCCGAAGTGGTGGTGCCGTTCATGGCCGCCGGGTTCATCCTGATGGCCATCGCCATCATGATCATCAACTACGACCGCGTGCCGGACATGTTCGGCATCATCTTCAACAGCGCCTTCGGTACCCATGCCGCGTTCGGCGCGATGATGGGCCTGGCGGTGGAGTGGGGCATCAAGCGCGGCATCTATGCCAACGAGGCGGGCCAGGGTTCCGGGCCGCATGCCGCCGCGGCCTCGGAGGTCTCGCACCCCGCCAAGCAGGGGTACGTGCAGGCCTTCGCGATCTACTTCGACACCATGATGGTGTGCACGGCCACTGCGTTCCTGATCCTGGCCAGCGGCACCTACAACGTGTACTCGCCGGTGGCCGGTGCCGAGCCGATCTTCCAGGGCCTGGCCGGTATCCCGGAAGGTGCCGGGTATGCGCAGGCGGGCGTGGAAGCGGTGCTGCCGGGGTGGGGGGCGTCGTTCGTGTCGGTGGCGATCTTCTTCTTCGCCTTCACCACGATCATGGCCTATTACTACATGGCCGAGACCAACCTCAGCTACATCAACCACAACCGCAAGCGCCCGGCCACCGTGCTGCTGCTGCGTCTGGGCATCATCGGCATGGTGGTGTTCGGTGCGTTCCACAACGCCACGCTGGCGTGGGCGCTGGGCGACATCGGCGTGGGCCTGATGGCCTGGTTGAACATCATTGCCATCCTGATCGTGCAGAAGCCGGCCATGCTGGCCCTGCGCGATTACGAACGACAGAAGAAGCTCGGCCTCGACCCGATCTTCGACCCCGATGCCCTGGGCATCAAGAACGCCGACTTCTGGCGTCAACGCAAGCTGGAGCAGTCCCGTAGTGAATGATCCCTGGAAAAATGCCCGCCGCCCGTCGGCGCGACCGCCGCGGGCCACCCCGCTGCCGCCGCGCGAGCAGGGCGGCAGCCCGCCGCCGCCGGGCCGTGGCAATGACGAACTGCGTCTGTACGGCTGGAACGCCGTGCAGGCGCTGTTCGAGCGCCGCCCACAGGCGCTGCGCAAGCTGTACCTGGCCGAGTCGCTGATTCCGCGCCTGCAGCCGATGCTGAAGTGGTGCGTGGCCAACCGCGTCGGCTACCGCGTGGTGGAGGAGGGCGATCTCAACAAGCTCGCCGCGACCACCCACCACGAAGGCGTCGTCGCCGATGTGGTGCGTGCGCCGATGCTGTCCCTGGCCGAGTGGCTGGACACGCTGCCGACGAGCGGCCCGGTGCTGGCACTGTGGCTGGACGGGGTGGGCAACCCACACAACTTCGGCGCGATTCTGCGCTCGGCCGCGCACTTTGGCGTGGCCGGCCTGCTGTTGCCGCCGGGTGCGACGCTGGCGCTGTCCGGTGCCGCCGCACGCGTGGCCGAAGGCGGCGCCGAAGCGGTGCCGCTGGTACGCCTGCCGGAGCTGCCGCAGGCGATGTCGCAGCTGCGTGCTGCCGGCTTCGGGCTGGCGGCGACGCTGGTGGACGGCGGCGACAACCTGTTCGCGGCCGCGCTGCCCGAGCGCCTGGTGTATGTCATGGGGGCCGAAGGCGAGGGCATGGACCGCGACCTCGCGCAGGACTGCGATCTGCAGGTCTCCATTCCCGGCAGTGGCGCCGTGGAAAGCCTCAACGTGGCCTCGGCCACGGCGGTGCTGCTGTCGCATTGGTACGGCCGCAAGGGGTGATCGCGGCACCTGTTTTACGGGTAGCGCACACGAGCGCGCCGCTCCATGTTGTGATCGGTTCCACCGAACTGGCTGTGACTACATTCGATTCGGACTTTTCGCATGGTGAAGTGGATTCCATTCCACGCACAGTGTGACGGCGGTGCTGCGTTGCGTAGGTGAGGAGAGACACCCACCCAGCGCGGCGATCCGCTTGTCCGGACGTACGTAAGACTGCGGCATTCACCGCGTGGGGTGTGATGCAATCCCGGTAGCCCGACCGTTCGCGGTCGGGCTTTTTTTTTTGAGGTGCGGCGAGCATGGGCCGCCGCACCGGGCCGTCACTCGTTCGGCGGCGTGGTCGGCTTGGCTTCGCTGCCGAAACTGCCGTCGGCCTCGGCCGCGAGGTAGGCAAAGACGGTATAGGCGGCTACGTTCTGCGCCAGCGCGGCCGGGTCGATCTTGTCCAGCGTGTCGTCGGCGGTGTGATGCAGGTGGAAGTAGTCGCTGCCGTCCTGCGCCAGCCAGGCCCATGCACCGCCCTTGGCGGCCAGCGGACCGACGTCCGGGCCCGGGCCGCCCTTGTCCGGCGCATACTCGATGCCCAGCGGCTTGAGCACCTCGGCGATCTGCCGGGTCGCCTCACGCGACTCGGCCGGGTTCGGTGAGCCGGTGTTGAACGCGTAGATGCGGCCGGCGCCGAAATCGCTTTCGGCGGCGAGCTGGTGCCGGATCACGTCCTTGGCGTGCGCCTCCGCATAGGCCTTGCCGCCGTACAGACCCTGTTCCTCGTTGGCGAAGGCCACCACGCGGATGGTGCGCTTCGGTGCCTGCTTGAGCTGGCCGATCAGGTGGCCGGCGGCCATCGTGATGCCCACGCCGGCGCCATCATCGACCGCGCCGGTGCCCAGGTCCCAGGAATCGAGGTGGCCACCGATCACCACCACTTCCTTGGGCAGGCTGCGACCGGTGATCTCGCCGATCACGTTGTACGAGGTGGCCTTGCCATCCCAGCCGCAGTCCAGGCTGATCTTGAGCGTGGTCGGGCCAAGCGCGAGCAGGCGCGCCAGCTGGTTGGCGTCGGGCACCGACAAGGCGGCCGCCGGTACCGGCGTCAGGCCGTCGTCGAAGCGGGTGATGCCGGTATGCGGCACGCGGTGTGAATCGGTGCCCGCCGAGCGCATCACAAAGCCGATCGCTCCCTTGCGGATCGCCTCGGAGGGCCCCTTGCTGCGCACTGCGCCGCCATTGCCGTAGTCGCGGCCATCGCGGTACGCGGTCATCTGGTAATCAACGAAGGCGATCTTGCCGGTGAGCGAGCCGGCCGGTGCCGCCTGAAGGGCGGCCAGGTCGGCGAAGCGCACCACCTCGGCCTCGACCGTGCCGCCCGGGCTGCCGCCCAGTGCGGTGATGGTCAGCGGCTGGGCGTGCGTGCCGGTCACTTCGGCGTGCTCGCTGCGGCGCTCCCACTTGGGGAAGGTGACCGGCTCGGTCCACACCTTGTCAAAGCCCAACGCCTTGAATTTGGCCACCGCCCAGGCCACCGCGCGCGCGTCGGCCTCGCTGCCGGCGATGCGCGGCCCGATCTCGGTAGTGAGCGACTCCACGACCTTCCAGCCGGTGTCGTCCTTCAGCGCCTGCTCGCGCAGCTCGGCGGCGGTGGCCAGCGACGCGGGCGGCAAAGTCGTCGGCGCGGCGAAGGCGGGCCCTGCCAGCAGGGCAAGGGTGGATGCGATGGCAAGAACGCGGCGACGCATGGACGAACTCCGGAAACGGGGCGGAAGCATCCGAGCTTAGCAGCCTGCCGGCCCGGCACATGGGCGGGAGGTCATGGTCCGGCGGACGCTGCTTGCCCTACGCGAAAGCCCCGCCGGAGCGGGGCTTTCGGATGCCGGTCGGTGCCAGCCGTTGGCCGGCGTGCGGCTTACTTTTTCAGGGTGTCGCGGATCTCGCGCAGCAGCAGCACTTCTTCGGCCGGCGCGGCCGGGGCGGCTTCCTTCTTGCGGGCCAGGCGATTGATCACCTTCACCACCAGGAAGATCGCAAAGGCCACGATCACGAACTGCACCAGCGTGTTGAGGAAATCGCCGTAGCCGATCACCACTGCGGGAATTTCCTTGCCGTCCGCTCCCGGTCGTGCCGGGGCCAAGGTCCAGGCCAACTGCGAGAAATCCACCCGCCCGATCAGCCAGCCCAGCGGCGGCATGATGATCTTGTCCACCAGTGCGGTGACGATCTTGCCGAACGCGGCACCGATGACGACACCAACCGCCAGGTCGATGACGTTGCCACGCATGGCGAATTCCTTGAACTCGGTAATCATTCCCATCGGGTTCTCCTGTCGCGGGGGGATCAAAGGACGCCGCAGCGTAACGCAGCGGTTGTCATCCGGCGATGACGCCGTGGCGTTCGGCCACATTCTCCAGGCGCGCGCTGAAACGATCGCCGGGGTGCAGCGCGGCCACACCCGCAGGCGTGCCCATGAACACCAGATCGCCCGCACGCAGCGCCCACAGTTTGGACAGCTCGTGCAGGATTTCCGGCACGTTCCAGATCATCTGGTCCAGCAGCGACTGCTGGCGCACCTCACCGTTGATTTCCAGCGACAGATTGAGCGCGGCAAGATCGCCCACTTCACCGGCCGGCACCAGTTCGCTCACCGGGGCGGAGTGATCGAAGCCCTTGGCGCTGTCCCAGGGGTGGCCCTTGGCCTTGGCGGCCGCCTGCAGGTCGCGACGGGTCAGGTCCAGGCCGACGCCATAGCCGAACACCAGCGCCTCGGCCTGTTCCACCGGCAGCACGCCTGCCGGCGCATCGCGGCCGATGGCCACCACCAGTTCCACCTCGTGGTGCAGGTCGCTGGTGGCCGGCGGGTAGGGGATCACATCATCGTGGCCGACCACGATCGCGTCGGCCGGCTTGCTGAAGAACATCGGGCGGCCGCGGTCGTCGGCGGCCGGCACGGCTGCCCCCATCTCACGCGCATGGTCGGCGAAATTGCGGCCCACACAGTAGATGCGACGCACCGGGAACGTTCCGCCGCCGGCAACCGGAATGCGCGGCGGCACGGGCGTGGGGATTACATCGGTCATGCTCGCGTCCTGTCATGGAAGGGTCGCGGCAGTCTAGATCGTGCGTGCACGACGTGCCATGCCAAGCGTGGCACGTCGACAGCGTCAGGGCAGGGCAGGCCCGCAGGTGCGGGCCGTGCAGCGGATCAGCGCGACAGCGGCAGGGCCGGCTTGCGCACCACGCGATACTCACCGTCCATCACCTGCGACGGGGCCGGGCGAGCGCTCTTGCGCTGGGCAAGCAGCTTCCACGCCACGCCGGCGATGATCATCGCCGCACCGACGAACACGCCCACGAACACCAATGCGGCCAGGATCGCCAGGCCCAGCAGGCCGACCGCAACGCGCACCAACGGGTGACGCGGCTTGCGCGGGGCAAACAGGGAGCGGAACTGGTTGAACTGGAAGAAGCGGCTGTACATGGCGGTTTTCTTGGCTGAAGTCAGCGAGTGCTGAGTATCTGCGGTGGCCACTGTCATTGAGTGAAAAAGTCGTTAAGCGTAGCGTTCAACTGTTTCAGATCAATGACTTGGGTTCATGCAGGAGCCAGCGACATGACGACGTGAGACACTGGCCGCCTTTCGTGGTCACGATCCGACATGCCTGAACTGCATTCCCCCGACACCGCCCTGATTGCCCTGGACGCCATTGCCGACGCCGGCTTCGCCGAAGTGGAGGCCTGCATCGACGGCGACGCCGAATCGGTGGTGCTGTACCGCGACGGCGCGCAGGTGCGCGGCTGGCTGAACATCTGCCCGCACGCGGGTCGCCGGCTCGACTGGGCGCCGGGACAGTTCCTCAGGAGCCGCGAGGGGCATCTGGTGTGCGCCGCGCACGGGGCTTCGTTCTCGCTGGACACCGGCGACTGCGTGGCCGGCCCCTGTCGTGGCGATCACCTGCGCGCGGTGCCGCTGCAGGTGCGCGACGGCCAGGTGTGGCTGGCCTGATCAGAACATCAGGTTGATCATCACCACCACCACGATGGTATAGATCAACGACAGCGGCGCGCCCACCCGCCACAGCTCGCGCGGTGTGTAGTTGGCCGGGCCGGTGATCATCGAAATCACCGGATTGGAGGCGGTCATCAGGTTGTTGGACGCCGACAATGCCACGATCAGTGCGAATGCGGTGGGATTGCCACCGGCAGCCAGCGCCAGGTTGACCGCGATCGGCACCATCACGATGGTGGCCCCGACATGGCTGATCACCAGTGAGAACACGGTGGTCAGCAGCGCCAGCGCGATCTCGAGCACCCACACCGGAATACCGGTGGGCAGGCGGTCAATGGTGTGCCCGGCAACCCAGGCGGCCGCACCGCTGCTGTCCATCGCCCAGCCGAGCGGGATCAGCCCGGCCATCATGAACACGGTTTTCCAGTTGATCGCAGCGTAGGCCTCGTCCATGCGCAGCACGCCGGTGAGCAGCATGCCGGCCACGCCGGTCATCAGGGTCAGCGCCACCGGCAGCTTGGAAGTCAGCGCGATGAGGATGGTGAGGGCGAAGATCGCCATCGCCATCTTGAACTTGTGCGGGCGCTGCTCGCCCTTGGGATAGTCGGTGACCACCACGAAGTCGCGGCTCTTGGCGGCCTGCGCCAGGTCGGTCCAGATGCTGTGGAACACCAGCATGTCGCCGGCCCGCAATGCGACGTTGCGGACGTCCTCGCGGATCACCTGCTTGTCGCGGTTGATCGCCAGCAGGCTGATGCCGCGCTGCTTGCGCAGGCGCAGGTCCGAGGCGCTCTTGCCGATCACATCCGAGGTGGGCGGCACCACTGCTTCGGAGATGCCGGCGCGGCTGGGATTGAACAGATCGCCCAGGTGCTTGAGGCGCGAGGACATGCGCAGGAACTGGTTCTGCGCGAAATCGCTGACCTGCTGGCGGGCGCCCATCACCCCGAGGACGCTTCCCACCCAGATGCGCATCTCCGCCGGCGGGGCCAGGCGGGTGTCGTTGCCCGTCTTCAGGGCCAGCAGCAGCGGGGCGTCGTGCACGTTCTCCGCTTCACCCAGAGTCATGCCGACCAGCGGGCTTTCGGCGGTGACCACCAGCTCGAACACGTCGCCTTCGATGCCGTAGGTCTTGGCGAAGTAGCTGTCCGTGCGCGCCGGGGTCACGCCGTCGTTGGCCAGCGATTCCTCTTCGACCAGCTTGCGGTCGCCGTAATAGCGGAAGTACAGCAGCGAGGCGATCAGCAGCGCCACGCCGATCGGCAGCGGCGCGAACATGCGCAGCGGTTCGATGGTGGCCAGGCCGGAGGGCAGATTGTTGTTGGCCGAAGCCAGCAGATCGTTGAGCAGGATCAGCGGCGAGTTGCCGACCATCGTCAGCGCGCCGCCCATCACGATTGCCGCCGAGATCGGCAGCAGCAGCCGCTGCAGGGTCAGCCCGGTGCGTGCGGCCAGGCGCGAGGCCACCGGCAGGTACAGCGCCATCACCGAGGGGTTCTGCATGAACGAGGAGTTCAACCCGGCGATCGCGGTGGTCATCATCAGCAGACGCTGCTCGACGCCGTGGCCGCGGCGCAGCAGCCAGGCGGCCAGCCGGTTCAGTGCGCCGGTCCGGTCCAGGCCCGCGCCTAGGATGGTGGTGGCGATGATGCTCATCACCGCGTTGCCGGAGAAGCCGCCGAAGATCTCCTCCGGCGCGATCAGGCCGGTCACGCCCAGCACCACCAGCACCACCAGTGCCACCACGTCGGCGCGGATGCGCTCGAACAGGAACATCGCCATCGTGAAGCCGACCAGCCCGAGTACGAGCTTCATGTCCGTGGTCAGCGTCAGCGCGGTATCCATGAGGTGGCGCGGTTCCTTGGGCTCGGGTCAGGTACGGTCGTACAGCAGGTCCCACACCCCGTGGCCGAGCTTCTGGCCGCGGGTCTCGAAGTGGGTCTGCGGGCGCCATTCGGGACGGTCGACCTGGCCGCGCGGACCGGCCCGGTTGCTCAGCCCGGCCGTGGCGTCGAGCACGTCCCACATCTGCTCGGCGTAGTCTTCCCAGTCGGTGGCGCAGTGCAGGCGGCCGCCGACGCGCAGCTTGCGCACCAGCAGGTCGGCGAACGCCGGCTGGATCAGCCGGCGCTTGTTGTGGCGCTTCTTGTGCCACGGGTCGGGGAAATAGATGCGCACTTCATCCAGCGCGCCATCGGCGATTTCCTTCTCCAGCACTTCCACCGCATCGTGGTGGTACAGGCGCACGTGGTCGGCGTTGTCGTCGGCCAGCGCATTGAGCAGGCGGCCCACACCCGGCGCGTGCACTTCCAGCCCGATGTAGTCGCGGCTCGGGTCCTGCTGGGCGGCAAAGCGCAGCGCGGCGCCGTTGCCGAAGCCGATCTCCAGCACCTTGGGTGCATCGCGCCCGAAGGTGGCGTCCAGATCGCGGGGCTCACCGGTGAAGTCCAGCCCGAAGCGCGGCCAGCGGTCGTCGAACGCGCGCTGCTGGGCCGGCGTGAACCGGCCCTGGCGAAGCACGAAGCTGCGCACCTCGCGGCGGCCTTCGGTGACGGTGAAGGGCTTGGGCGGCGCCTTGGCGCCGGCGCTGTCAAAGGGATTGGTCATCAGGCGATCAACCCATCCACCGGCGAGGACGCACTCGCGTAACGCCTGCGCGGGATGCGCCCGGCCAGGAACGCCTCGCGGCCGGCCTCGACCGCCTTGCGCATCGCGCTGGCCATCAGCACCGGGTTGCGTGCGCCGGCAATGGCGGTGTTCATCAGCACGCCGTCGCAGCCCAGTTCCATCGCGATCGCCGCGTCGGAGGCGGTGCCCACGCCGGCATCGACAATGATCGGCACCTTGGCGTTCTCGATGATTTCCAGCAGGTTGTACTTGTTCTGGATGCCCAGCCCCGAGCCGATCGGCGCGGCCAGCGGCATCACCGCAGCGCAGCCGATCTCTTCCAGGCGCTTGGCCAGGAGCGGGTCGTCGGAGGTGTAGACCATCACCTCGAAGCCGTCCTTGACCAGTTGTTCGGCGGCCTTGAGGGTCTGTACCACGTCCGGGTACAGGGTCTTCTGGTCGCCCAGCACTTCCAGCTTGGTCAGGTTGTGGCCGTCCAGCAGCTCGCGCGCCAGACGGCAGGTGCGCACCGCGTCGTCCGCGGTGTAGCAGCCGGCGGTGTTGGGCAGGAGGGTGAAGCGGTCCGGCGGCAGCACGTCGAGCAGGTTCGGCTCGCCCGGGTTCTGCCCGATGTTGGTGCGGCGGATCGCCACGGTCACGATCTGCGCGCCCGCGGCCTCGGTGGCTGCACGGGTCTGGTCCAGATCCCTGAACTTTCCGGTGCCGGTCAGCAGGCGGGAGGCATAGGTCTTGCCGGCGATGACCAGCGAGTCGGAGGGGGCATGTACGTTCATCGCCGAATTATCGCCTATCGCGCGTGACCCTGCTGGCCCGGCGTGCGGCCGCTGGACAGCGTGCTCAGCCGCCGCCCAGCGCGTGCACGATCTCGACCACGTCGCCGTCCTGCAGCACGTGCCCGGCATGGCGGCTGCGGGTGATGATCTGGCCATTGACCTCTACCGCCACGCGGCGCTCGGCCAGGTGTTCGGTCTGAAGCAGGTCCAGGACGGTGGCAGTGTGCGGAAGCTGGCGGGATTCGCCGTTGAGCTGGATGTTCATGTCGTTATTGTCCCCCAATGAGGGGCAAGTGCGTACCCTTGCCGGCCCTGTGCGCGGTGCCGGGATGCAGGCCCCTCAAGGGTATGCGGCCGGCGCGCGGGACTTCATGCGGCGGCGCAGCGTGAAGTCGCCGAAGCGCAGTGAAACCATTGTCACCGTGCGCTGGCGTATGCCGCCGGCCTCCCACCTCTCAAGGAGCTTTACATGCTGATCAGCAAGCGCCCCCTGCGTTCCCTGATGGCAGTCGCCATCGCGCTGGCCGCCGTGCCTGCAATGGCGCAGTCCCCGTACTCCCGCACCGTGTTCATCGGCGACAGCCTGACCGATGCCGGCTACTTCCGTCCGCTGCTGCCCGCCAGCGTGCAGCCGGTCACCGGCCAGTTCACCACCAACCCGGGCTGGACCTACGCCCAGTACGTGTCCAACTACTACGGCACCAATGGCGCGGCACACGGCAACGGCCAGGGCGGCGACAACTACGCCATCGGCGGCGCGCGCGTCGGTGTGGATGTCAGCCAGAGCCTGGCACCGGGGACCCCGGCCATTCCGGTCTACTCGCTGAAGACCCAGACCGCGCAGTACCTGGCCGCCAACGGCGGCAAGGCCGACGCCAATGCCCTGTACACCGTGTGGGGCGGCGCCAACGACATCTTCGCGATCCAGGGCGGTGCACCGCTGCAGGCCACCCTGGGTGCGGCAGTCACCGACCAGGTCGGCATCGTCGCCACCCTGAAGGGCGCCGGCGCGCAGTACATTGTGGTCCCGACCCTGCCGGACATCGGCCTGACCCCGGCCGCCCGTGCCGGCGGCGCCGTCGGCATGGCGCAGGGCACCGCTCTGGCCAAGGCCTACAACGATGCGCTGTTCGGTGGCCTGAAGGCCGCCGGCCTGCAGGTGATCCCGGTCGACACCTTCCACATCCTGCAGGAAATCGTCGCCAGCCCGGCCGCCTACGGTTTCATCAACGTGACCAGCCCGGCGTGCACCACGGCCTCGTCGCTGACCTGCAACCCGACCTCGTACGCCAACCCGGACGCAGCCAACAACTACGTGTTCGCCGACGGCGTGCATCCGACCTCGGCCACCCACGCCATGCTGGGCGCCTACACGCTGTCCATCCTGGAAGCGCCGCGCCTGCAGCAGATCCTGACCCACTCGGCACAGACCGTGGGCCGTTCGCGCGCCGACCAGGTCAGCATGCACCTCGGCGGCCGCCCGGCCGACGGCCTGAGCTGGTGGGGCAACCTGCGCGGTGACATGCAGCGCTACGCCCATGCCGACCTGTACGACGGCATGGCCCCGGCCGGCCTGTTCGGTGTGGATTGGGCGCGTGATGGCATGGTTGCCGGCGGCTTCGCCGGTTACGGCCGCATGGATGCCGACTTCGGCAACAGCCAGGGCGACTTCACCCAGTCCGACACCACCGTGGGTCTGTTCGCCGGCTGGTACGGCGAGCGCGCCTGGGTCAACGGCCAGGTCAGCTACAGCTGGCTGGACTACGACGTCACCCGCAAGCTGCACCTCGGCCCGGCCACTCGCGAGCACAAGGGGTCGCCGGAAGGCAGCAACCTGACCGCCGCGCTGAATGCCGGTTACGAGTTCGGCAACGAAGGTGGCTTCCGCCACGGCCCGGTGGCCGCGGTGATCTGGCAGAAGGTCAAGCTGGACGGCTACACCGAAAGCAACGTCAGCGCCTCGGCGCTGGGCTACGGCGACCAGGACCTGGATTCCACCGTCGGCCGCGTTGGCTGGCAGGCACGCTTCGACGGCGGCAACGTCAAGCCGTACCTGCAGGTCACCTACGACCACGAGTTCGAGGACGGCAAGCAGGCCAGCGCCTGGCTGCAGACGATGCCGGACGTGGGCATGTACAAGGTGCCGGGTCTGGAGTTCGACAAGGACTACGCCACCGCAGTGATGGGCGCCCGCATGACCCTGTTCGGCCTGAACAGCAATGTCGGCATCAGCACCACCACGCTGCAGAAGCGCGCCCGCGACGCGACCGTGTTCGCCAGCTTCAGCGGCAGCTTCTAGACGTCACCTCCCTAAAACTGTTTACAAAGGTAAACCTAAAGCCCTGTTAATTCAGGGCTTTTTGTTTTTGGCAACCGATGGATTAGGTCATGCAAACGAACCTATAGTGATGACCAACGCGGAGTTGTGGGGAAGATCAGTGTCAACGGAGACAGTGTCCATTCGAATCCTCAGCAACGGCGAGCGCATGCCCGTACTGATGGACCATCAAGGAGTGCCACTCTTCTATCCGACGCTGTTTGTCACTTCCCAGCTTCGCAACGCGGGTGCAGCTGTCAACACCATGCGCAACAAACTTGAAGACATTCGGGTTCTTTTAAGGTGGGAGTTGCTGCAACAGCGTTCGCTAATACGAGAAATTCAGGACAGCAAATGGCTAACGCTTCCCGATGTGGCTGCCCTTCGTGACTTCGCAATGCTCGATATGCGTGTAGCGAAGCAGGATAAGCGGAGGCAAAAAAAGGAAGGATGGCGCTCTGCTCACGGCATAGGGAATGCGTGCCTGCCACGCGCGATAGTAGGCGTGCAGCAGCACTACAACCGCCTAACTACCATTGCTGAGTACCTGGAATTTGTGGGTCGTGTTGTTACTCAACACCGCGGATCATCGGCCGCACGCGACGAGATATCTCGAATGGGGAAGTCTATTCGAGCGCATCGCCCACGGGGAGTGACCCTGCGAACAGGCTGCCGGACAATCCGAGACCATTGCGCGCTGAAAGAGACCATTGAAAGGTTCATGCAAGTTGGCAGTGAAAACCACGAAGCCAATCCATTTGGTCGGAGCGATGTTCGACTAAGAAACGCCTTAATTTTTGGCATCTTGAGATGCACGGGGATGCGTCGCGGTGAGCTGCTCAGCCTTCGAATTGACCAGCTTGATCTCGGGCACAATCCGATCATCTGGGTTAGACGAAATCACGATGATAGGTACGACTCGAGGCGGAATCAGCCAGTTGCAAAAACGATGGAGCGTCCTCTTTCCATTGCGATAGAGGTGGCAGAAATGCTGCAGAGATACATCATGGAAGTGCGAGCGTCCATAGCTCCAGCCCGCAAGCATCCTTACTTGCTGGTGGTACACAAGAAGGGTCAATCGTACGGCCAGCCACTCTCCATATCGTCTCTAACCAGTAAGATTTTCGGTCGAATGGCCGCAGTAGATCCAGCATTCTCCGCTATCCATCCACACGTATTTCGCCATAACTTTAACTATGAACTGTCCGTGGCTATCGATCGCCACAACAGTCAGGAAAATTGTGGCGCTAAGGTCAGCGAGGCGAGAGAGCTTGATATCCGTGCCTTCCTAAACGGTCACCGAAGCAGAGCCTCGGGTGAAGTTTACAACCAACGAAGAGTTATTGAGCTGGGGAACGCTGCGATGCGACGAATCCACGAAGGGCTTCTGATCAAAAAGGATGGGTCTGACGATGCCTGCTAGGTTGCGGAGGAATTTGGCCGAGCGTTGCACTGCATTCTCGAAGGATGGCTACGCCTTCGAGTTTGCAAGCGAGCGTTGGCGGTTAAACAAAGACGTTTCGATATCGCTTGAGCTTCCCAGCCATGTAAACCACGTTACGCGCATGGGCTTTAGGGCCACCCTGCAGCGATATGCCGAGGAGAAGTCTGCCCGGCACACCGAAAACATGTGTACCAGATTTAAGCGCTTTGTACGTGACACAAAGACCCATATGGTCACCGCAGAAAGCATACTGAACTGGCGCGCCATTCTGGGGTGTGATGCGGAATGGCATCTCGGAGGGCTGAAAGGCTTCCTCATTGCGTGGCACGACTATGGTTTCGACGGAGTTCCGGACTCCGTTGTTGTTGTATTGAACCACCTGCGAATAAAGGGCAACAGAAAAGGGCAGGCTGTGATGAGCGGGTGCCCGCTGTCAGGCCCGCTCACTGACTTGGAGATGGGGGCGGTGCTCGCATGGGCCAATACAGCCGTAGAGAAGGGAAGTATCGCTTTCGGAGACTATGCCTATCTTCTGACCCTGGCAATGACGGCGCGAAGACCCGCGCAGATTGCGGCACTTAAAGGTAAGGATCTAGTCGTGGAAATGGATAAGGGTATGGAAACCTATCGCTTGGAAGTTCCTAGGTGCAAGCAGCGTGGCGGTGTCTTCCGCGCTGAGTCTCGCTCTCTCCTCATCCCAGCAGACCTGTATTCCGTCCTTATGATTCAATGGAGAAACTCCATGGCGGCGCTTGGGAATGCAGTTGGCGGTCGAATTCCGGCAGGTATGGAGGGTGAGGTTCCGCTGTTCCTATCGAGCCTGACGGCAATTGGCGCGAAGCGTGGCGGCCGCCTGGCGGCCCTTGAAGAACATTTTACGCAGGACCGCCTTCACGCCACTACGGCGGACCTGGCCCGGTCCCTCAGTCGAATATCACGAGAACTAACGGCGCGATCGGAACGTACCGGAAAGACAATCAAGTTGTCCGCAACAAGATTTAGATACACGCGAGGTACTAAGCTTCGTCGAGAGGGCTTCGGCCCATATGTAATCCTGATTAGCCCCGACCCTCAGCCGCGAGTCGCAGGGTTTGCGCCGCCTGCGGCACAGCATGGTGCCACTTGAAGCCAACGAGGCGGCGCCATGGGCATCAACCGCGTGCAGTTCCAACCCGGCCTT
>NZ_CAMPPN010000015.1:0-135618 GCF_946900935.1 Stenotrophomonas sp. Marseille-Q5258
CGGCGTCGGCCGTTTTGGGGCCGTGACTGCGCAGATTCTCTGCCCCACGCCGACGGCAACGTAAAGAACAGCGTGGGGGGGGCGGGTGGGTTTAGGGGACACGCCGTGAATCCGTAAGCCCACTCGCACCACGCCGCTCATCCACACATCAGGTGAGCGCCGTTGCCGTTGCACGACGCCCTGACACCATCCTTACCAATGCTTCGCGTTGCCTGCACGATGAACAGGCAAGGATGGAACGCGTGGATACTGTCGACTCCCCTGCTCCGTCTCCTGCAGCGCGCCGCTGGCGCCGTCCCGGCAAACGCGGGCAGCGCTGGTTGGCGATCCTGCTGTTTCTGTTCGCCGCGCTGCTGATCCTCATCGCGCTGTGGGACTGGAACTGGTTCAAGGGACCGGTCGAGCGGGCGGTGCAGGCCAGGACCGGCCGTGCATTCCACATCAACGGCGACCTCGACGTCGACCTCGGCCGCACTACCGTCATCCGCGGCGACAGCCTCACTTTCGCCAATGCAGCGTGGGCGAAGACCCCTCGGATGGCCACCGCCGATCGTGCCGAGATCGCCATCCGCGTCTGGCCACTTCTGCGCGGCGAGGTGCGCATTCCCGAAGTGCGCCTCACCCGGCCCGACCTGCTGCTGGAAACCGGCCCCGGCAAGGACACGCCCGGCAACTGGGATTTTCTCGGCCCGTCCACCGGCAACCCGCCGCAACTTCAGCGCCTGCTGGTTGACGACGGGCGTCTGCAGTTCATTGATGCGGCCGGCAAAACCGATGTCCTGGTCGCGCTCAACAGCGGCAAACCCCGTCGCCAGGACAGCGCACCGCCCCTGCTGGTCAAGGGCAAGGGGCGCTGGAAGGGCAATCCCTTCTCCCTGGACGGCAACACCGAATCGCCGCTGGAACTGACCCACAGTGACCACCCGTTCCGCATCCACCTGGATGGCCGCGCCGGCGCCACCCATGCCATCGCCAGCGGCACGCTGACCAACCCGTTCGCGCTGCGCACCTTCGATCTGGAGTTGATGCTCAGCGGACAGGACATGGAAGACCTGTATCCGCTGATCGGCCTGGCCATTCCCTCCACACCGCCGTATCGGCTCAAGGGGCGGCTCAAGCGCAACAACGATACCTGGCGCTACGAGAACTTCACCGGCACCGCCGGCGACAGCGACCTCGGCGGTACCGCGCAGATCGATGTCGGCGGCGAGCGGCCGTTCCTGAAAGCCGACCTGGTGTCCAGACGACTGGACTTCGACGATCTGGCCGGCTTCATCGGCGCGCCGCCGAAGACCGGCGCAGGGGAGTCGGCCAACGCCGAACAGAAAGCCGAAGCCGCCGCGCTGGCAGCGCGCGCCAAGGTGCTGCCCGACACGCCGTACAACCTGACCAAGCTGCGCGCGATGGACGCCGACGTGCGGTGGAAGGCACAGCGCATCAACTCCCCGGTGCTGCCCCTGGATGACATGGATGCGCATCTCAAACTGGATGCGGGCCTGCTCCGCCTGGAGCCGCTGAATTTCGGCGTCGCCGGCGGCGACATCCGCAGCACCATCCGCCTGGATGCGCGGAGGGACACCATCGCCACCCGCCTGCAGGCCACCATCCGCAAGGTCCAGCTCGGCCGCCTGTTCCCCGATGCCAAGCTGGCCGAACAGGCCTCCGGCGGCATCAGCGGCAACGTCGACCTGGCCGGCACCGGCAATTCGGTGGCCGCAATGCTTGGCAGTTCGGATGGCAACGTCGGCGTGGCCATCGGGCGGGGCCATGTCGGCAACCTGATCATGGAGCTGGCCGGGCTGGACGTGGCCGAGTCCTTGAAATTCCTGTTCACCGGAGACAAACAGATCCCCCTGCGCTGCGGGTTCGGCGACTTCAGCGTGGGCAATGGCGTGATGCGCTCGCGTGCGCTGGCGCTGGATACCACCGACACCCTGATCGTCGGCGAAGGCACGGTCGACCTGAAACAGGAGCAGCTGGACCTGCTGCTGCGCCCGCGTCCGAAGGACATCAGCATCCTGGCGCTGCGCTCGCCGCTGCGTATCGGCGGTACCTTCAAGGACCCGTCGTTCCGTCCCGATTTCAAGGCGCTGGGCCTGCGGGGCGCGATCGCCCTGACCCTGGGCAGCATTACCCCGCCCGCCGCCCTGCTGGCGACGATCGAAACCGGCCCGGGCAAGGACAGCGACTGCGGCGGGCACTACGCGAAGTGAGGCCTGCGGGGAGTACCGACCGGCGGTCGGCACCCTCCCTTCCCTACCGGGGGCGGTCAGCCGGCGACGATGTACTGCTGCAGCTGATCCAGCTTCTGCGCCTGCTCGTCGATCACCGACTTGACCAGGTCGCCGATCGAGATCACGCCGAGAACGCCGCTCCCGTCCACCACCGGCAGGTGCCGGATGCGGTAATCGGTGACCAGTTGCAGACAGTGTTCGACCTGCTCGGACGGCGCCACAGTGACCACCTTGGCGGTCATGATCTCGCTGACCGGGGTGGTGTGGGACGAGCGCTCGTGGAGCACGATCTTGCGCGCGTAATCGCGCTCGGACAGGATGCCGACCAGCCGCCGGCCCTCCATCACCAATACCGCACCGATGCCCTTCTCGGCCATCAGCCGGATCGCTTCGATCACCGCCGTGTCCGGGGCAACCGCGAAAACCTCAGGGGACTTGCCTTCCAACAGCTGTCGAACCGTGGTCATGGCCTTGCTCTCCACCGACGGGATGCGCTGCCGAGTCTGCCACGATCGGCGCCTGCCAGGTGTCAACCAGATACAGCGGCCGCTGTTTGGACTCCTCGTACAGCCGCCCCAGGTACTCGCCGATCAGCCCCAGCGCGATCAGCTGCACGCCGCCCAGGAACAGGATCACCGCCATCATCGTCGGCCAGCCGGCCACCCGGTCGCCGTACAGCGCCGCCTTGGTCACCACCACCAGCGCGAACAGGAAGGCGAAGCTCGCCGCCGCCAGCCCCAGGTAAGTGGTCACCCGCAGCGGCGCGGTGGAGAAGCCGGTAATCCCTTCCAGCGCGAAGTTCCACAACCGCCACAGGCCGAACTTGCTGTCGCCCACCAGCCGGGCATGGCGGTGGTAGGGCACCGCCTTGCGACGGAAACCGACCCAGCCGAACAGCCCCTTCATGAACCGGTGGCGCTCGCGCAACTGGCGCAGGGCCTGCAGCGCCCGCGGCGACAGCAGCCGGAAGTCACCGGTGTCGGCCGGGATCGGCGTCTTCGACAACCGTCCGATCACCCGGTAGAACGCCGCGGCGGTGGCGCGCTTGATCCAGCCTTCGCCATCACGTGCCAGCCGGGTGCCATAGATGTTGTCGTACCCCTCCCGCCACAGCGCCACGAAGGCGGGGATCAACTCCGGCGGGTCCTGGCCATCGGCGTCGAGGATCATCACCGCGCCGCTGTCGACAAAGTCCAGTCCCGCGGTCAGCGCCGCCTCCTTGCCGAAGTTGCGCGACAGCCGCAGCACGCCGACCCGGGGGTCCTGCGCGGCCAGCGCTTCCATCACCGCCCAGGTCGCGTCGTGGCTGCCGTCGTCCACATACAGGATGCGCCCATCGATGCCGTCCAGGGTGTCGAGCACGGCGCACAGGCGCGGGTGCAGCAACGGCAGCGCCTGCGCCTCGTCGTGCGCGGCAATGACAACGGTGAGGCGATCGGCAGGCATGGTGACGATTGTACGGGGCCGCCCGTCGGCACGGACCGTCACGGTTCCTCGGCCAGATAGCCCTGCCCGCCCAACTGGCGCGCCTGGCGCTGGATCCAGGCAGCGCGTCGCTGCACATAGGGGCCGGGGCGGGCCGCGGTGTAGCGCCGGGGGGCGGGCAGAACCGCCGCCAGCCGCGCGCTCTCCGCCGGGCTCAACCGGGCGGCGTCCTTGTTCCAGAACTGCCGCGACGCCGCCTGCGCACCGTAGATGCCGTCGCCGAATTCGGCGATGTTGGCGTACACCTCCAGGATCCGCGATTTCGGCCAGAGCGCTTCGATCAGCAGCGTGTACCAGACCTCCAGGCCCTTGCGCACCCAGCTGCGGCCCTGCCACAGGAACAGGTTCTTGGCGACCTGCTGGCTGATCGTGCTTGCCCCCCGCAGCCGCCCGCCGCGGGCGTTGTGATCGCGCGCCTTCTCGATCGCCTGCAGGTCGAAGCCGTTGTGAACGGGGAAGCGCTGGTCTTCGGCGGCCACCAGGGAAATCGGCAGGCTCGGCGCCATCTGGTCCAGGTCGCGCCACTGGTAGTGCAGGCGGTAGTCCCAGTCACGCTGGCCCAACGCCTCGCCATAGCGCCACATCATCACCGTGGACACCGGCGGGTCCAGGAAGCGCAGCAGCACCACCTGCAGGACCGTGATGGCCACGAACAGGACCGGCAGCCAGAGCAGGCGTTTCCAGCGCCAACGCCGCGCGCGCGGTGGATCCAGGCCCGGGTCGGCCTTGTGGTTGCTGCGCTCTGCCCCCATTAGTGGTGCATCCTCTGCTTGCACGGTTGTCGGCGCATTATCCGGCAACTGCCCCTCCTTTCGCGCAGCCTTCGAACCGATGACCCACACCACCGACACCCTGACCCGTTTCCTGCTTCCCGATGCCGGCGTGCGTGGCGTCCACGTCAAGCTCCAGGCGTCCTGGCGGGACATCCTCGCCCCGGCCAGCTATCCGGCCAACGCCACCGAACTGCTCGGCCAGGCCAGCGTCGCCTCGGCCCTGTTCACCGGCCACACCAAGGTCGACGGGCGCCTGTCGATCCAGCTGCGCAGCAGTACCGCAATGCGCACTCTGTTCGCCGAATGCACTGCGGCGGGCACCCTGCGCGGCATCGTGCAGCTGGCCGACGGCGGTGACGACGCCCCGCGCGACCTGACCGCCCTGGGCGATGACGCCCTGCTGGCCATCACCATCGAGAACCCGGGCCTGGACCCGCGCGAACCGCAGCGCTACCAGAGCCTGGTCGGTCTGACCGCGCCCAGCCTGGACGAAGCCTTCGAGGACTATTTCCGCCAGTCCGAACAGCTGCCCACGCGCCTGCTGCTGGCCGCCGATGGCGACCGCGCCGCCGGCCTGCTGCTGCAGAAGCTGCCCGGCGACCAGGGCGACGACGACGGCTGGTCGCGGGCCAGCGCGCTGTTCGAGACCCTGGGCAGACAGGAGCTGCTGGAGGTGGGCCCGGAAGACCTGGTGCATCGCCTGTTCCACGAAGAGGCACCGGAACTGCTGGCGCAGCGCCCCCTGCGCTTTGACTGTTCGTGCTCGCGCGAGCGGGTGCAGGGGATGCTGATCTCGCTGGGCGAGACCGAAGCCCGGGCGGCGGCCGAACCCACGGGCGCGGTGGATATCCGATGCGAATTCTGTGGACGGGAATATCACTTTCCGTTGACGGAATTGGACATACTGTTCAGCGAGCCGACGGCCACGTCGCCGGCACCTGAACGTCTTCAGTAATCGACGCACGAGTTTTGTTCTGGGGAGAACCAAGACTTGTTAAGAAATCATAAACACCCTAGGATCGGTGTCCCGCCTCGGCGGGAACTTGTGCTCATTGCCGCTGTCTGAGAGTTCCCATGCGTGCCCTTCTGCGTCTACCGCTTGCCCTGATGATCGCCCTGACCGCGATCCCGGGCGCGTATGCGCAGTCCAAGGGCAAGCAGGACGGCACGGTGCTGCCGATCTGGAACAAGGGCAGTGGCAAGGTCGAGGCGCTGCTGTACCTGGAGCCCACCGGTGAGCAAAGTGCCGGCGCCCGCTGGCACTTCGGCCGCAGCTCGCTCGACGCCGCCTTCGGGTTGTCCTCGGGCGATTCGCTGGGCCTGCTGTGCAACAGCAGCCGCGGCACCAGCATCAGCGGCCTGGCCAGCCACTGCATGCTTGCCAGCCTTGGTGACGATGACGACACCTCCCTGTCGCGCCGGGTCACTGGCACGGCAGCCTTCAACCGTCCCGGTGGCCGCCTCGGCATCACCGCCGGCAGCGGCCGCGACACCTTGCCGGCATGGTTGGCAGGGCCGAACAAATCCCCGGCGATGCGCGCCGAACAGAACGACCTGACCGTGTTCGGCCAGAAGAACATCGGCCGCGAGGGGTTTGTGTCCATTGGCGGCACCTATGCCAAAGCGCGCCTCGTGCCGTTGTCCGACATGTCTCCGGCCCTGGTGGACCGCTGGGACAGCAAGAGCCTGACCATCGGTGCAGGCTATGGCAATTTCAGCGGGAACATCATCGGCCGGGTGGTCGATGTCCCCGGCCAGCCCGGCAAATGGGAAGGGCTGGGCGTCGGCCTGACCTGGCGCACGCCGTGGAGCGGCCAGCTGACCGTCGGCGCCGAAAACGTCATCACCCGGGGCAAGAACCCCTTCGCGCCGCGCAACGAGAGCACCGAAGAGGGCACCGTCCCGTACGTACGCTACGAGCAGGATCTCTGATCCCCCCGACAGCGGGCATCGCCCAACAAAAAACGCGCCCACCGGCGCGTTTTTTTGTGCCTGCGCGTCCCGAGGGGGGCTGGGCTGCCTCCCTTGCCGACCGGCGATGGCGGCTCGATGGGAGACGTTCGCATTCATGCCATAGCGCGTCTGAACTGAATAGGAACCTTGATACATTCGGTGACAAATTTGTCGTCGAATTTTCATCACACAGCCTTAATGATTGAGGCCGGAATCGCGATCTGTCTCACCAAGCCATTGTTTTACATGTAACTTTTCAAACTTCACGCCGTCCACATCGTTTGTTAACGATGCTTTAATTCTTTGGAATCCGCAGTTACTATCGAGTCAGCCTCGTGGTCTTTGAAGCGCCCTTTCGCTTCGCCACAGGCAGACACCCCAGTGAAGTACCCAAGATTCCCCTTGGAGAGAGAGAGCAAATGAACGTTAAGTCCAACCCGCTGCGTGATGCAGTGGTGGTCGCGCTGATCGCGTCCGCCGCTGTTTCCACCGCGCAGGCGCAGGAAGCCGCCAACCCGACCAACCTGGACCGCATCTCGGTTACCGGTTCGCGCATCAAGAGCACCGACGTCGAGACCTCGCAGCCGGTCCTGAGCCTGAGCCGTGCCGACATCGAAAAGCAGGGCGTCACCTCCGTGGCCGACATCCTGCAGCGCATCTCCGCCAGCGGCGCTGCCCTGAACCGTACGTACAACAACGGCGGCGACGGCAGCTCGGGCATCAGCCTGCGCAACCTCGGCAGCGAGCGCACCCTGGTGCTGGTCAACGGCCGTCGCTGGACCACCGGCATCACCGGCAGCGTCGACCTGAACACCATCCCGACCGCGATGGTCGAGCGTATCGACATCCTGAAGGATGGCGCCTCGACGATCTACGGCTCGGACGCCATCGCCGGCGTGGTCAACATCATCCTGAAGAACAACTTCGATGGTGCCGAAGCCAACGTCTACAAGGGCCAGTACAGCCAGGGCGACGGCGAGCGCGACGCCTATGACTTCACCCTGGGCACCACCACCGACCGCGCATCGCTGATGCTGGGCGCTTCCTACGTCAAGGAAGGCAAGGTCATGGCCGGTGACCGTGCGATCTCCGCCGGTGGCCCGCCGTTCTTCAGCGGCCAGAGCACCACCGGCGTGCCGGGCTCGTACATCCGCAACGGCGACCGCTACGTGATCCTCAACGGCGTGGAAACCCTGTTCGATTCGGACATCCACGGCTACAACACCTCGCCGGACAACTACCTGCTGACCCCGCAGGAACGCACCTCGCTGTTCGCGACCGGCTCGTACAACCTCACCGACAACATCACCTTCAAGACCGAAGCGCTGTACAACGAGCGCAAGTCCGAGCAGCTGCTCGCGGCGATGCCGGTGACCGGCCAGCGCCTCAGCGCCAACAGCATGTACAACCCGTACGGCGTTGACCTGACCAGCGTTGCCCGCCGCTTCAACGAAACCGGCGGCCGTTCGTTCAACCAGAATGTAAAGAACTGGCACTTCTACGGTGGCTTCGAAGGCTTCTTCGAATTCGCCGGCCGCACCTTCGACTGGGATGCCGGTTACCGCTACGACAAGACCGACGAGAACGTGCTGACCTACGGCCTGTTCAACCGTGCCAATCTGGCGAACGCCTACGGCCCGTCGGAAATGCGCGACGGCAAGCCGGTCTGCGTCACCGCACCGGGCGGCGCCGTGATCGCCGACTGCGTGCCGGTCAACCCGCTGGGTCCGGAAGGCTCGATCTCGCAGGACGCGATCAACTACACCGCCTTCACTGCGCACGACTCGTCGGCCCTGGTCTCGAAGGGTTACTACGCCAACATCTCCGGCACCATCGTGCCGCTGCCGGCCGGTGACCTGGCCTTCGCTGCCGGTTACGAATACCGCAAGGAAAGCGGCCAGTTCGATCCGGATGCGTTCATCGCTTCGGGCCTCAGCACCGGCAACGGCGCCAAGCCGACCAAGGGTGGCTACGACCTGGACGAGGTCTACCTGGAACTGTCGATCCCGGTGCTGGCTGACCTGCCGGGCGCCAAGCTGCTCGACTTCAGCGCCGCAACGCGCTACTCGAAGTTCAGCAACTTCGGCAACACCACCAACAACAAGTTTGGCTTCCGCTGGAAGCCGATCGACGACCTGATGCTGCGCGGCAACTACTCCGAAGGCTTCCGCGCACCGAGCATCAACGACCTGTACGCAGGCGATGCCGATTCGTTCGAAACCTTCGTTGATCCCTGCTCCCTGCACAGCGGCCGCCGTTCCGGCGCGATCGCCCAGCGTTGCGCCGACGAAGGCGTGCCGGGCAACTTCGTGCAGCCGGGTGGCGGCAGCGGTGGTCGTCAGGGTCCGGAAGCCTTCACCTGGACCTCCAACGACAACCTGCAGCCGGAAACCTCGACCAGCAAGACGCTGGGCCTGGTGTGGAGCCCGAGCTTCGTGTCCGGCCTGAACGTGACGCTGGACTGGTGGCAGATCGAAGTTGAGAACGCGATCACCCGTCCGGACATCCAGGACATCGTGAACTACTGCTACACCGGTTCGGCACAGCAGCAGGCCGTTTACTGCCCGCTGATCACCCGCGATCCGACCTACGGCACCGCCGTGCAGAACTACGCCATCACCAACGTGCGCATGCCGCTGCTGAACCTGGCCTCGTACAACGTGGAAGGCTGGGACCTGGGCATCGCCTACCGTCTGCCGGAAACCAGCTTCGGCCAGTTCAGCATCAACCTGGATGCGACCTACCTGAGCAAGTGGGAGACCAAGGCGACCGCCGATGCAGTGGCTGATGGCCGTCAGGGCAACTACCTGAACCAGGATCCGTACTGGCGCATCCGTGGCAACCTGTACGTCGACTGGAGCTTCAAGGACTTCGGCGTCAACTACGGCCTGCGTTACAAGTCGGGCATGAAGGAAGAATGCCCCTTCGATCCGGATGAAGATCCCGTTGCGTTCGCCTACTGCTCCGACGGAGCGGCTGGCAACTACATCGGCGCCACCACGTACCACGACATCCAGTTCCGCTACAACACCCCGTGGAACGGCACCATCAACGTGGGCGTGAACAACCTGTGGGACAAGCAGCCGCCGACCTCGTACGTCGTGGCCTACAACATGTTCGACCCGCAGTACGACCTGCCGGGCCGCTACATGTACATGCAGTACAAGCAGAAGTTCTGATCGATCCACTGATCGGTACCTGATGCAGCAACGGCCCCGAAAGGGGCCGTTGTCGTTTGCGCTGCCGGAGACCGTGCGTGCATGAAAAAGGCCGCGTTTCCGCGGCCTTCTGGTGTTCTCGCCCGCAGCGCCGATCAGCCCGGAATCAGCGTCTCGATCACGTGCTCGACGTAGGCCTCGAAATCCTCGCGGGCCTGCTTGGGCTGCTGCAGCTGCAGCGACAGCTGCAGGAAGCCGACGTACGCGGCATAGGCCAGCCGTGCGCGGTGCTGTGCATCGGTGCGGCTGAGGCCGGCCTGCCGGAACGACGCGACCAGGTACTCCAGGCGCCGATGCGACACGCGATCGATCACCGGGCGCACCATCGGGTGATCCAGCGCCTTGAGCAGCTCGCTGTAGATGATGTGCGGCTGCACTTCATGGGCCACCACCTGGAACAGCTGGCGCAGGCGCACACGCGGGTCGGTCACGTCGGCCAGGCTGCCGAACACCTGCTCCTGCTCGAACAGCTCCCAGCGCTCCAGCGCGGCCTGCAGCAGGGCATCGCGCGACGGGAAGTGCCAGTAGAAACTGCCCTTGGTCACCCCCAGCCGACGGGCCAGTGGTTCGACTGCAACGGCGCCGACGCCCTGCTCGGCAATCAGATCCAGTGCGGCCTGGGCCCAGTCTTCGGCAC
The DNA here is from genome assembly GCF_946900935.1 of Stenotrophomonas sp. Marseille-Q5258. Lineage (NCBI taxonomy): Bacteria > Pseudomonadati > Pseudomonadota > Gammaproteobacteria > Lysobacterales > Lysobacteraceae > Stenotrophomonas > Stenotrophomonas sp. Marseille-Q5258. Next base: position 10,301 of record NZ_CAMPPN010000015.1, read on the forward strand.
TCAGGCGGCTGTTGCGGCCGGCACGTGGCTCGCCGGCGGAAGCTTCGGGTTCATTCATGAGGTAATTTAACCATACGCTGGGGTTGGTTGCAGTACGTGGTTGCATCGGCAACCGCCCTATCCCAGTCAGGGCAAGGGATCCGCTCACCATACCCCCAAGTATTGACATCGACCAGCACCGGTCCATACTAGCGAGTATGGTCACTCCTTCTTCTACCCTGCCCCGTTTTGACGATGAGCGACTGACCGGCGCGCACGATGCCGTGCTGGCTGCCACCCGCTCATCCCCCGGGCGTCGTGGCACGGTGCTGTTCGCACACGGCTTCGGCCAGACCCGGCATGCCTGGACCGCCGCCGCGCAGACCCTCGCCGGCGCCGGCTACCAGACCCTGGCCTACGATGCCCGCGGCCACGGCGACTCCGACTGGAACCCCGCCGCCCTGGCCTATCACGGCGAACAGTTCGCCGACGACCTGATCGTGCTCGCCGGTGAACAGCCGCAGCCGCCGATCCTCGTCGCCGCGTCGATGGGCGGGCTGTTCGGCCTGCTCGCCGAGTCGCGCTGGCCCGGCTTGTTCTCGGCGATGGTGCTGGTGGACATCACCCCGCGCTGGGATACCGCCGGAGTCGAACGCATCCTGATGTTCATGACCGCGCATCCGGACGGCTTCGCCTCGCTGTCGCAGGCGGCGGACGTGATCTCGGCGTACATGCCGCACCGCCCGCGCAAGTCCGAGGAGGCGCTGCGCGCCCTGCTGCGCGAGGATGGCCACGGCCGCTGGCGCTGGCATTGGGATCCGCGCCTGGTCGCCGAACTGGCGCGCGACAGCGAACAGCACCAGGACGCGCTCGCCGAGGCGGCGCGCCAGGTGAAATGCCCGTTGCTGCTGGTCAGCGGCGGGCGCAGCACCCTGGTCACCCCGCAGACGGTGGCCGAATTCCTCGCGCTGGTGCCGCACGCTCGCCACGTGCAGTTGCCGGAGGCCACCCATATGGTCGCCGGCGATGACAACAGCGCCTTTACCGCTACTGTGTTGGACTATCTGGACGTGTTGCCCTCGGCCTCCGCCGTGGCACAGTCCGCCACTACCGAGCACGTCACCGGAGCACGCTCATGAGCATTGTCGTTCCCTTCCTGGCCCTCCTGCTGGCGGGGGCCATCGTCGCCTACCACCGCATGCGGCTGATCACCTGGACGCTCGTCAGCGTCGCGCTGCTGGTCGCCTGCTGGTTCATTCCCTACGTCAACCAGACCGCCACGATCGTGGCTGCCGCCATCGTCGCGGTGATCGCCGTGCCGTTGCTGCTGCCGTTCATCCGCAAGCCGCTGCTGACCGCGCCGATGATGAAGGTGTTCCGCAAGGTGCTGCCGCCGCTGTCGCAGACCGAGCGCATCGCCCTGGAAACCGGCTCGGTCGGTTTTGAAGGCCAGCTGTTCACCGGCGACCCCGACTGGAACATCCTGCTGAACTACCCCAAGCCGCAGCTTACCGCCGAAGAACAGGCCTTCCTGGATGGCCCGGTCGAAGAGCTGTGCAGGATGGTCAACGACTGGGAAATCACCCACGTCTACGCCGACCTGCCGCCGGAACTGTGGAGCTTCATCAAGAAGAACAAGTTCTTCGGCATGATCATTCCAAAGGAATACGGCGGTCTGGGCTTCAGCGCGCTGGCGCACCACAAGGTGATCCAGAAGCTGGCATCGGTGTCGAGCGTGGTGAGTTCCACCGTCGGAGTGCCCAACTCGCTGGGCCCGGGCGAACTGCTCAACCATTACGGCACCCAGGCGCAGAAGGACCAGTACCTGCCGCGCCTGGCCGACGGCCGTGAAGTGCCCTGCTTCGGCCTGACCGGCCCGTTCGCCGGCTCGGACGCCACCTCCATTCCCGATTACGGCATCGTCTGCAAGGGCGAGTGGAACGGCGAGCAGGTGCTCGGCGTCAAGCTCACCTTCGACAAGCGCTACATCACCCTGGCCCCGGTGGCCACGCTGATCGGCCTGGCCTTCCGCATGTACGATCCGGATGGGCTGATCGGCACCACCCGCGACATCGGCATCACGCTGGCACTGCTGCCGCGCGACACCGCCGGTGTCGAAATCGGCCGCCGTCACTTCCCGCTCAACTCGACCTTCCAGAACGGCCCGATCCGCGGCAAGGGCGTGTTCATCCCGCTGACCCAGCTGATCGGCGGTGCCGAGATGGCCGGCAAGGGCTGGAACATGCTCAATGAGTGCCTGGCCGTGGGCCGCTCGATCACCCTGCCGTCCACCGCCAGTGGCGGTGCCAAGGCCGGCGCGGTCGTGACCGGCGCATATGCACGCATCCGCAAGCAGTTCGGCCTGTCGGTCGGCCGCTTCGAAGGCGTGGAAGAAGCCCTGGCACGCATCGGCGGCAAGGCCTACGCGATCAGCGCGCTGTGCCAGGCCACCGCCGCCGCCGTGGACCGCGGCGACGTGCCGTCGGTACCGTCGGCGATCGCCAAGTACCACTGCACCACCATGAGCCGTGAAGTGATCTCGGACATGATGGATGTGATCGGCGGCAAGGGCATCATCCTGGGGCCGCGCAACTTCGCCGGCCGCAGCTGGCAGGCCGCACCGATCGCGATCACGGTCGAAGGCGCCAACATCATGACCCGCAGCCTGCTGATCTTCGGCCAGGGTGCGATCCTCTGCCACCCGTGGGTGCTGAAGGAAATGAAGGCCGCGCAGGATCCGGACACCCGTGCAGGCCTGCAGGAATTCGACCGCAGCCTGTTCGGCCATATCCGCTTCGGCATCTCCAACGCCGTCCGCTCGTTCTGGTTCGGCCTGACCGGCGCCCGGTTCGGTGCCGCCCCGGGCGATGCCTATACCCGCCGCTACTTCCGCAAGCTGGACCGTTACTCGGCCAACCTGGCGCTGATGGCCGACATCTCGATGATGACCCTCGGCGGCAAGCTGAAGTTCAAGGAGTCGCTGTCCGGTCGCCTGGGCGATGTGCTGAGCCACATCTACATGACCAGCGCCATGCTCAAGCGTTACCACGACGAAGGTGCGCCGGCCACCGACCAGCCGCTGCTGGCCTGGGCCTTCCACGACAGCGTGCACAAGATCGAGGAGTCGCTGTCGGCCGCGCTGCGCAACTTCCCGATCCGTCCGATCGGCTGGCTGATGTGGGCGCTGATCTTCCCGTTCGGCCGCCGCGCCGAGGCTCCGGGCGACCGCCTGGGTCACCGCGTCGCCGCGCTGCTCATGGCGCCCAACGAAGCCCGCGACCGCCTGGCCAACGGCGTGTTCCTGACGCCGTGCGACAACAACCCGGGTGGCCGCATCAACAGCTACCTGTCCAAGGCGATCATGGCCGAGCCGGTCGAGCGCAAGTTCATCAAGGCGGTCAAGACCAAGGGCATCGAAGCCCTGGACTTCACCACCCAGCTGGACGAAGCCGTGGCCGAGGGCGTCATCACCCAGGACGAGCGCACCCTGCTGGAAGAACTCCGCGCGCTGACGCTGGAAACCATCACCGTGGACGACTTCGATCCGCACGAGCTGCGCGCGGCCAGCTACTACGACCGCGAGCGCAAGGACGCACGCTCGGAAGCGGCGTGATGCCTGCATCGACGTGAACGGAAACGGCGGACTTCGGTCCGCCGTTTTTCATTGCAGCGGCGCCCGGCCGCTTTCCAGGAGACCCCGATGTCCGCTCCACTGCTCACCCTGTACCGTCGCATGCAGCGCTGGCCCGCAGGCCAATGGCTGTTCGCGCGCGCGGTATGTTTCAAGGCGCCCTACTTCGCCAGCATCGCCCCGCGCATCACCGTGCTCGAACCCGGTCGCTGCGAGGGCCACATCGCGCACCGGCGCAGGGTCACCAACCACATCGGCACGGTCCACGCCATCGCACTGTGCAACCTGGCCGAACTCACCGCCGGGCTGATGGTCGACGCCTCGCTGCCGCGCGGCATGCGCTGGATTCCGAAGGGCATGGAAGTGCAGTACCTCGCCAAGGCCACGGGCACCCAGCACGCCGTCGCCACACCCGCCCAGCCGATCATCGCGGCCGACAGCGGCTACACCCTGCCCGTCGACGTCCATATCCGCGACACCGCCGGCACACCGGTCTTCAGCGCCCGCATCCAGATGTGGCTCTCACCGCAGGACCGTTCGCGGAACGCTCCAACCACCGGTCACCTCACCGATCGGTAGGTGCCGACCGCTGGTCGGCACGCTCTGTGCCTTTCAACGCCAGAGCCAGAGCCAGAGCTACAGCCACAGCCCTCATCCGCATTCTCCCGGGCGTGGCCGGCGGGAATGGGGGTACGGGACACGCCCGCCAGCCAAGCCGGGGAGAATCCAGATGCGGGCTTTGGCTCTGGCTGTGCCGACCAACGGTCGGCACCTACCGGCGACCTCGCTTACGCCGGCACGAAATGCCAGGCGATCGCGGCCAGAATCGCCGGGACGGCCTGGATGAAGAAGATCCGCTTATTGACGCTGTAGGCGCCGTAACAGCCGGCCACGATCACGCAGCCCAGCATGAAGTTGACCAGCATCGGCAGATGATCGAACAGGCCCCAGAACAGGCCGGCGGCCAGGAAGCCGTTGTACAGCCCCTGGTTGGCCGCCAGCACGCGCGTGGCCTGGGCCTTCTCCGGCGTGTTGCGGAACGTCTTCAGGCCCAGCGGACGCGTCCACAGGAACATTTCCAGCACGAGGAAGTACACGTGCAGCAGGGCGACCACCAGGGTCAGGATCAGTGCGGTCCAGTACATGGGCAGGCCTCGAAAAAGATGACCAGAGCTTACTCCGGGCGCTCGGCCGGCAGCTTCTTTTCTTCGCGCAGCAGGCCGAACGCGGCAAAGGTCATCAGCCCGGCCACCACCAGCCCCCCCGCAAACAGCACGTGCGAGCCGAACAGCGACAGCCCCTTGTGCACCCACGCAAAGCCCAGGTCCGCGCCGCGGTACACCACCGTATCGATCGCCGCACCGGCCTTGTAGCGCCACTGGCGGTCCACCCGCGTGTACAGCGTCTCGCGTGCCGGCTTGGCCAGCGAGAACTCGCTCGCCCGCGTCATCACCTGCACCATCGCCACCAGCAGCGGCAACGGCGAGGCCGCGAGTGCCGAGAACCCGACAATGATCGCAAAGCCCGGGATCAACAGCGCCGGCGCGATACCGTAGCGCGACAACAGCCAGCGGGTCAGCCCCAACTGCAGCAGCAGCGTCAGCGCGTTCACCGCCAGATCCACCCGCGAGAAGAAGGCCGTGCTTGCCGCCGGATCGGTATACAGCCGGCGCACGATCGCGGCCTGCTCGTTGTACAACAGCGTCCCGATGCCCACGCCGAACAGCACCATCAGCGCCAGCCAGCGCAGCAGCGGCTCGCGCGCGATCAGCTTCAGGCCGTCCAGCACGCTTCCGCCCATCGGCGTCTCGCCCGACACCAGCTGCTGATCCCGCTCACGCGCCACCGCCCACAGGCGCAGCCGCCAGATGCAGAACAGACATACACCGAGGAAGCCGGCCGAGACCAGCATCAGGTTGGCGATGCCCACCCGCTGCACCAGCGCCGACGTGATGATCGGGCCAAGAAAGGCCCCGATGGTGCCGGCCGCGCCGATGTAGCCGTAGAACGCACGTGCCTGCGTGTTGGAGAACACATCGGCCATGAAGCTCCAGAACACCGCCACCGCGAACAGGTTGAACACCGTGATCCAGAAGAAGAACGCCATCCCGCGACCGGGCACCCCGCTGTCGAACAGCACATAGAAGCCCAGCAGCGTGGCAATGAAGAACCCGTACACCACCGGCAGGAACACCCGCCGCGGATAGCGGCTCACCAGCGCACCGTACAGCGGCTGCATCACCAGCATGATCAGGAACACGCAGGTGAACAGAAACTGCAGCACGAAGTCCTGCAGCGCAATGCCGTGGCCAGCGAACCATGCGATCAGCCCGGACGGGAACAATGTCTGCAGGTCCGCCGAGGCCGCCATCGCCTCGCGTACCGGGCGCAGCACGTAATAGCCGCTCAGCAGGCAGAAGAAGTACACCGATGCCCAGATCAGCGGCGGCGACTGGCGCAGCGCATCGCGCAGCCCCGATCCCCGCACCGGCGTGGCCACGGCGGTCATCGCACCCGCTCCGCGCTCAGGCGACGTCGAAACGGCAGCATCGTGGGAACTCCGGGCGGCAAAGCGCGCAAGGTAAACGATGCACCGCAACATCGCCAGTAGCCGACCGCCGCACCCGCGCAGCGCTGCCCGGCCCACACCGCCCGACCCGTTCACCGTCCGTCTGCCCTATGCTCCGGGGTACACCATCGGGGAGCTGCTGGCATTGGCACGGGACAGGTACGACTACATCATCGTCGGCGCCGGCTCGGCCGGCTGTGTACTGGCCAACCGGCTCAGTGCCGACCCGCAGTGCCAGGTGCTGCTGCTCGAAGCCGGCCCGGCCGACCGCAACCCCTTCATCCACATGCCGGCCGGCCTGGCGCGGCTGGTCAACAACCGGCGCATCAACTGGAACCTGGACACCGAGCCGGAGCCCGCCCTGGACGGCAGGCGCCTGTGGTGGCCGCGTGGCAAGGTGCTGGGCGGATCCAGCGCGATCAATGCCATGTGCTACATCCGCGGCGTGCCGGCCGACTACGACGGCTGGGCGGCTGCCGGCGCCACCGGCTGGGAATGGGCGCAGGTGCTGCCGTGGTTCCTGCATGGCGAGGCCAACAGCCGCGGCGCCAGCGCACTGCACGGCGATGCCGGACCGCTGTCGGTGTCCGACCTGCGCCACCACAACCCGCTCTCGGCCGTGTTCCTGGCCGCCGCCGTGCAGGCGGGCCATGCGCCCAACGATGACTTCAATGGCGTCCACCAGCTCGGCGTCGGCCTGTATCAGGTCACGCAGCGCGATGGCGCCCGCTGCTCCAGTGCCACCGCCTACCTGCGCCCGGCGCGTGCACGGCGCAACCTCACCGTGCTCACCGGCGCCCAGGCGGTGGCGCTGAGCTTCGCCGGCACCACCGCGACCGGCGTGCACTACCGGCGTGGCCGGGAGCATCGACATGCCACCGCATCGGCCGAAGTGATCCTCAGCGCCGGCGCCATCCATTCGCCCCAATTGCTGATGCTCTCCGGGATCGGTCCCGCCCACGCACTGCGCGGCCACGGCATCACCCCGCGCGTGGACCTGCCCGGGGTGGGTGGCAATCTGCAGGACCACCTGGATATCTGCACGGTCGTGCACACCCATCCCGGGGTGAGTTACGACCGCAGCAACGAGCTGCGCATCGCCATCGACTACTTCCTGCGCGGCCATCGCGGTGCCGGCACCAGCAACCTGGCCGAGGCCGGCGGCTTCGCCCGCTCGGCACTGGCGCCGGACGCACGCGCCGACGTGCAGTTCCATTTCGTGCCGGCCATGCTCGACAACCACGGCCGCCATCGCCTGCCCGGTGATGGCTACACGCTGCATGCGTGCCCGCTGCATCCGCGCAGCCGCGGCAGGCTGTACCTGCGCGATGCCGACGCGCGGTCGCCGCCACGACTGCAGCCCAACTACCTTGGCGATGCGGACGGCCACGACCTGCGGATGATGATCGAGTGCGCCCGGCTGTCCCGGCAGATCCTGGCCCAGCCCGCGTTCGATCCGTGGCGCGGCGCCCCGGTCTTTCCTGCCCGCGACGATCTGGATGATGCGGCCCTGGCCGCGTTCATCCGTGCCAAGGCCGAGACCATCTACCACCCGGTCGGCACCTGTGCGATGGGCCAGCATGCCGATGCCGTGGTCGACCCGATGCTGCGGGTGTACGGCACCCAGCGGCTGCGGGTGGTCGATGCTGCGGTGATGCCCAGCCTGATCAGCGGCAACACCAACGCCCCCACCCTGATGATCGCCGAACGGGCCGCGCAGTGGCTGCGCCAGGACGCGGGATCACGCTGAACCGGGCCCCGCCGCGTCGGCGGCACGGACCGTCGGAGCAGCGCAAAAACCCACGCATTTTCAATGTGATACGTATTCATCTTCGCTTCGTTTGTGCAATGAGGAAAAGCGGCGCTAGAATCCCTTACAGCAGTCGCGCACGGGCCCTACACGATGAATCAGAACAGCAGGCGCCGACCGATCCGTTCGGCGGCAACCGGGTTGCTGGGCATGTTGATGCCCATCGCAATGTCTTCCACTGCACAGACCCCCAGTGCCTCGCCGTCCGCGTTCCCCGTCAACATCGAGAACAGCGTCCCGGCCAACGTGCCGCACACCCAGCCGGCCGCGTATCGCGCCGCGCCGGCCGCGCGGCAGGTACTGCCGCCCGCACCGGGCTTCAATGTCGCGGCAATCGAATCGATGGCCCAGCAGCTCACCTATGGCGAGCGCGTCCCCGGCATGGCCGTGGCGATCGTCCAGGGCGGCCGCGTGCTCAGCGCGCGGGGCTACGGCGTTACCGACGTCAACAATCCGCAGCAGGTCGACGCGCATACCGTGTTCCGCCTCGCGTCGCTGTCCAAGGCCTTCGCCGGTACGATGGCCGGCCTGCTGGTCAACGACGGCACCCTGCGCTGGGACAGCAAGGTCACCGACTACGTCCCCGGCTTCCGGCTGAACTCGCCGGAAGCAACCGAGCGGCTGACCGTGGCCGACCTGCTCAGCCATCGGGTCGGCCTGCCCTACAACGCATACGACCGCGACGTGGAAGCCAACGCGGAGTACTACACGCTGACCCACAAGTTGGCCTCGACCTCGCTCAAGTGCCAGCCGGGCGAGTGCTACGCCTATCAGAACGTTGCCTTCAGTCTGATCGGCGACGTGGTCTACGCCGCCTCCGGCAGTTTCTACGAACAGTCGGTCGAGCGTCGGTTGTTCAAGCCGCTGGGCATGGATGACGCCAGCCTCGGCCTGGCCGGCATCCAGGCCAGCTCGCGCTGGGCGCGTCCGCATGTGCGCAGCCGCAACGGCTGGGTTGCCCTGACCCCCAAGCCCACCTATTACCGGTTGGCACCGGCGGCCGGCGTCAATGCCAGCGCCAGCGACATGGCGCAGTGGCTGCTGGCCCACACCGGACACCGGCCCGACGTGCTGCCTGCGCCGCTGCTGGCCACCCTGCACTCCACCCTGATCAGCACCCCGGGCGAAATGCGCTCCGGCTGGCGCCGCGAACGCCTGCATTCGGCCGGCTACGCACTGGGCTGGCGCAACTTCGATTACGCCGGCCATGAAGTGGTGTTCCATGCCGGCGCGGTGCAGGGCTACCGTGGGCTGGTTGCGCTGGTGCCGGAACGCGACCTCGGCATTGCCATCATGTGGAACGGTGAAAGCAGCCTGCCCAGCGGCCTGCTGCCGACCGTGCTCGACGCAGCGATGGGCCTGCCCAGCCAGCGTTGGCTGGACGTGGATACCGACTTCGGCAGCGACAACCTGATGGCCGAAGATGCCGCCCCGCAGAACAAGCGCAAGGGCGTTTCGTCCAACCGTGCGGTGGCCTCGCCGCACTGATCGCAGCGACCTCTCATTGGAAAAAGGCGGCCACTTGGCCGCCTTTTTTTCTGTGGGCACCGACCGGAAACGCACCCATAAAAAAACTCCCTCCCCGCTGGGCTGCCGGGGAAGGAGTTTCAGGTGCGGCTATCGGGAAACGCTTAGATCAGCGGTGCCGGGGTTGCCGGCAGGGCGACCGGGGCAGCCTTCTTCTTGCGGGCTGCCGGCTTGCGCTTTGCAACCTTCTTGACCGCCTTCTTGGCGGTGGCCTTCTTCGCCGTAGCCTTCTTGGCTACCTTCTTGACGGCCTTCTTCGCCGTCTTGCGGGTGGCCTTCTTGGCCGCCGCCTTCTTGGCTACCTTGCGGACAGCCTTCTTCGCGGTCTTCTTGGCAGCCGCCTTCTTGGCGACCTTCCGGACGGCCTTCTTCGCCGTCTTCTTCACTGCCTTCTTCGCGGTCTTCTTGGCAGCCGCCTTCTTCGCTACCTTCTTGACCGCCTTCTTGGCGGCTGTCTTCTTCACTGCCTTGCGGGCGGTCGCCTTCTTGGCGGCCTTCTTCACCGTCTTCTTGGCCGCCGCCTTCTTGGCGACCTTCTTCACGGCTTTACGGGCAGTCGCCTTCTTAGCGACCTTCTTGGCTGCCTTTTTGGCGGCCGGCTTTTTCTTCGCAGCTTTCTTGGTTGCCATGGGATGGCTCCTCGTCAGTGATCTATGGAGTTGAAACGCCCAGGTAAAGCAAACCCGCCGTTGCTGCGTTGCGGGGACCGCCGTCGCGTCATGCGCGTCGTGACGGATACGGGGACACCTACCGGGATCGGCCAGGCAGGTGTCGGATCAGGGGTGCCCTTGCATTTCACCGAAGGAAGCGAAGCCGACTCCACCGTCATCGGATGCAAGGTGGATGTCCTGGTTGTGCTTCGCGACTGGATGTCGATTCTGCTCACTCTCTTGGCAGGCAAGGTCTGCTTGGCGAAACCTAATCACGCTTTTTTTCACTGTCAACAACCCCGGCGAAAAATTTTCACACCGGACACGTCCGACGCGCTGCGCCGAGCACCCGTTGGACACCCCGTACCGACACGTCATGCCCACACCAACGGACACGCCGATGCCCTGTCGGCGGCAAGCCCTGAAACAAAAACAACTTAAAAGAAGCACTTTCGCGAAACACACCCCGGGTGGCGGCATGCGCACAGGCAGGTGTGCGAGCAGCGGCGCGCCTGTCTGACCGGCTGCCAACAAAGGGGCAAAATCCGTCGGAAAAGTTTTCACATCCGGCTGCGCTTTTTACTACCCGATTGACGCAAATGCGCAAACTTTCTGCCGCGCAGTGTCGGCGCGATCGCACCTTCGGCAGGTCGCCAGCGGTCGTCCTGCGACCGCATGTCGATGTGCGGCGACGCGCATCGGCATGCTCATGACCCGTCGCGATGGGTTCCCAACCCGACGGCATGAGCCGACGCGGAACGCGCCGGCAGCGCGCGCACACCGCAACATCATCACGCCTCGCTAACGCCGCCGCGTCGGTGCATGCCGTTCGTTTTCCCGTCCGCGGGAGAACAGCCAAAAAAAAACGGCCGCACAAGGCGGCCGTTCCTGGGAGCGACGCAGGATCAGTGATCCTCGTTCTCCAGCAGCTCGGCGTAGTCGTCCGGCGCCAGCAGCTCGTTCAACTCGTCGGTGCCGGTCACTTCCACCACGAAGATCCAGCCTTCGCCGTACGCATCTTCGTTGATGGTTTCCGGCTTGTCCGACAGCGCGCTGTTGACCTCGACCACGGTACCGGTGATCGGGCTGTACACGTCCGAGGCGGCCTTCACCGACTCGACGACGGCGGCCTGCTCGCCCGCCTTGACCGTGTCGCCGACGTTGGGCAGCTCGACGTAGACCAGGTCGCCCAGCAGGCCCTGGGCATGGTCGGAAATACCGACGGTGACGCGGCCATTGCCTTCGACGCGCGCCCACTCGTGGGACTTGAGGAATTTGAGGTCGCCGGGGATCTCGCTCATGGAACTGCTCCGAGAAAATTCAGGGGTTCGGGAAACGGGGGTAGTGTAACCAACCGGCGCGGGCCGCTGGGCAACCGCGCGCCGGAAACTGATGGATCAGGCCTCGACCAGCACGCCGGGCTGGGCCTGACCTTCGCGCACGAACGGGAACTTCACCACGCGCACCGGGACGTGCTTGCCGCGGATGTCCACGTGCACCTGGCCCAGCTCACCGGCCGGCACGCGGGCGAACGCGATGCCCTTGCCCAGCGTCGGGGAGAAGGTGCCGGACAGGATCTCGCCCTGGCCGCTGGCGGTGAGTACCGCCTGGCCGTGGCGCAGCACGCCCTTCTCGTCCATCACCAGGCCGATCAGCTGGCGTGCGTCGCCCGCCGCCTTCTGCGCTTCCAGCACCTCGCGGCCGATGAAGTCGCGGCCTTCGTCCAGCGCCACGGTCCAGGCCAGGGCGGCTTCGTACGGGGTGATCTGCTCGTCCATGTCCTGGCCATACAGGTTCATGCCGGCTTCCAGGCGCAGCGTGTCGCGCGCGCCCAACCCGGCCGGACGTACGCCGGCCTGCGCCAGGGCGTTCCAGAAGGCGACCACGTCGTTCTGCGGAATCAGGATTTCAAACCCGTCCTCACCGGTGTAGCCGGTGCGCGCCACGAACAGCGGCGCACCGCTGGCGGCGGTCGCCTCGATCGCGGCGAAACGGCCGAGCGTGTTCAATGCGGCGCGGTCGCCCTCCGCGGCCAGGCCGATCACGCGCGCGCGTGCGGTGGGGCCCTGCACGGCGATGATCGCCAGGTCGTCGCGCTCGGTGACCTGCACGTCGAAGGCGGCCGCCTGTTCACGGATCCAGGCCAGGTCCTTCTCGCGGGTGGAGGCGTTCACCACCATGCGGAAGAAGTCGTCGGCCAGGTAGTAGACGATCAGGTCGTCGATCACCCCGCCCTGCGGGTTGAGCATGCACGAGTACAGCGCCTTGCCGGTGGCCTTGAGCTTGTCCACCGAGTTGGCCAGCAGGCGGCGCAGGAACGGCTTGACCTGCGCGCCGCGCAGATCGACCACGGTCATGTGGCTGACGTCGAACATGCCCGCGTCGGCACGCACCAGGTGGTGTTCGTCCAGCTGCGAGCCATAGTGGATGGGCATGTCCCAGCCACCGAAATCGACCATCTTGGCGCCGAGTGCGCGGTGGGTGTCGTTGAGAAGCGTCTTCTGGGTCATGACCGGTTCCGGGGGAATGAAGGCAAGAGCGCCATTATCCCAGAACCGTCTTCACAACGCCTGCGGCGGTGCGGAATGCGCCGCCGCAGCCTGCTCAGACCGGTTGCACTTTCAGCGTCATGCCCGCCACCGCCACCACCCGTACCGCGCTCCCGGCCGGCAGGTCCGGGCCATCCACCACCCAGAACGCGTCGTCGACCTTGGCGCGGCCCTTGCCGGCGACGATCGGCTGGTCCAGCAGCACCACCCGCCCCACCAGCTGTTCGGCACGCCGGTTCAACAACGGCGCGTCGCTCTGCCGATCGTGGGAGCGCCCCCAGCGCCGGTAGCACTGGATCGACACCACGCTGAGCAGCACGAACGCGACCACCTGCCACAGCAGCGGAATGTCGGCGAACACGGCCACCAGCACGAACACCGCCGCCGCCCCGATGCCGATCCACAGCATGAACGCCCCCGGGGCCAGCGCTTCGGCCGCAAACAGCACCAGTGCCAGCGCGCCCCAGCCTACGACCTCCCAGCGCATGTCAGCCTCCGATCCGCGGCGGCACCGCGCGCGCGGCCTTCTTCTCTTCCTGCTTGGCGAACGCTTCCTTGGCCAGTTCGGCCACACCGGCGATCGATCCGATCACGCCACTGGCCTCCATCGGCATCAGCACCAGCTTCTGGTTCGGCGAGGTCGCCAGTTCCTTGAACGCCTCCACATACTTCTGCGCGATGAAGTAATTGATCGCCTGCACGTCGCCCTTGGCGATCGCGTCGGACACCATTTCGGTCGCCTTGGCTTCGGCCTCGGCCAGGCGCTCACGCGCCTCCGCATCGCGGAACGCGGCTTCCTTGCGGCCTTCGGCTTCGAGCACGGCCGCCTGCTTCTCGCCTTCGGCACGCAGGATCTCGGACTGGCGCGAGCCTTCGGCTTCCAGAATCTGCGCGCGCTTTTCGCGCTCGGCCTTCATCTGCCGAGCCATCGCGTCGAGCAGGTCGCGCGGGGGCTGGATGTCGCGGATTTCGATGCGGTTGACCTTCACGCCCCACGGGTTGGTGGCATGATCGACCACGCTCAGCAGCTGGGCATTGATCACCTCGCGCTGGCTGAGCGATTCGTCCAGGTCCATCGACCCGATCACGGTGCGGATGTTGGTCTGCACCAGCGCGATCATCGCCACTTCCAGGTTGGCCACTTCATAGGCCGCCTTGGACGCGTCGAGCACCTGGAAGAACACCACGCCGTCCACGCGCACCGCGGCGTTGTCCTTGGTGATCACTTCCTGGCTGGGCACGTCCAGCACCTGCTCCATCATGTTCACCTTGCGACCGACGCCGTAGACGATCGGAATCAGGAAATGCAGGCCGGGGGACATGGTGTGGGTGTAGCGGCCGAAGCGCTCGACCGTCCACTCGTAGCCCTGCGGCACCATGCGCACGGCCTTGAACAGGATGACGACGGCCACGAAGGCAAGCACCAGCGAGAACAGCATGGTCGGAAACATCGGAAACTCCTTTCCCTGTGATGTCCCGATTGTACGGTCAGTTGCGCTGCGACACCCGGTTCAGCTGCCGCGGGGGGCAAACATGATCACCGTCATCCCGGCCAGGCACAGGGCGACGCCAAGCAGATCCCAGCGGCTGGGACGAATGCCGTCCACCAGCCACAGCCACATCAGCGCAGTGCCGATGTAGACGCCTCCGTAGGCGGCGTAGACGCGGCCGCTGGCGACCGGATGCAGGGTCAGCAGCCAGGCGAACAGGGCCAGGCTGGCCGCTGCCGGCAGCAGCAGCCACGCACTGCCGTCCTTGCGCAGCCACAGCCACGGCAGGTAGCAGCCGACGATTTCGGCCACGGCGGTCAGTACGAACAGCAGCAGCGTGTTCACGATGTCGCTTCGTCGCGCTTGGCCTGCTGCCAGAGGCGCTCCTGCGCCTCCAGGTCCAGCGCGTCCATGCGCTGCCCGGCGGCGGCGGCCTGCGCCTCCATCGCGCGGAAGCGGCGCTCGAACTTGTGGTTGGCCTGGCGCAGCGCCGCGCCGACATCGACCTTGGCGTGCCGGGCCAGGTTGGCACAGACGAACAGGAGGTCCCCGAGTTCTTCCTGCAGGCGCGCGTGGTTGGCCTGGACATCACCGCGGGCGAATTCCGCCGCCACCTCGTCCAGTTCCTCGCGCACCTTGTCCAGCACCGGCTGCGGGTCGGGCCAGTCGAAGCCGACCCGGGCCGCGCGGGCCTGCAGCTTCACCGCCCGCTGCCACTCGGGCAGGCCACGCGAAATGCCGGCCAGCGCGGAGGTATCGGTGTGGCCCTTGGCCGCGCGTTCGGCACGCTTGATCGCCTCCCAGTTCAGGTTGACCTGGTCGGCGTCGTCGACCTCCACGTCGGCGAAGATGTGCGGATGACGCCGCTGCATCTTGTCACTGATCGCACGGGCGACGTCGGCGAAGGCGAACGCGCCCTGCTCGCTGGCCATCTGTGCGTGGAAGACCACCTGCAGCAGCAGATCGCCCAGTTCGTCCTTGAGGTCGTCCAGGTCACCGCGGTCGATCGCGTCGGCCACTTCGTAGGCCTCCTCGACGGTATACGGGGCAATGCTGGCGAAGTCCTGCTGCAGGTCCCACGGGCACCCCTGCGTGGGATCGCGCAGGCGCGCCATGATCTGCAGCAGGCGGTCCAGTTCGGCACTGGGGGTCATGCGGGGTTCTCCGATGGGGTCAGGCAGGCAACCAGTCGCGCCACGGCAGGCGGGTATCGCCCAGCGCGATGAAGTCGCCGTTCAACAGGGTGTCGCGGCGGTTGTAGCGGAACGGCTTGCCGGTGGCCGCCGACAGCACCGCACCACCGGCGGCGTGCAGCACGCACTGACCTGCGGCGGTGTCCCATTCGGCGGTCGGTCCCAACCGGGGGTAGACGTCGAGCGTGCCCTCGGCGAGCCGGCAGAATTTCAGCGACGAGCCCTGTGCGACCAGCTCGATCCCGCCCATCCGGTCCAGCAGCGCCTGCGTCTGCGGGCTGCGGTGCGAACGGCTGGCGGCGACCTTCAGCGGGGGCACGGCCGGCGTGCGGGTGCGCAGCACCGAGTCGCGCATGCCGTCGCGGCGATACGCCAGCTCACCACGCATCGCATGCCAGACCGTGCCACTGACCGGCGCCAGCACCACGCCGAAGGCCGGCGCCCCCTGGTAGATCAGCGCGATGTTGACGCTGAACTCGTCGTTGCGCTTGACGAACTCGCGGGTGCCGTCGAGCGGATCGACCAGCCAATAGGCACCCCAGTGCTGGCGCACCTCCCACGGCACCTGCGCCGATTC
Source organism: Stenotrophomonas sp. Marseille-Q5258 (assembly GCF_946900935.1). Classification (NCBI taxonomy): domain Bacteria; kingdom Pseudomonadati; phylum Pseudomonadota; class Gammaproteobacteria; order Lysobacterales; family Lysobacteraceae; genus Stenotrophomonas; species Stenotrophomonas sp. Marseille-Q5258. The sequence continues at coordinate 26,276 of NZ_CAMPPN010000015.1, forward strand.
CTCGGACAGGATCGGCAGGTCCGGAGTGAGCTGGCCAAGGCCGCGCTCGATCACCTGGTTGGCGGCCAGGTCGGCCGCGGTGAGCGGGCTGCGATCGGATTTGATCTCCACATCGAACGCAGTGGCATACACCCCCATGATGGCGGCGGCGGCGTCCTGGGCGATGGCGATGACGGTTTCGCGCAGATCCGTCGTGAGTTTGATCATTCCCGACGTCCCAGCCACTCGCGGGCGATGAACAACGCCGCCAGCGAACGGCCTTCGGAGACGTCCTCGCGCAGCATCAGCTGGTCCAGATCGGCCAGCTTCCAGGGCACCACTTCCAGCTCCTCGGGTTCGTCGCCCACCAGGCGTTCGGGATAGAGGTCGCGGGCCACCACCAGCCAGGACTGGTGGCTCATGTAGGTCGGCGCCAGCGTCATCGCGCGCAGCACATCAATGCGGCGGGCACCGTACCCCGCCTCTTCCTTCAGTTCGCGGTCGGCGGCCTGCTCGGGGCTTTCCCCGGCATCGATGCGCCCTTTGACCAGGCCGAGCTCGTAACGGTGCACGCCGGCCGCGTATTCACGCACCAGCAGCACGGTCTCCTCGTCGAGCATCGGCACCACGACCACCGCGCCGTGGCCCCGGCTGACCAGACGCTCGAAACGGCGGCGTTCGCCGTTGGAGAATTCCAGGTCCAGGTGCTGGCGCTGGAAGGGCCCGCTTTCCTCGTCCGTGATCTGGTGGATGATGGGCAGGCGACGGCTCATGCGAACAGGCTCTTGGATAGAATGTGTGCAGGTGAAAACGTGTTCATGAGCCCGAAATGCTAGCAGACCCAGCCCCCCTCACGCTGGCCGACCGGTGGCGGCAACGCGACCTGGCTGTGCTGTGGCACCCGTGCACCCAGATGCGCGAGCACCCCGACACCCTGCCCCTGGTACCGATCGCGCGTGGCGAAGGCCCGTGGCTGATCGACCATGATGGCCGCCGCTACCTGGATGCGGTGAGCAGCTGGTGGACCAATCTGTTCGGTCACGCCGAGCCCCGCATCGGCGCGGCCATCGCGCACCAGGCCACCCAGCTGGAGCAGGTGATGCTGGCCGGCTTCAGCCACGAACCGGCGGTGGCCCTGGCCGAGCGCCTGCTGGCGATCGCACCGCGTCAGCCCGGGCGCGACCCGCTGGCCAAGGTGTTCTACGCCGACAACGGGTCGGCCGGCGTGGAGGTGGCGCTGAAGATGGCGTTCCATTACTTCCGCAACCGCGGCGAGATGCACCGGACCCGCTTCGTGGCGCTGGAGAACGGCTACCACGGCGAGACGCTGGGCGCCCTGTCGGTCGGGGACATTCCGCTGTACCGCCGGGTGTACGCGCCGCTCCTCACCGAAGCACTGTTCGCACCGTCCCCCGACGCCTATCTGGCCGAGCCCGGTCAAAGTGCCGCCCAGCGCGCCCATGAGGCCGCCGACCGCCTGGCCGACCTGTTCGACCGGCATCCCGGCGAGATCTGCGCGGTGATTCTGGAGCCACGGCTGCAGTGCGCCGGCGGCATGCGCATGCACGACCCGGTGTATCTGCAGCGGGCGCGGGCGCTGTGCGATGCCAACGGCGCATTCCTGATCGCCGATGAAATCGCTACCGGCTTCGGCCGCACCGGCACGCTGTTCGCCTGCGAACAGGCCGGGGTGATGCCGGACCTGCTGTGCCTGTCCAAGGGCCTTACCGGTGGCTTCCTGCCGCTGGCCGCGGTATTGACCACCCAGGCACTGTACGACGCCTTCCTGGATGACTCGCGCGAGCGTGCCTTCCTGCATTCGCACAGCTATACGGGCAATCCGCTGGCCTGCGCGGCCGCGCTGGCCACGCTGGACATCTTCGCCACTGACGATGTGATCGCGCGCAACCGCAGCACCGCCGAGGTGATGCGGCGACTGGCCGCGCCGTTCGCCGACCATCCCCACATGGCCGACGTGCGCCAGGCCGGCATGGTGGTGGCCTTCGAGCTTGCCCGCAACGGCGACAGACACACCCCCTTCCCTGCCGAGGCGCGGATCGGGCTGCGCGCCTACACCGCCGCGCTGAAGCGCGGGGTGGTGCTGCGCCCACTCGGCAACGTGCTGTATTGGATGCCTCCCTATTGCGTGGAGGACGAACACCTGGACCTGCTGGCCCAGACCACCCTGGCCGCCATCGAGGACGCCACCGCATGCGCGTGACCCGCAGCTTCATCCCGACCGCCCTCGCGATCGGCCAGACCGTGTCGCTGCCCGAGGACGCGGCCAACCACCTGGTGCGCGTGATGCGCCTGCGGGAGGGCGATACCTGCGTGCTGTTCAACGGCGATGGCCACGACTACACCGCACGCCTGGTCGAAGCAGGCAAGCGCGATGCGCAGGTGCGCATCGATGACGCCCACGAGGTGGCCAACGAGTCGCCGCTGCACATCACCCTGCTGCAGGGCATCGCGCGCGGAGAGAAAATGGACCTGATCCTGCAGAAGGCCACCGAGCTGGGCGTGAATGCCATCGTGCCGGTGAACGCCGAACGCACCGAAGTAAAGCTGGATGCGGCGCGCGCGGAAAAGCGCCTGGCCCACTGGGTCAGCGTGGTGGTCTCGGCCTGCGGCCAGTCTGGCCGGGCACGCGTGCCGTCCGTGGCCGCACCGCAATCGCTGCTCGATGCAGCACACGGCCTGCCCGCCGGGGCGCTCAAGCTGACCCTGGATCCCCTCGGCGAGCATCGCCTGTCCACCCTGCAGGCGGCGGCCGGCGGTGTGGTGATCGCGATCGGGCCCGAGGGCGGCTGGTCGCCGCGCGACCGCCAGGCACTGCAGCAGGCCGGCTTCCAGGGCCTGCAGCTGGGTCCGCGCATCCTGCGCACCGAGACCGCCGGGCTGGCCGCGATTGCGGCCGTGCAGGCGCGTTTGGGCGATCTGGGGTAAGCAGTGCCACGACCCCCGGTCGTGGCCTGCCGGTCACGCCACCGGGTGGGCCTGGTCCAACGCCGCTTCCAGCGCGTCCAGGTCCGGCAGCAGTGCGCTCTGCTCGCCCAGCAGCACACGCATGTGCACCCCCTGCGGCAGGGTTTCCTCGGAGGCGTCGGCCAGCAGGCCGTCGCGCGGGACGGAGATCAACTGCGGGAAGCTCTGGGTCAGCAGGGCGAAATAGGGGCGTTGCGCATTGCCTCCCAGGGCCTTCAGCACCACCACCTTGTTGTTGCCATGTACCGGCTCGTCGCCGAGCCCGGACAGGCGCGCGAACGAAAGCAGCGGCACTTCCCAGCCATGCCACGCGATCTGCCCCACCAGCCAGGCGGGCGCATCGGCGATCGTCTCGACCGGCACTTTGGACATCATTTCGGCGACGGTGGCGTTGGGCAGCAGCACGCGCTCATGCCCGGCCTGGATCAGGACGCCGCGGATTTCGTCGTTGTTGGCGTAGCTCATGCGCTCTGGTTCCTGTAATGGGCGGCGGCGTGGTTCACGTGTCCCCGCCCCAACGATCGGCGATGACCTGGGCCAGCTGCTGCGGCTCACCGGCCTCCATGCCCGCAGCGACCACCGCATTGGCGGCGGTCGGGTCGTAGCAGCCCTCACCCACCTGGCCAGCCACCCAGGCACCGGCCACGGCCAGTGCGAGTACGTCATCGACCTGACTGGCATCGGCGCCACTGAGCAGCACCACCGCACTGTGCGCCGGCGGCAGCGCGCCGACCTGGACGCCGTGGGCATCGGCGACGAAGTGCAGGCCGCGGTTGTGGACGGTCACGCCGATGTCGTCGGACAGGATGTACACCTGCCCGGCTTCCACCGGCTGCGCGGCTTCGGCCAGCACCACCGGCAGCGCGGAGACGCGGGCCATCTGTTTGACCAGGTTGCCGTAGCGGCCGCCGTCCAGGCGCATGTGCACCAGTACCGGCACAGCCAGCGTGGCCGGCAGGCCAGCCAGCAGCCGGCGCAGTGCGTCCGGACCGCCGATGCCTGCCAGCACGAGGACCGCGCCGGGGGCGGCACTGCCCGGGTCCACGTCGGCTTCCAGCGCCACCAGCGACAGGCGTTCGCTGTCGAACGCAGGCGGCGGCACAGCGGCGGCGACGGACGCTGCAGCAGGCGTGCCGTGGTCATCGACCAGCGACCAGCTGCTGTGATCGCCAAAGGAGGCCACCGGCAAAGGGGGCGGCGCCACCGGCGGCGCCGCGTTGACGGGCGCCGGCACCGTTTCCGGCGGTGCCTGCAGCCCGGCCAGCGCTTCTTCCAGCGACATCGGCTCGCGGATGCCGGACGGCGCCTGGTAGAGACCGTCAGCCGGCACCTCGGTCGCCGCGTCGAACGCCTCGCGCACGTGGAACGACAGCGGCGCATCGGCATGCAGCTGCGCCGGGGTGGTCGGCAGGCCAGGTTCGGGCTGCAGCAGGTGGTCCTGCTCCGAGCCCGGCGGCAGCACGTCCTGGTGCCCATGCAGCTTGGCCGCCAGGTGACGCGCCCAGCGCTGGGCTTCCCAGCCGTCGCGACGGGCGGCCAGGTCGGCCTCGTCGAAGATCAGGGTCAGCGAGGGCGACGCCAGCACCGGGTCCAGGCGTTCCAGCGCATCCTCGATGGCCGGTTCCAGTGCGATCAGCACCGCGCCCGGATCGGCATCGCGCAGCGCCTGTGGCTCCAGGGTATTGGGATCGCCCTCGAACACCAGGCGCGCACCGGCGTGGCCGAGCGCATCGCGCAGGCGGTCGCGCGCCGCACCGTCACGGGCCAGCAGCGCCACCGACAACAGGGGATGGGAGTCACTCGCGGACACGGGCGATCCCCAGCAGGTCGTAAACGTTTCGCATCAGATCCAGTTCCTGGTACGGCTTGCCCAGGTAGCGCTGGACACCGATTTCGAACGCACGCTGGCGGTGCTTGTCGCCGCTGCGCGAGGTGATCATCACGATCGGCACCTGCTGGTAACGCGGATCGGCGCGCATCGCGGTGGCCAGTTCATAGCCATCCATGCGCGGCATCTCGATATCCAGCAGCATCAGATCGGGCACGCGCTCCTCCAGCCGCTCCAGTGCTTCGACACCGTCGCGGGCGACGGTCACTTCGAAGTTGTGGCGCTCCAGAATGCGGCCGGTGACCTTGCGCATCGTCAGCGAGTCGTCCACCACCATGACCAGCGGCACGTCGCGGTCGCTGACCTGGGTGGTCACCGCGATCGGCTTGTGCGGGTTGGCGAGGAAACGACGCACCAGCGGCGCGACGTCGAGGATGACCACGACGCGGCCATCGCCGGTGATCGTGGCGCCGTAGATACCCGGCACCGATGCGATCTGCAGACCCACCGGTTTGACCACGATTTCGCGGTTGCCGAGCACCTGGTCGATGGCCACGGCAGCCCGCAGGTCGCCGGCGCGCACCAGCAGCAGCGGCACCTGGGCCTGGCCTTCGGCGCGTGCCTGGGCCTGGCCGACCAGCGTGCCCAGGTCGTGCAGGGCGAACTCTTCGCCGCCGTAGTGGTACACACCGGCGCTGGTGGACTCGAAACGCTCGCGGGAGATGCGGCCGATGCCGCTGACCGACGCCACCGGTACCGCGTAGGTGGTGTCACCGATCTGCACGAACACGGCCTGGGTGACCGCCAGCGTCTGCGGCAGGCGCAGCGTGAAGGTGACGCCCTGCCCCCGCACGGAGTGGATGTCCACCGAGCCGCCGAGCTGGCGTACTTCGTTGTGCACCACGTCCATGCCCACGCCACGGCCGGCCAGCTGGCTGACCTGGTCGGCGGTGCTGAAGCCGGAGGCGAAGATCATCGCATCCAATTCGGTGTCGTTGAGGACCGCATCGGCCTCGATCAGGCCGCGCTGTTCGGCACGGCGACGGATCGCGTCACGGTCCAGGCCGGCGCCATCGTCGGCCACTTCCAGCACGATTTCCGAGCCCTCGCGACGCAGGCGGATGGCGATCTCGCCCTCTTCCGGCTTGCCGGCGGCACGGCGCTGCTCCGGCGTTTCAAGACCGTGGGCGACCGAGTTGCGCAGCATGTGTTCAAGCGGCGCGACCATGCGATCCAGCACGTTGCGGTCCAGTTCGCCGTGGGTGCCTTCCAGCGTGACATGCACCTGCTTGCCGGTGTCCTGGCCGGCCTGGCGCACCACGCGGCGCAGGCGCGGCACCAGCCCGTCGAACGGCACCATGCGCGCGCGCATCAGGCCATCCTGCAGTTCCGAGCTGACGCGCGACTGCTGCTGCAGCAGGACGTCGTACTGGCGCGACAGATCATCCAGCACACCCTGCAGGCCTCCCAGGTCGGCCGCCGATTCGTTCAGCGCGCGGCTGAGCTGCTGCAGGGTGGAGAAGCGGTCCAGTTCCAGCGGATCGAACTTGTGGTCGGCCTGGTCCTGCTCGCGCTGGTAGCGCGCGACAATCTGCGCTTCGGTTTCCAGGTCGAGTCGGCGCAGCTGGTCGCGCAGACGGGCGTTGGTGCGGTCCAGTTCGGACATGGCCCCCCGGAACGCGCCCAGCTGCTGCTCAAGCCGCGAACGGTAGATCGCCACCTCACCGGCATGGTTGACCAGGCGGTCAAGCAGATCGGCGCGCACACGCACCTGTTCCTGCTGCGGACGTGCCAGCGCGTCGTCGTCGCCGACCACTTCCAGCGGCACCGGCGCGGACAGCGGTGCGGCCACCCGTGTGGCGATCGCATCGGCCACGGCCTGGTTGCGGTCCTCCACCACCGGCGCTTCGGCCGGCAGCGCGTCCTCGACCACGACCGCACGGCCCTGGGTCCGCTGCTCGAAGGCGGCGATCAGGTCGTCGGGCATCGCCACCGTGCGGTGGTCACCGGTGCGGGTGAGCATCTGGTGCAGGCGGTCGAAGCCACGCTCCAGCAGATGGACGTCGCTGCGGTCAATGTCGGTGCGGTTGGCCGCCACGGCTTCCAGCAACGATTCGATGCCGTGGCCAAGGTCACCGATCGGATTGATCCCGGCCATACGCGCGCCACCCTTGAGGGTGTGCAGATCGCGCTGCAGCCCGGCCAGCACGTCGCGGTCCTGCGGCGCGGCGCGCAGTTCGCTGATCAGGCCATCGCAGTGGTCGAGCAGATCCTTGCCCTCCTCCACGAAGATGTCGACCAGCTCCTGGTCGAGCACGCTGAAGTCCAGCGCGTCGGCGGCATCCTCTGCACCCTGCCCATCGACCCGCGTGGGCGCCTGCCCGGGGTCGGCGTCGGCGTCGGCGTCGGCGTCAAGGGTCGCGGAGGATGCCGGCGCATCGACCGATGCATCGATCGCGACGGTGGACTGTTCCAGTTCGAAGAACGGCGTGGGCGCGACGCGCGTTGCGGCGCTCTCCTGCGTTCCGGTGTCGTCCAGCGTATCGGCGAACGCATCCGCTCCGGCGCCGTCATCGTTGCTGGCGTCGAGTCCGATCACCCCCACCACGGGCGCCTCATTGCCCTCCGGCGCATCGACCACGGTCAGGCCGTCATCCAGCGCCTGTTGCGTGTCCACCGGCTCGCCGAACGACGGCACCGGCGGCAACACGTCGTCCAGGGCATGGGCGTCGGCAATGAGGGCGTCCTCTTCCTCGTCGCTGAACGCCTCACCGTCGAACGCCGGCGGCGCGGCATCGGTGGCGTCGTGGTCTGCCGGCGCGGCGCCGGCGTTGTCGTGGACCACACCAAAGTAGCGCGACAGGTCATCGGCGGCGGTCAGCTCGACCGCGTCCAGACCGTCCGCTGCGGTGTCGTTCGCGGCGGTCTCCAGCACGGCATCCACCGCAACAACCACGTCGGCATCGGCGTCGTCGCCGCTGGCGGTCGCGACGCCGGCGGTACCGGTGGCAAGGGCCGCCGGGAGCGATGTTTCATCGAGGAAGCGGGACAGGTCGTCGCTGCCCGTCAGGTCGTCGCTGCCCGTCAGGTCGCCGATGGACAGCACCGACGCCTCGTCGGCGGCCAGGTCTGCCGCATCCAGGACCACCAGGCCGTCGGCCTCGAGCTCCGCGTCCTGCACATCCACGTCGTCGGACGCATCGGAACGGGCGAAGCCGGCCGCGTCGACGTCCTGTACGGATGCGTCGGCGTCGGGCAGTACGTCCGCGCCCAGTGGATCGGCGGCCGCCCTCTGTCCGGCGTCACTCACCGCGACAGCGTCGATGTCCTCGATGCGCTCGTCAGCATGGGCATCAGCCTCAGACGGTGCATCGATTGCTGTCGCATCGGCATCCGCGCTCTTCACTGCATCGACCACCGGCTCGGCGTCGATGGCGTCGATGGCGTCGATGACCTCGACGTCGACGTCGGCGTCGAGCGCATCGAGCTCCGCCGTCTCCACGTCGATCGCGTCGTCGTCGACCAGCGCCGGCCAGCGCGCTTCGGGCAGCCGATCGGCCAGCGCCTGCAGGCGTGCGGCCAGGTCGTGCTGCACCGGAATGCGCGGGAACTCGGTCTGCAACGCGTTCATGGTCAGCGTGATCGCGGCGGCGGCATCGCGCAGCGCCGCCACACCGTCGGTCTCCGGCGTTTCACCGGCCGCCAGCGAGCGCTTGATGAACGATTCGGCAGCCCCGGTGACGGCCGTGATCTCCGGCACCTCGGTCATCGCGAACGCACCGTTCATGGTGTGCATGGCACGCAGCAGCAGATCGGTCACCGGCGCCGGGGTCACCGCTGCCGAATCCAGCCACGCGTGCAGCGTGGCCAGGTGGGTGTCGACCTCGGCCTCGAGGATTTCGCGCAGCACGCTGTCGATATTGGCCGGCGTACCGGCCTCGACCGGGGCGTCCGCCGGCACCTCGAGCGCGGGCTCGACAGGCGTCTCGGCGGTCGTGTTCTCCGCCACGGGCGCGGCAACGGGGGCCGGGCGCTGCAGCGGCACGTGGAAGGTCTCTTCACCGGCCGCCACGCGGTCGGCAATGGCCTGCATGGCCTGCAGGTCGGCGGTCACGCGGCTGTCGCCGCGCAGCGCGGCATTGAGCTGCGGCAGCACTTCATAGGCCTGGGTGACCATCGCGACGACCGCCGGGGTGGCCGCGCGGCTGCCGTCGAGCACGCGGTTGAGCATGCCTTCGACCTTCCAGCTGAACTCGCCCAGGGTGCGTGCGCCCACCAGACGGCCGCTGCCCTTGAGGGTATGGAAGACGCGACGGATCGGGCGCAGGCGGTCCAGATTGTCGGGCGCGGCACGCCATGCCGGCAGCAGGTTGCCCAGATTCTCCAGTTCTTCGTCGAATTCCTCGATGAAGACGTCGCGGATGTCCTGGTCGATGTTTTCGCCATCGTCCTCGAAACCGGCATCGATGCTGGTATCAAGGGTGTCCGGCGCCAGCGTGGCCGCGACCGGTGTCTCGACGGGCTGGGTGGTGAACTGGGCCGCCGCCGCGTCCAGCTCGGCCAGGAACCGCGCCGATTCGTCATCGAGGTCGATCTTGCCGATCACCGCTTCATGCACGCCGCCGCTGACCGGGGTCAGCGGCACATCGACCGCCAGGGTGTCGTCCGGCAGCGCATCGGCGGGGACAGCGTCCTCGACCGGCGCAGGTGCATCCGCGTCCATGTCGCCGGACGCGGCAACGCCATCGCTGCCGCCGCCGGCGGCGGTGTCCTGCAGGAAGGTCGGCAATGCGTCCACATCGAACGCGTCCGGTTCGGCCAGGTGCGCCGCCTCCTGGACACGCTGGGCATCCTGGGCATCCTGGACATCCAGCGACAGCACGTCGTCGGCGTTGCGCAGGTCGTCGTCGAAGGTGAACTCGATCGGCTCGTCGCTGATGTCCAGCACGTCATGCTCAGCTGCCACCGGGTCGAACCCGGCGGCGCTGTGGGCGATCACGATCTCGTCGGCCACGGCATCGACATCATCGGCCCCCGACAGCGCATCGGCGGTGTCGGTATCGGCGGCCTCGGCGGCAACGCTGTCCAGCGTCGGCACGAGGTTCCATGCGGTCGGCGCGGGCGGCGTTTCGGCCTGCACCGGATCGAACGCGGCAGATGCCGGTGAGACCTCATCATGCGGCCGCGCGGTGGACAGCTCCCACTGCGGCGCGTCCGGTGCCACCGGCGCGGTGGAGGCGTTGAACACCAGCGCGACCGGCGCGGACGGCGCGGGTTGCGCGGGTGCCGCGGGCAGCGGATCGAAGGTGAAGTCCGGCAACGGGGGCGGCACGCTGACCGGTTCCTGCGCAGCGAGCGGGGTCGGTTCGATCGCGATCGGCTCGATCGACGGCGCGTCCCACGCGGCCACATCGATGCGCTCGGCGGCGACCGGCAGCGCTTCGGCGCTGGTATCCGCCGGCGCGCTGCCGGCATCCGGCAACGGCCAGTAACGCAGGGTTTCCAGGCTGCTGCGGGTGATGTCCAGTATCTCGTCGCGACCGGGACGGCGTTCGCGCAGCGCTTCCAGGTAGTACTCCAGGCTGGCCATCGCATCGGCCAGCGTGTCGAGCTGGCGACCGCTGGGAACGCGCTGTTTGCCGATCAGCTCAACGGCAATGTACTGGCGCACGCCCTGCAGGTAGTCGGCCGGCACGGCCAGATCCAGCATGCGCAGCGCGCCGGACACCTCGCCCAGCAGGCGCGGCACTTCCTGCAGCTGCGCGTGGCTCCAGTTGGTTTCGATGAAGGCGACGAAGTGCTCGCGCGCCGCGGCGAAGTTGGCGATCGCCTCATGGGCCAGCACTTCCACCGTGCGGCGGTTTTCCACCGCGCTCGGGTCGTCCTCGCCACTGCCGCCGGCCCCGAGGTGGGCCACCTGGTCGTCCAGCGATGCATCCACGTACAGCAGCGCGCCGGCGATATCCAGCAGCAGCCCTTCGTCGATCTGCTGTTCGCCGTCGACCACGCTGCGCAGCGCATCGCGCTGCTGCACGACCACGCCGCGGGCAACGCCCAGGCCCATCATGCCGAGGGTATCGGCCACCGCACCCAGCTCGTTGACCTGGGTCTGCAGCTGCACCGGCTCGCCGTTGGTGCGCAGGTGCAGATCGAGCGCATCCTTGATGCGCAGCAGTTCTTCCTTGACCGCGTTGCCCACGGTATCGAGCAGCTCGCGGTTGCGGCCGCTCAGGCTGCCGCGCGCGTGGTCCAGTTCGGCTTCGGTGGCGCTGGCGCTGTCCGGCGCGAAGGCGAACAGCACGCTTTCGTTGATGCCCGGCGCAGCGCGCGCAGCCCGGATGTCATTGAGCAGCGGCAGCAGCACGATCGGGATATCCCGGTGGCCGTTCTGCAGGCGCTCCAGATAATCGGGCAGCAGCACGCTGCCGCGCATCAGCGTGGCACAGGCTTCATCGCGGTCGGGCACCTGTCCGGCACCGATGGCGTTGGCCAGCTGTTCCAGCTCCTCGGCCACCATCGCCGGAGCATACAGCTCGACCATCCGCAGGGTGCCCTGCACCTGATGCAGGTAGCCGGCGCAGAAGCGCATGCGGCCGCCGTCAGCGGGGTCTTCCACGAAGTACTCGACCTCGTGCCGGACCTGGCGCAGGGTTTCGTCCAGCTCCGGCTTGACCCAGCCCAGGGCAGCGTGGCTCATCGCATCGCGCAGCGTGCTCATGCCAGGGCTCCGGGCAGGTTCGCGCACAGGATGTGCTGGTGATTGTGGCGATGCATCATCTGCTGATTCCTTCCCTCTCCGCCCTGCCGGTCGTTCACGCCGGCAGCTTGAAGTCGGCAACCGAGCGGCGCAGGTCGGCCGCCAGCTGTGCCAAATGACCGATCGACTCGGCGGTCTGTCCCGCACCCTGCGAGGTCTGGCCGGTAATCTGACGGATCACGCCCATCGTGCGGGTGATGTCCGATGCAGCGGCCGACTGCTGCTGGGCAGCGATCGAGATGTTCTTGATGAGGTTGTTGAGCGCGTTGGACACGCGTTCGATTTCGGTCAGGGCGGTACCGGCGTCTTCGGCCAGGCGCGCACCGGACACCACTTCGGCGGTGGTCTGCTCCATCGAGCTGACCGCTTCGTTGGTATCGGCCTGAATGGCCTGGACGAGGTTTTCGATGCGTCGCGTCGCGCCGGAGGTACGTTCTGCCAGGCGCTGCACTTCGTCGGCCACGACCGCGAAACCACGCCCGGCTTCACCGGCCGAGGCCGCCTGCACGGCCGCGTTCAAGGCCAGGATGTTGGTCTGCTCGGAAATGTCGTTGATCAGTTCCACGATCGAGCCGATTTCCTGCGAGGACTCACCCAGGCGCTTGATGCGCTTGGAGGTTTCCTGGATCTGGTCGCGGATCTGGTCCATGCCCTGGATCGTTTCGCGCACCACGCCGGCACCTTCGGCGGCGATGACCACCGAGCGCTGGGCCACGTCGGCCGATTCGGCCGAGTTGCGCGACACCTGCTCGATGCTCGACGCGATTTCGCCGATGCGGTCCGACGCCGAGGTGATCTGGTTGGCCTGGTGACCGGCCGCTTCGGCCAGCTGCATGGCCGTGGCCTGCGTTTCATGGGTGGACACGGCGACCTTGGCCGAGGTGTCGTTGATGGTGGTCACCAGGTGGCGCAGTTCGTCCACGGCGTAGTTGATCGCGTCGGCGATCGCGCCGGTCATGTCCTCGGTCACCGAGGCCTTGACCGTCAGGTCGCCTTCACCCAGCGAGCTGATTTCGTCCAGCAGCCGCATGATCGCCTGCTGGTTGCGGCTGTTGAACTCCACCTGGGTCTGGTAGCGCAGTTCCTGTTCACGCGAGCGGCTGCGCACGGTGCTGCTGACGAAGCCGACGATGGCGATCAGCGACAGCGCGCCGGAAATGACGCCCAGCCAGAAGTTCGGGAACAACCGCGTATCGCGCACCGAACCGAACGAGGAGAAGGCTTCGAACAGCTTCTTGCTGTCGTCCAGCATCCTGCCGGCGCCGGCGGTCAGGGCGGCGGCCGACGACTGCGCAGCGAACAGCTGGCGCGAGCTGGCCAGGATCGCGTCGGCGTCCTGCTTCATCGTGTCCCACTGCTTCTGCGACTGCTCCAGCGCGGTCAGTGCGGCGGCGTTGCGGACCGGGGTGATGCCCAGTTCCTCGTTGCCGTTGCGCAGCGCGTCGAGCACCTGGGTGAACACCACCGAGTCGCGCGCCAGCGCATCGCCGGCGGCGGCGGCATTGGCGCCACCGGCGCGCATTTCGGTCACACGGCGGGCCATCGAGCCCACCACCACGACCTGCTGCAGGGCGTTGTAGACCTGCGAGGCGGGCGCGCCGCCGGCCGACATCGCGCGGACCACTTCGTTCAGCTGCGCCTGCAGGGCCGGCACGCCGTTGACGAAGTTGTTGGCATTGCCGGCCAGCGCCAGCACCGCCGGTTCACTGGCCACCAGCTGGCCGGCGCTCTTGCCGAGCGGCTCCCAGGTCTGGCTGAGCTGCTCCAGCGGGCCGGCCACGTTGGCCTCGTTGCCGTAGCGCCCCTTGAGGTTGCTCACCGTGCCTTCGATGCGGGTCTTGGTGTCCTTGAACGCAGTGAACGCCTGCGCGTTGCCCGACACCGCCTCACGGCCCTGGTTGGCCAGCTGCTGGGACAACACCTGCAGGTCGGCCGCGCCGGTGCTGGCGCCGGCCAGGCGGCTGCCCTGCCAGGTGGCTACGCCGGTGTTGACGCCGAACACGATCATCGACAGGGCCAGCAGGCCCAGCCAGAAATTGGTTCCCACCGAGCCCAGCTTGCCGGCCTTGGCGGATTCCGAAGCAGTACTCATGGTTCAACCTCGATCTTCAATGCGGTGAGACAGACGGCGACGGTCAGGCCGCGGCCTGCCTGAATTCGGGGGTGCGCGACAGCAGCGACAGCGAGAACACGCCCCAGTCATGACCGTCGCCGTGGAAGGCGCGGTCGACGAAGTGGCCGTACCGGCCTTCGGCGAGATCGCCGGCCGCCACGTCCTGGTCCTGCTCGAAGCTGCGCTGGCCGAACAGCTCATCGATGGTCAGCGCGACGTCGCCACCGGCCTGGCGCATGATCAGCACGCGCTGGCCTTCCTGCTGCACGGTGCGCTCGCCTTCCAGGAAGTACTTCAGGTCGACCACCGGGAACAGATTGCCGCGCAGGTTGCCCACGCCCAGCAGCCACGGCTGCGCGCCGGGCACCGGGGTCACCGGCGGCATCGGCACGATTTCAACCACTTCACGGAAGTCGGACACCAGCCGGCGCCTGCCGACCCGGTAGCCGACACCACGCCACAGATCCTGCGAAAACTGTCGTTCCGGCAGCTGCACGGCATGGGCCAGGCTGCGCCGTTCGTAGGCTTCCAGGATGTCGAAGGGAGAGCGCATCAGACCACCAGTTCGTTGATCCGCGCGATCAGTTCCTCCTCGCGCGGCGGCTTGACGATGTAATCGGCCGCCCCCTGTCGCAGCCCCCATGCCTTGTCGGTTTCCATCGCCTTGGTACTGACGATGACCACCGGGATGTGCCTGGTCGCTGCGTCCCGCGCCATCGCGCGGGTCGCCTGGAAACCACTCATGCCCGGCAGCACGACGTCCATCAGCACCAGCTGCGGCAACTGCTCGCGCACGAGCTGGAGCCCGTCCTCGGCGTTGTCCGCTTCCAGTACTTCATGGCCGGCCTTGCGCAACCACTGCGTGAACACCGCACGGTCGGTCGGTGAATCCTCGATCAGAACGATTCGAGCCATTGTGCCTTTCCCCCCTGGTCAGGCGTTTACGTATGTGCGGATGGCACCCAGCAGTTCTTCACGCGTGAATGGCTTGGTCAGGTACTGCTCCGAGCCGACGATGCGCCCGCGCGCCTTGTCGAACAGGCCGTCCTTGGAGGACAGCATGATCACCGGCGTGGACTTGAACAGCTGGTTGCCCTTGATCAACGCGCAGGTCTGATACCCGTCAAGACGCGGCATCATGATGTCCACGAAGATGATCTGCGGTTGCTGGTCGGCGATCTTGGCCAGCGCCTCGAAACCATCGGTCGCGGTCACCACCTCGCAGCCTTCGCGCTTGAGCAGTGTTTCCGCGGTCCTGCGAATGGTCTTCGAATCGTCGATGACCATGACCCTGAGCCCTGCGAGTTCCCCACCCGCAGCCATGTTTTCAGTCATTACCTTTCCCCGAGCGCGCGACGCTTCTGCTGGTCTGGCGCCGCTGCGAAAGCGTATCTATATCCCAATTCCGGCGCAGGCTTCAAGCACCGCGGCTGCCGCCAAGCAGGCCGCGGGTCTCCGCCCCTCGCCGGACCCGGAACTGCGCAAACCCGCGGCCGCCACCGGCGCCGGCGGACACTGCGTTGCAGCCGTGCCGGGCAGGCAACCGGGGGCCATTGCCGCTACCATCATCGGCCTGCCCGCCAGGTTGCGACCATGCCGTTGAACGTCATCGTGGTGATGGACCCCATCGCCGACATCAAGATTGCCAAAGACACCACCTTCGCCATGCTGCTGGAAGCCCAGCGACGCGGCCATGCCCTGCACTACGTCGCCCCGGGCGGCCTGGCGCTGCGGGACGGCCAGGCGGTCGCCCGGACCGCACCGCTGCAGGTGCGCGACGACGCGCGGGACTGGTTCACCCTGGGCGAATTCAGCCAGACCCCGTTCGGCCCCGGCCAGGTCGTGCTGATGCGCAAGGACCCGCCGGTGGATGCCGAATTCATCTACGACACCCACGTGCTCAGCGTGGCCGGGCAGGCCGGTGCGCTGGTCGTGAACGACCCGCAGGGCCTGCGCGACTTCAATGAGAAGCTGGCTGCGCTGCTGTTCCCGCAGTGCTGTCCGCCGACCCTGGTCAGCCGTCGCAGTGCCGACCTGAAAGCCTTCGTGCTCGAACACGGCCAGGCCGTGCTCAAGCCGCTGGATGGCATGGGCGGGCGCTCGATCTTCCGCAGCGGCACCGGCGACCCGAACCTGAACGTGATTCTGGAAACCCTGACCGACGGCGGGCGTACGCTGGCGCTGGCGCAGAAGTTCATCCCGGACATCAGCGCCGGCGACAAGCGCATCCTGCTGGTGGACGGCGAACCGGTCGACTACTGCCTGGCGCGCATCCCGCAGGGCGACGAGTTCCGTGGCAATCTCGCCGCCGGCGGCCGCGGCGAAGGCCGCCCGCTGAGCGAGCGCGACCGCTGGATCGCCGCGCAGGTGGGCCCGGAAATGAAGCGCCGTGGCATGCGCTTCGTCGGCCTGGACGTGATCGGCGACTATCTCACCGAGGTCAACGTCACCAGCCCCACCTGCGTACGCGAACTGGATGCGCAGTTCGGCCTCAACATCGCCGGGCTGCTGTTCGATGCGATCGAGGCCGGTCTGCCGCAATGAGTGCCCGCGTCGCTCCGGCCCCCAGCCCGCAGGCGCGCGAGTCGCAGCGGCTGGGCGCGACCCTGACCCTGTCGGTGATCGTGCACGGGCTGCTCATCCTCGGCGTGGGCTTCGCGGTCAGCGACCAGGCCCCGTTGGTGCCGACCCTGGATGTGATCTTCAGCCAGACCCGGACCGCGCTGACGCCCAAACAGGCCGACTTCCTCGCCCAGGCCAGCCAGGTCGGCGGCGGCGACCACGACAAGGCCGAGCGCCCGCGCGACAACCAGGCCGGGATCGTGCCGCAGCCGCAGACCGGCCTGTCGCCGGTGCCGCAGCAGCGCCAGGATGCGGCCAGCCCGCCGCCCCCGCAGGCACGCGTGATCAGCAGCCGCAACAGCCCCGACAGCGTCGCCGACGCGCAGCCGCAACCGCTGCCCGACCGCCCCACGCCGGACGCGCCGGTCACCGCACGCGAACAGCGCGACGCGGAGATGGCGCGGCTGGCGGCCGAAGTGCACCTGCGCTCGGCGCAGTACGCCAAGCGCCCCAACCGGAAGTTCGTGTCGGCGAGCACGCGCGAATACGCCTACGCCAACTACCTGCGGGCCTGGGTCGACCGTGCCGAGCGGGTGGGCAATCTGAACTACCCCGATGAGGCGCGCCAACGCCGGCTCGGCGGCCAGGTGGTGATCACCGTGGGCGTCCGCCGCGACGGCAGCGTGGAAAGCAGCCGCATCCTGCGCAGCAGCAACAGCCCCCTGCTGGATGCCACCGCGCTGCGCGTCATCGCCCTGGCCCAGCCGTTCCCGCCGCTGCCCAGAACCGACGATGGCGTGGACATCCTGCAGGTCACGCGCACCTGGGTGTTCCTGCCCGGCGGCGAGCTGCGCGACGACCGCTGACCCGGCCACTGACGAGGCCGGGCGCCGGTACGCCACTACCCCTGCTTTGCCGCCCGCGCGGCCTGCTGCTCGACCAGGGTCAACGCCACGTTGTCGCGCAGATAGGCCGGCTCCACCCGCTCCGGCGCCACGGCCTCACCGCGCTCGAACGCCGGCACTGCCAGCGCCAGCACGTCCGAGGCGCGCGGCAGGGCCAGCGGATCCACGCCCGCCAGCTGCGGCGCCAGGCGCGTGGCCAGCACGCCATCGGCAGCACCGAACCCGGTGCCCACGCCGAACCAGCGCGTGCCGTCGGGCAGGACCACCGCGTCGGGCGCGCACACCACTTCCTCGCCCTGCAGCCGCCATTGGCCGTCCATGCGCACCTGGCGGGCCACGTACACCTCGCCCATGCGCGCGTCGATGCTGGACAGCACCTGGTCGGCGTCGGCCGGCGCGCGCAGCGCCAGCGTCTGCAGCGTTGAAATCGGCACCAGCGGGCGGTCCAGCGCCAGGGCGATCCCCTGCGCGATCGCGATCGCCAGGCGTACGCCGGTGAAGGCGCCGGGGCCGCGGCTGAGCGCGATCGCATCCAGCTGCGACCGGGCCACGCCCGCCTCGGCCAGCAGCGCCTCGGCCCAGGGCAGGCTCAGCTCGGCATGGCGGCGCGGGGCGATCTCGAAGCGCTCCAGCACCTGCCCATCCACATGCAGGGCGACGGAGCAGGCTTCGGTGGCGGTTTCAAAGGCAAGCAGTTTCATGGCGGTCAGAACAGGGAAGTGGGGAAATCGTCGGCGGCCGGCGCCGCTGCAGCGGCGGGAACGGCAGCGGCAACGGCAGGCCCGCTGGCCGCGTCGGCGGGCCATTGTGGCGCAAAGAAGGCGCGGACATCGTCCAGCGCCCGGGTGCGGCGGAACGGCGGCAGCGAATCCAGGAATATCCGGCCGTAGCCGCGGCTGAGCAGGCGCGGATCGCACAGCACCAGCACGCCGCGGTCGGTCTCGCTGCGGATCAACCGGCCCACGCCCTGCTTGAGCGCGATCACCGCCTGGGGCAGCTGCTCGTCGCGGAACGGGTTGCCGCCGTCGCGGCGGATCGCGTCCAGGCGCGCTTCGAACACCGGATCGTCCGGGGCGGCAAAGGGCAGTTTGTCGATCACCACCACGCTCAGCGCATCGCCGACCACGTCCACGCCTTCGCGGAAACTGGCCGAGCCGAGCAGCACGCCATTGCCCGACTCGCGGAAGCGCTGCAGCAGCGTGGCACGCGGCGCCTCGCCCTGTACGAACAAGGGCCAGGGCGCATCGCGCAGCGCTTCGGCTGCTTCGCGCAGGGCGCGGTGCGAGGCGAACAGCAGGAAAGCACGTCCGTCGGACGCCGCCAGCACCGGGGTCAAGGCGCGGATCAGCGCGGTGCCGAAACCGCGCGCGCCCGGATCGGGCAGATCGGTGGGCAGGTAACACAGCGCCTGGCGCGCCCAGTCGAACGGGCTGGCCTGCAGCAGCGTCACCGGGTCGTCCAGGCCGAGCCGCTGCGCGATGTGATCGAAATGGCCGTCCACGGTCAGCGTGGCCGAGGTGAATACCCAGGCCGCCATCGAGCGCTGCCGATGCTCGCGCAGCGGTCCGGAGACATCCATCGGGGTGCGCTGGCAACGGAAGCCGCGTGGCGTCAGTTCGTACCAGAGCACCTCGGCCGGTGCCGGCACCTGCTCGGGGTCCACGTCGAAATCCGGCAGCGGCGCATCGTCGCCCAGCCACCGCGACAGCCGCGACACCGCCTCCTGCGCACGCGCATGGCAGGCATCCAGGCCGGGCGACGCCTCGCGCACGCCGGCCAGGCCATCGCGCAGCGTCACCAGCGCGGCCATCGCCGCGTCGAATCCGTCGCGCACCTGCGGCACCGCCAGCGCGCGCCATTGGGTGCCGCGCGGCGGCAGGCCATCCATCGCGATGCGCAGATCGCGCAGCCCCTGCTCCAGTGCGGCGGCAGGCGCCTGCAGCGCGGCCTGCGCGCCGGCCACGCTGCGGCTCTCTGCCAGACAGTCGCGCGCCAGCTCCTGCCAGGGGCGCATGCCGAAACCTTCGCCGAAGAAGTTGGCGGCCAGCTCCGGCAGCTGGTGCGCTTCGTCGATCACGAAGGCCTGCGCGCCCGGCAGAATTTCGCCGAAGCCCTCCTGCTTCAGCGCCAGGTCGGCCAACAGCAGATGGTGGTTGACCACCACCACGTCGGCCGCCTGGGCGCGCTGGCGGGCCTGCACCACGAAGCAGTCGTCCCAGAACGGGCACTCGGTACCGAGACAGTTGTCGACCGTGGAGGTCACCATCGGGTACAGCGGCGAATCTTCCGGCAGCGCGTCCAGTTCGGCCATATCGCCAAAGCGCGTACGCCCCGACCACGCCAGGATGCGCTGGAACTGGGCCACCTGTTCCGGCGAGGAGAAGCGCGGCTCGCCACGCGCCTGCTGCAGGCGGTAGCGGCACAGATAGTTGGCGCGGCCCTTGAGCAGCGCACTGCTGTGACCTACCCCCAGTGCGGCGCGCACGCGCGGCAGATCGCGGTGGTAAAGCTGGTCCTGCAGCGCGCGGGTACCGGTGGAGATGATGGTCTTCAGCCCGGACAGCAGGGCCGGCACCAGGTAGGCGTAGGTCTTGCCGGTGCCGGTACCGGCCTCGGCCAGCAGCACGTCGCGCTGGTCGAAGGCTTCGGCGATGGCCGCGGTCAGGCGCAGCTGCGCCGGGCGCGGCACGAAGGCATCAAGTTGGCTGGCAAGCGCACCGCCCTCGCTGAGGGCGTCGCCGCTGGCAGTGGCAAGGCGGGACATCGCCCCATGATAATCCCCGGCCGCCACCGCGCGCCGGATTGCCGTCGTGGAGCGGGGCTCTGCCCTGCTGTTCCCGGTCAGATGCTGCCGGGCAGAACCCGGCACTGCCGGGCAGAGCCCGGCACTACGTGACGTGGGCCGGCACTACGTCACGTGGACCGGCACTACGTCACGTGGGCGGGCACTACGTCACGTGGGCCGGCACCGCTCAATACCGTTTGATGCCCGGGACGGTGCAGCCGTCCAGCTGCGCGTGCGCCGACACCGCGTTTTCCTTTTCGCCGCGGGCCAGGCGGGCCTGTTCGATGGTGGCCCAGTGGCGACGGCACAGCGGCCCGGTCTTCGAGCCGAGGTCCACGGCCTTGCGCGACAGCGCTTCGGCGCGTGCCCAGTCGCCCTGCAGCAGAGCGATTTCGGCCCGCTCCTGCAGCACGGCCGGATCGCCCTCGACAATCAGCAGGGCCTGGTTGAGCGCCTCTGCCGCGCCAGCCAGATCGTTGGCCTGGCGGCGGGCCTGGGCATGCGCGCGCAGGTCGTCGACCTGGGCATCGCGCAGCGGCTGCACCGCCAGTTCAGTGTCGTCATTGCCGGCAGCAGCGTCCACGGCGGCCAGGCGCTGGGCCGGGCTGACCGTGGCAACCACCGGCGGTTTTACCGGCGGCGTGCTGCTGACGCACGCGGCAAGGGACAGGCTGACCGCGACCAGCGCGATCGGACGAAGCGGGAACATCGAAGACATGGCAGGACTCAACGCGCAGGAGGGGTGGCCGCCGGCGCGCTTTGCGCCGGTTCAGGGGCAGCATCCTGCTTGCGTTCCATTCCGAACCAGCTGCGCCAGCCGCCGCCCTGGGTTTCACCGTCCCCCTGCCCGTCACCCTCACCCTCCGGCAGCACGGCCGGGGGCGCACAGGGCGCATAGGCGGGGGCGTAGCCCACGACGAACGGGAAGCGACGGGCTCCCGGACAGGTTTCATCGGTACTGGCGGTGCCGCTGGCTTCCACGTACTGCCAATCCAGTCCCTTGTTGCTGACCCGCAACGGCGAACTCGGCAGGCGGGTGAAGATGCCCGACCAGACCCGCATGGCGCCGCTGGCACCAAACAGGCCGGTCTGCGCGTTCTGATCGTTGCCGATCCACACCACGGCCAGGTGGTCGCCGGTATAGCCGGCATACCAGCTGTCGCGGCCGTCGTTGGACGTGCCGGTCTTGCCGGCGGGCTGCAGGCGGGCCAGGCCGTCGGCGTTCAGGCGCTGGGCGGTGCCGCTGGACACCACCTGCTGCAGACCGATGCTGATCAGGTTGGCGGCGATCGAGTCGCCCTCCTGTGCCGGCGCGGGGGATTTGTCATAGCGTTTGAGCAGCTTGCCCTGCGGATCGAGCACGCCACGCACGGCGTGCAGCGGCTGGATCTCACCGCCGGAGGCCAGGAACTGGTACAGCTGCGCCATCGCATACGGGCTCTGGTCGGTCGCGCCCAGGATCACCGCCGGATTCGCTTCGGCCTTGATACCGGCCAGCACATGGATCAGCTGGGTGAGCCGCTGCGGCTCGACCGCCATGCCGATCCGCACCGTGGCCTGGTTGTAGGAGTGCGCCAGCGCATCGATCATCCGCACCGTGCCGTGGCTGCGGTTGTCGGCGTTGCCAGGCGTCCAGCGCTTGCCGCGGCTGAGCTGCACGGTCACCGGCGAATCATCGACCCAGCTGGCCAGCGAGTAGCGGTCCGGTTGCGCCAGCGCCAGCAGATACACGAACGGCTTGAGCAGCGAACCGACCTGGCGCTGCGCTTCGATCGCACGGTTGAAGCCGGGCTCGGACACGTCGCGGCTGCCGACCACGGCCAGCACGTCGCCGTTGTGCACGTCGGTCAGCACCAGCCCGGCCTGCAGCTCGGGGCGACGCTTGGTTTCCAGCGACTTCAGCGTGCGCGTCACCGCGCCTTCCGCGTACGCCTGCGCGGAGGGCGACATGCCGGTCATCACGCTCAGGCCTGCGCCCTGCAGCGCGGCCTCCGGGTAGTCGTGGCCCAGCTGGCGGCGCACCAGGTCCACGTAGGCCGGGAACCGGTTCGCCGCGATCAGGCCGGGATTCTTCGGCACGCCCAGCGGCGCCTTCAGCGCACGCTGGTACTCGGCATCGTCGATCAGCTGGCTCTCATGCAGCTTGCCCAGCACGAAGTTGCGCCGGTCCAGCGCGCGCTCCGGGTTGCGCCGGGGGTCGTAGTAGGACGGGCCCTTGACCAGACCGATCAGCAGCGCGACGTGCTCGGTGCCGAGCGAGGACAGATCGCGCCCAAACCAGAATTCCGCACCCGAGGACATGCCGTGGATGGCCTGGCTGCCGCGCTGCCCGAGGTACACCTGATTGAGGTACGCCTCCAGGATGGTGCGCTTGTCGTAGCGCGCCTCCATGATCAGCGCGTACAGCACTTCATTGAACTTGCGGGTGACGGTCTGTTCCTTGCCGATCCCGAGCAGACCGCTGCGGGCCAGCTGCTGGGTCAGCGTGGACGCGCCCTGGCGGCTCTGTCCGCCGGAGCGCACCGTCACCCAGATCGCCCGCGCGATGCCGCTCAGGTCGATGCCGTGATGGCGGTTGAAGTCCTTGTCTTCGACCGCCTGCAGGCCGGTCACCAGCAGTTCGGGGGTCTCTTCGATCCGGACCAGGCGCCGTTCTTCCTGCTTCTGCCCGTACAGCGTGGCAATCCGCGCCGGGTCCAGGCGCGCGGCCTTGAGCGCCTTGCGGCTGTCGGCATCGCGCAGCGAGGCAACCTGGCCGCCAGACAGGCTCAGTTCGACGCGGCGGGGCGCCACCGGGCCGTCCACATCGTTGTAGCCGCGGCTGGAAATGATGAAGCGGCCGCCCTCCTGGGCATAGGTGGCCGCCGGTTTGCCGGTGCCGTCTTCCCGGTAGGCCGACGCCGCCAGTTCGGTCTTCAGTGTCTGCGCATCCATCGCCACGCCGGGGGCCAGCACCAGCGGGCGCGCGTAGACACGGGTCGGAATCTGCCAGCGCAGTTCACCGAAACGCTGGGTGACCTGTTGGTTCAGGTACACCGTATAGGGGATCAGAAATCCCAGCGCGAGCGCGAACGCGGCCATGCCCCAGGTGATCAGGCGGCGGCGCCACTGCGGCCAGCGGCTTTCGGTGTCGTCGTCGAACTCGTCGAACTCGTCGGAATCGTGGCGTCGGGGCACGGTACATTGCGCAACAGGAGGATCGCGGCAGTCTAACGCAGCGCAGCAGCCGTTGCGGCGCCTGCCTGTGCGGCGTTCAGGCGGCTACGCAGGCGGCATGGGACCGCTGCGCCCGCGCACGCCATCCCAGAGGCCGCGCAACATGAACCGCAGGCGAACCAGGCGGGGCGCGATGACCACCCCGTTGCTGATCAGCTTGAGGACAAGCCGCGGGAGATCCTGGCCCACCCAGACCCGGGAGGTGTGCGGACGCCGGTACAGCAATACCCGGTTGCGCATGATGTAGTACAGGCGGAACGGCTTGTGCACGATGACGCCATCGCGCTTGATCCGGGACGGTCTCAACTGCTCGCCGATGCTGTGCTGCATCTGCGCATCACAGACGCCATACAGCCCCAGGCCCGCCGCCGTCGCCCGGAAGCACCAGTCCATGTCGATGTTGTCGATGAACAGCGACTCGTCCATCGGGCCCACGCGATCCAGCGACGCCAGCGGAATCAGCGAACCGGAGGTGATCAGGAAATCGCAGGGCACGTACTGGCCCGGGCCGCCATACAGCTTGTGGTTGATCGGAAAACCAAGACGGATGAACGGCGCAAGATCGCCACTGCGCGAATCGCGGAACTGGGGGCCCACCGCCGCCACCGGTCCCTGCTGCTGCAGCGCCGCCAGCGCCGTGGCGAGGGTCTGGACCATGCCGGCTTCCAGCACGCTGTCCTGGTCCATCAGCATCACGTGCCCCACGCCGAGCCGGCGCGCCTGCTCACACGCACGGTTGAGCGCTGCACCGAGACCGACATTGACCGGCGAGGCGATCACACTCACGCCCTCCCCGGCGAGTGTGTGCAGCCGGGCAGCCACATCCGCCGCCGGACTGCCGTTGTCGAACACCACCACGTGCCCGACCTGGTCACGCACGGCTGCGACCACGCGCGCCAGCAGATCCAGATCGGGCGCGTAGGTCACGATCACCGCGCAGATGTCGGCGGCAGCCACGGCCTGCCGGGGGGGCGTGGCCTGGGAAATCGTCATGTCGGTCACTTCACATCCAGAAGATCGATGGCCAGCGAACGCAGGCCATTGGAAAAGCGCGTGTAGCGCCCGCTACGGTACTCGCCCCATACCTGCCGCGCGCGCGCCCAGAACGACCCGGGCAGCGCGGCACGTGCGCGCGCATGCAGCAGCCGCTGCTGCACCATTGTCCGGCGTTCGGCCGACAGCACCATGCCGTCGTCGATCCGCGCCGACAGGGCTTCCAGCTGTGCAACCCGCTTGGTCAGGTACGCCCGGCGCGCCGCGCCGTCATGCATCACGCGGTCGCGCACGCCACGCCGCCGTGCGCCGACCTGGTTGCCGCCGTGCTGGCGGTAATCGACCAGGGGCGGCTCCAGGCAGTCCAGGCCATCGCCGGCAGCCGCGACCAGCGCCAGCCACTCGTCATGGATCCAGCCCGGCGCGACCGGCAGGGCGACATCGACCAGGCCACGGCGCAGCGCGGCCGTGGCACCGGTCACCACGTTGCGCCCGAGCAGCACCTCGAATGCCTCGCCGCGGTGCTCGCGCGCGATGTCATCGGCACCCACCTCAAGCACCTCGAACAGACGCGCACCGAGCGGCTCGCCCTGCCCGTCGACGAGCCGGGCGTCGCCGTGCAGCATCGTCAGGGCCGGGCGGCGCTCGAACGCCGCCGCAAACTCGGCCACCTTGTCCGGATGCCACACATCGTCCTGATCGCACAGGAACACGATGTCGCCCCGGCAGTGGCGCAGGGCGTACTCGAAGTTGCGCACGTAGCCCTGGTTCGCCGCATGCCGATGCAGGTCGACCTGGATGCCGAGCCCGCGCAGCGTCTCCGCTTCCTGTTGCAGGCACGACCAGGTCGAATCGCTGGAACAGTCGTCGCAAATGACCACCTGGTCAGGACGCCGGCGCTGGGCAGCGATACTGCGCAGCTGCCCGGCCAGGAACGCTTCTCCATTCCAGGTGCAGAGTGCAACGGAGACCTGCAGGCCGCCGGCCGTGGTCACGCCACATCCCGGGCGGCAGTCGCGCAGCGCGCCGGCACGCTGCCGCGCGGAGCGCGGCAGGGAGAGCGGAAGAAGACACGGGCATGCGTGGGCATTGCGGGGCTGGGGGGAAATGACAACGGCGGCACTATAGCCGACCCGGGTCGGCGGTGCGCCGCGGCTCAGCCGCCCTGCGCGCTGCGCAGGCGCTCGGCGAAGGCCGGCAGCTCGGGCAGGTCCGGCTGCCAGTGGCGCGCCTGGTCCAGCGCCTGCGCGGCAAAGTCGATATCACCGGCGCCGAGCCGCTCGCTGCCGATCGCCAGCCAGCGCTGGGCGAGGCGTTGCCGGGCCTGCGACAGGCTCGCATCGCTGCGCGCCAGGGTCTGCCAGGCCTCCAGGCATGCGCCTGCGGCGACCACCCGGTTCTCACGCAGACGGTCTTCGAAGCAGGTGCGGCTGGCCGGCAGCAGCCGCCCGGCGGCGGCGCGCACGCGCACATCCTGCGGCGCCAGGGCCTGTGCTTCGCGCAGCGCGTCGTAGGCGCTGCGGCCCGGTGGCGCGAGAAAGTCGCCACGCGCTTCGGCCTCCTCGATGCGCCGCAGCAGCGCCATCAGGCTGCGCTCGCGCTGCGCCCGCGGCGCGGTCGGCGCCTGCAGCGCCCGTTGTGCCTGCCGGGCCTGCTCGATACCCCGGCGCGCGTCGGCCAGTGTGCGCGCCGACGCCCCCAGCGCCTGGGCCGAGGCGAGCGCCTGCCCGGCCGCCTCGAAGCGGAAGTCACCGGCCAGGCGCGCGGCGCGCTGCAGGTGGGCCTCGGCCACGCGCTGCAGTCCCTGGCGCGCGGCGGCGTCGTCCGACGCCGCCGCCAGCACCGCCTGGAAAGCGGTAACCGCCGTCTCCAGGCGCTCCCGGCGCAGTGCCGCCTGGCCGTCGCGCAGGCGCCGCTCCAGCGCAATGTTCAGCGCTTCCTCGGTGGCGGGCAGGTCCACATGGCCGGCATCGAAGCCACGCGCACGGCGCACGGCCGCCGCCGCGGCAGCCACATCCCCCCGCACGGCGTTCGCCCGCGCCTGCTGCAGCAGATCTGACAGGGCATCTTCGCGTCCTTCCAGGGCCTGCACCTGGGTGGGGACCAGCACCAGCACCTGCTGGTAGAGCGGCAACGCGCTGTCCGGGCCGTCGTCCAGGCGCTGCACCTGCAACGCGGCGGCCGCGCGCGCCAGCAGGTCCTCCACGCCGGCGCGCGCCACGCGCTGCTGGCGCAGCTGCTGGGCCACCCCATCGACATCGCGCCGCGGCACCTGCAGCGTGCGCGCCAGTGCCAGCGCCGTCTCGGCAGCCTCGATGTCGCCTTGCGCCAGCGCACCGCGGGCCTGCTGCACCGCCGCCTGACCGGTGCGCACCAGTCCGGCACGCGCCTCGGCGCGGTCGCTGTCCATTGCCTGCGCGGCCTCATACCACTCGCGTGCGCCGGTCCCATCGGTGGCGGTCAGCCGGCCGGCGGCCAGCGCGCGGTCGCCCTGCTGCAGGAGATGCTCGATCGGCGGTGCGTCCCAGAACCAGTTGGCCAACGGCCGGCGCAGCAGCACCAGGGCAATGAACAGGACCGCCGCTGCCAGCACCGCCCAGCGCCAGATGCGCCGCGCATGACGTGCCTGCAGCCACCACCAGCGCCCTTCGCGACGGACGCGGCTCAGCACCTCGTGCGCGCGGTTCTGCCTGTCAGCGTCACGGCTCATGCCGCGAGCCTAGCCGGCGTCACGTGAGGTCAGCCTAGACGCCGGGCTTCGCTGACACCCGGCAGGGCATCCAGCTTGCCCAGCAGCGTGGACAACTGACCGTAATCGCTGACCTTCAGCCGCAGCCGCAGGTGCGCACGACCACTGTTGCGCACGTTGTCGCTGTGGATGTCCAGCACATACGCGTCTTCCTGCGCGATCAGATTGGTGATGTCCTTGAGCAGCCAGCGCCGGTCCACGGCCTCGACCACCACGTCCACTTCGTAGCCACCGCCGGCCTGGCCCCACTCCACCGGCAGGATGCGCTGCGGGCTGGCCGCCGACAGGCGCGCCAGTGCGGCGCAGTCGGTGCGGTGGACAGTGACGCCACGGCTGCGGGTGAGGTAGCCGACGATCGGCTCGCCGGCCACCGGCTGGCAGCACCGCGCGAGCTGCACCAGCAGGTTGCCCACGCCCTGCACGGTGAATTTGGACTTGCCCAGGCTGTCGCGGCGCGCGGTCGGGCGCGGCAGTGCCGGTGCCGTCGGCTGGCTGGCGGCACGTTCGGCCTCCAGCAGTGCACGGCTGACCTGGCTGGGGCCGGTATCGCCCAGTGCGACCTGGATATACAGATCGTCCACGCTGTCGGCATGGAATTTTCTGGCCGCCACGCCGAGGTCGGCGTGCTGCAGACCGAGGCGCTTGAGTTCACGGTCGAGCAGATCGCGACCGGCCTGCACATTGCGCGCCCGGTCCAGTTTGTGGAACCAGCCACGGACCTTCTCCCGCGAGCGGTTGCTGGCCAGAAAGCCGTTGGAGGCCAGCAGCCAGTCGCGCCGCGGATCGGCCTCCTTGGAGGTGAGGATCTCGACCCGGTCGCCGCTGCGCAGGCGATAGGTCAGCGGCACGATGCGGCCGTTGACCTTGGCGCCCCGGCAGCGGTGCCCGACCATCGTGTGCACGTGGTAAGCGAAATCCAGCGGGGTGGCGCCCTGCGGCAGGTCCATCACCTCGCCTTTGGGGCTCAGCGCGTACACCCGGTCCTCGGTCAGCTCGGCATCCAGCGCGCCGGCCAGTTCGCCGGCCTGCCCGTCCTGGGAATGCTCCAGCAACTGCCGCATCCAGGTGATCTTGCGATCAAACGCCTTCTCCGCGCCCTTGCTGCCTTCCTTGTAACGCCAGTGCGCGGCCACGCCGAGTTCGGCCTGGGCGTGCATGTCATGGGTGCGGATCTGCACTTCGATGGTGCGCCCTTCCGGGCCGACCACCGCCGTATGCAGCGAGCGGTAATCGTTTGCCTTGGGCCGCGCGATGTAATCGTCGAATTCACTGGGTACCGGCGCCCACAGCGCATGCACCACGCCCAGCGCCGCGTAGCAGGCGGCCACGTCATCGACCATCAACCGCAGCGCACGGATGTCGTACAGCTGCTCGAAGGCCAGCCGCTTCTTCTGCATCTTCCGCCAGATGCTGTAGATGTGCTTCGGGCGGCCACTGACCTCGGCGTGGATGCCCTGAGCGGCCAGTTCGCGCGCGAGCGCCTTCTTGACACTTTCCACATAGCGCTCGCGCGCCACGCGGGTTTCATCCACCTCGCGGGCGATGCGGCGGTAGGTTTCCGGCTCCAGATGGCGGAACGCGAGGTCTTCCAGTTCCCACTTCAACTGCCAGATGCCCAGGCGGTTGGCCAGCGGCGCATGGATGTCGCGGGTGAGCTGGGCCAGCGCACGGCGCTGTTCGTCCGGCAGGCGGTCGGCCGCGCGCATGCGCGCCAGCTGCCGCGACAGCAGGATCGGCACCACGCGCAGGTCCTGGATGATCGACAGCAGCAGCCGGCGCAGGCCCTCGCTGTTGCGACCGGCCTCGCGGCCGGCGTGCAGCGCCCACACCTGGTCGGCCGCGTCCTGGCCCTCCAGCAGGCCCACCACCGCCGGCTTCAGCGTGCCCAAGGGCAGGCCGTCCAGTCCGGCGCGCAGTCCCGGCAGGTCGAACAGCAGCGCGGCCAGCAACGCGCTTTCATCGGCCGACAGCAGCGCCAGCGCGTCCAGCGTGTCAGCCAGCACCGTCCAGCTGCTGCGCATCTGCTGATCGGTATCGGGCGCCTGCCAGCGCGCGCGCAGCGCCTCGCACAGGGCAGGCGGCAGCGACGACGCCGAGGGTCGGTTCAACAAGGCATCCAGGCCGGGGACAGAAGCGCGGTTCACAGCATCGTGCAGACAAGACAGAGGTAGCTACACTAGCGCCGCCCGTGCGAGGGAACAATCAAAACCGCTGCACCGGCCCATTGGCCCTACACTGCGTTCATCCCAAGGAGACCTGCCATGCGCTTTTCCCGTCTGCGGTTGTTGGCCGCTGTAGCCGTCCTGCTCAGCCTGTCGGCACCTGCCTGGGCACAGCGCGTGGTCGAAGGCGACCTGCAGCAGCAGATGACGCCGGAGGAGTTCAAGGCGGCCGGCCTGGACAAGCTCAAACCCGCCGAACTGGCCGCACTCAACAACTGGCTGCAGGGCAAGGTCGCCGCCGTTGCCGCCGATGTGCGCGAGCAGGTCCGCGAGCAGGTCAAGGAGCAGGCGCGCGAGGAAGGCCGCCAGGAAGTGATCGTCAAGAACCGCGGCTTCTTCGACTTCGGCAGCAGCGAGCCGATCATCAGCACGCTGGAAGGCGAGTTCCGCGGTTTCGGCAAGGGCCGCCGCTATGTGCTGGCCAATGCGCAGGAGTGGGAGCAGACCGACAGTGCCAGCCTGTCCGGCATCCGCGCGCAGTCGCCGCAGGTCACCATCACCCCCGGCGTGATGGGCGCCTGGTACCTGCAGGTGAAGGGCGCCAACACCCGCGCCAAGGTCCGTCGCGTCAAGTAACCGCGACCGCCCCGCGCAACCCGCGGGGCGGCCATTGGCTCAAGGCCTGCGCAGCGCCGCCACGCGCTGGGCCAGCTTCTTGGCTGAAATCCCGCTTTTTGCCCCAAGCTCCTGCGCGAACAGCGACACCCGCAGCTCTTCCAGATCCCAGCGCAGTTCCTGCCACTGCGGACGGTCGCGTTGGCCACGCTGTTCGGCCTCGTGCAGCGCGTCCAGGAACGGGCGCAGTTCCAGCATCCGCGCCTGGTCGCGTGGCGGATCGCGCTTGGCACGTTCGGCACGCAGGATCATCGCGCGCAGGTAGCGCGGCAGCTGTGCGAGCGCATCGGCCGGCGTATCGCGCAGGAAGCCGGGATGGATCAGCGCGGCCAGCTGCTGCTCCATGTCGTCCAGATTGCCGCGTGCCCAGCCCATCAACGGTGCTTCCAGCTGCGGCTTGAGCTCGGCGACGTGGGCCAGGATGTTTTCGGCCAGTTTCAGCCGCGCCATCGCCTCGCCGAACAGGCCTTTGCCCGCCGCATCGCGCCGCTGCGCGAACGCGGCCGGGTCGCGGATGTCACCCAGGCCATCGGCCAGCACCGCGTTCATCGCCGCCTCGACCAGATCCCCGCGCAACCGCTCCTGCGATTCGATCGCGGCATACAACAACCCGGTCTTGGGCGGAACGGGCAACTGCTTGCGCGCCTGCTTGGCCTTGTCGGCCAGCGCGATCTCCAGCAGGCGGCGCACCCCGCGCGGATGCTGCTCCAGTGCTTCGTTGCGATCGGCGAAGATGCGCAGCGCGGCGCTCTCGCCGTCATCCACCAACGCCGGATAGGCCGGCACTCCGGCTTCGCCGGGCACCTGCAGCGGAATCGGCGTGGCCGGGAAATCACGCAGCCCGTCGGCCGCCAGCGCCCGCCCGGCCCGCGCGGCGAAGGCCGCCCCGGCCTTCTCGCCGAAGCGTGCCCGCAGCGCATCCAGATCACGGGAGGTGGCCAGCAGCGTGCCATTGGCGTCGTGCAGGCGCAGGTTCATGCGCAGATGCGATTCCAGCGCGGCATCATCGAAGTCGGTGGCCGCCACCTGCGCCCCGGTGGCCCGCGACAGGAACCGCGCCAGTTCGCCGCGGATATCGTCAGCGGTGGGGTCCGGGTACGCCTCGGCGAACGCACGGCCGAAATCCGGCGCCGGAACGTAGTTGCGACGCATCGCCTTGGGCAGGCTGCGGATCAGCGCCGAGGCCTTGTCGGCGACGAAGCCCGGCGCAAGCCACGACAGCCGCGCCGGATCCAGCGCATTGAGCAGGTGCAGCGGAACATCCAGGCTGACCCCGTCGTCCTCGCTGCCGGGTTCGAAGCGGTAATGCAGCGCCAGCCGCGCGTCGCCCAGCGGCAGGTACGCCGGATAGCGGTCGGCATCGCTGCCCTCGCCGGGCAACAGATCGGCCAGCGTCCACGCCAGCGCGCGCCGCTTGTCCGGCGCCAGTCCCTTCCACCACGTATCCAGGCCGGTAGCCGAATGGATCTCGGCCGGGATCCGGTCCAGGTACCAGCGGGCCTGCCAGCCTTCGTCGGCGACGATGCCGGCACGACGCAGCTTGGCCTCTTCCTCGCGCGCCTGCTCCAGCACCTTGAGGTTGTCGGCGATGACGCTGGCGCGCGTGTTGATCTCGCCGGTCACCAGTCCCTGGCGCACGAAAATGTCGTGCGCCTCGCCCGGCGCGATGCGGCCGTAGTGCACCGGCTTCTTCGGTGCCAGCACCAGCCCGAAGAGACTGATCTGCTCGGAGGCCAGCACCTGGCCCTGCGCGCGCGACCAGTGCGGGTCGAAGTGCTTGCGCAGCAGCAGGTGCGGCAGCTCGGCGATCACCCAGTCCGGTTCGATCGCCGCGTTGGTCAGGCCCCAGATTTTCTGGGTATCCAGCAGCGTCGCGGTGAGCAGCCACGGCGGCGGCCGCTTGGCCAGCACCGAGCCGGGGAACGGCAGGAACCGGCGCTGACGCGGGGCAAGGAAGTCGCCCTTGTCGCTGCGGTGGCCGATCTGCGTGGGCAGGCCGGCGATCAGCGCGCGGTGCAGCGTCTGGTAGGCCGCAGCGCGCACCTTCTCACTGAAGCCACCGCGCGCCTCGCGGGCGTCGGCAGGCGCGGCCGATGCCGGTGCCGCCGTGGCTGGGAGCGGCTCGGCCTTGCCCTCGCGGGCCAGGCGTGCGGCACGGTGCTGCTGGCCACGAGTGGCTTTGATCCTGGCATCATCGTCGCGCGTCGGCGCCGGCGCGGACGATCCGGCCAGCAAAGGTTCCAGCGCCGTTGCGGCCGGCTCTTCGGTCCAGCCGAGTTCTTCGCACAGGACGCGCAGCTGGCGATGCAGCTCGCGCCACTCGCGCATGCGCAGGAAGCCAAGGAAATGGCGTTCGCACCAGCCCCGCAGCTTGGATTGGGTCAGGTCCTCATGGGCCTGGCGGTAGCCGTCCCACAGGCGCAGCACGCCGACGAACTCGGAGCGGCCATCGGCAAACAGCGCGTGCGCGTTGTCGGCGGCGGCGCGCGCTTCGGGCGGGCGCTCGCGCGGGTCCTGGATACCCAGGAACGCGGCGATCACCAGCATCGGCCGCAGGCATCCCTGCGCCTGCGCCGCCACCAGCATGCGCGCCAGCTTGACGTCCACCGGCAGGCGCGCCATCTGTCGCCCGACCGGGGTCAGCCGACGCTCGGCGTCCACCGCGCCCAGTTCACCCAGCTGCTGCCAGCCATCGGCGATCGCGCGCTCGTCCGGCGCTTCGAGGAACGGGAAGTCCTCGATCCGTCCCAGGCCGAGCTGCAGCATCCGCAGGATCACGCCGGCCAGGCTGGAGCGGCGGATTTCAGGGTCGGTGAACTCGGCCCGCGACAGGAACTCCGCTTCCGAGTACAGGCGGTAGCAGATGCCCTCCGACACGCGTCCGCAACGGCCCTTGCGCTGGTTGGCGCTGGCCTGCGACACCGCTTCGATATGCAGGCGGTCCAGCTTCTGCCGCGGGCTGTAACGCTTGACCCTGGCCAGGCCAGGATCGACCACATAGCGGATGCGCGGCACGGTCAGGGAGGTTTCGGCCACGTTGGTGGCCAGCACGATGCGCCGTTTGCTGCCCGGGTTGAACACCTGGTCCTGGTCCTTCACCGACAGCCGCGCGTACAGCGGCAGCACCTCGGTTTCGCGGTACTTGCGCCGTTCCAGGGACTGGTGCGCGTCGCGGATCTCGCGTTCGCCGGGGAAGAACAGCAGGATGTCGCCGCGCGGATCGAGCCGGGTGATCTCATCCACCGCCGCCACCACCGCCTCGTTCACGGTGCGCTCGCCGTCGCGGCCGCCCTCCTCGTCGCCGGCGCCCTCGCCTTCCAGCGGGCGGTAGCGCACTTCCACCGGGAAGGTGCGTCCCTCGACACTGATCACCGGCGCATCGTCGAAATGCTCGGCGAACCGCGACGTGTCGATCGTCGCCGACGTCACGATCAACTTCAGGTCCGGCCGCTTTTTCAACAGCTGCTTGAGGTAGCCCAGCAGGAAGTCGATGTTGAGGCTGCGCTCGTGGGCCTCGTCGACGATGATCGTGTCGTACTGCGAGAGCCAGCGGTCGCTGCTGATTTCCGCCAGCAGGATGCCGTCGGTCATGAACTTGATGCGGGTGTCGTCGCCAACCCGGTCGGTGAAGCGCACCTGGTACCCCACCGTGGTGCCCAGCTCGGACTGGAGTTCCTGGGCCACACGGGTGGCCACCGCACGTGCGGCGATCCGTCGCGGCTGGGTGCAGCCGATCATCCCGGCCACGCCCCGTCCGGCAGCCAGACACAGCTTCGGCAGCTGGGTGGTCTTGCCCGACCCGGTCTCACCGGCAATCACCACGACCTGGTGGTCGCGGATCAGGGCGGTGATCCGTTCAGCTTCACGCGCAATCGGCAGGGTGTCGTCCAGACTGATCGTCGGCCGGTTCCGCGCGCGTGCCTCACGCCGCTGTACCGACGCCTGCAAGGCCTGCTCGAACGCGGCCGCCACCGCCGCATCGGCCGGTTTGGCGCGACAGCGCGAGAGCATCCCCAGCAAGCGACCGCGGTCGCGGCTCATCGCCCCGTCGATCGCGCGCTGTTGCAGGTGCAGAGAGGAAACGGAGGGTTTGTTGATAGCGGTCATCAATCGGATCGTTTTAAAACTTTGATTACATCTGAAAGGTTAGTCTGATCTATTGTGAAGGCCATCCCATCCACAAGGAGGATATCCCCCATGGCGAAAACCAAGACGCCGGCAAAGAAGACCCAGACCGGTAAGCAGAAGCTGGCAACGGCGGCCCCCTCGGCCCCGAACATCGATATCGGGATCAAGGAAGGCGATCGCAAGAAGATTGCCGATGGGCTGGCGGCCTTCCAGGCGGATGCGTTCACGCTCTACCTGAAGACCCACAATTTCCATTGGAATGTCACCGGGTCGATGTTCAACTCGCTGCACACCATGTTCGAGACCCAGTACACCGAGCAGTGGGCAGCCCTGGACGACGTTGCTGAACGTATCCGTGCACTGGGCTTCAACGCCCCCGGCTCCTACCGCGAGTTCGCGGCCCTGACCTCGATCGCCGAGGAACCGGGCCTGACCGACAGCGCGGACTGGCGTGAAATGGTACGCCAGTTGGTCGCCGCCAACGAGGCCGTGTGCCGCACCGCCCGCAAGGTGCTTGATGTGGCCGCCGACGCCGACGACGCCCCGACCGAAGATCTGATGACCCAGCGCCTGCAGACCCACGAGAAGTACGCCTGGATGCTGCGTTCCTTGCTGCAGTAATCCCGCCGGGGCGTTGCCCCTCCTGTCCCCCCTTGGTCTCAAGGGGGGCTTCGTCCCCGGATGGCGCATCGCCGACGTTCAGATCCAGAGTCGACTGACCCTCCTCAGGTCGCTCGGCCCTGTAAACTACGTCGATGTCTTCCCGCCCCGCGCACGACCTGCTCAGCCGCATCTTTGGTTACGACGATTTCCGCGGTCCGCAGCAGGCGATCGTCGAACATGTCGCCGCCGGCAATGACGCGCTCGTATTGATGCCCACGGGCGGCGGCAAGTCGCTGTGCTACCAGGTGCCTTCCCTGCTGCGCGACGGCACCGGCATCGTCATCTCCCCGCTGATCGCCCTCATGCAGGACCAGGTCGACGCCCTGCGCCAGCTGGGCGTGCGCGCCGAGTACCTCAATTCCACGCTGGATGCGGAAACCGCTGCGCGGGTGGAACGGGAGCTGGTGGCTGGTGAACTGGAGCTGCTGTACGTCGCACCGGAGCGGTTGCTCACCGGCCGCTTCCTGTCCCTGCTGGCGCGCAGCCGGATCGCCCTGTTCGCCATCGATGAGGCCCATTGCGTCTCGCAATGGGGCCATGACTTCCGTCCCGAATACCGCCAGCTGACCGTGCTGCACGAGCGCTGGCCGGACGTGCCGCGCATCGCGCTCACCGCCACCGCCGACCCGCCGACCCAGCGTGAAATCGCCGAGCGGCTGGACCTCACCAACGCCCAGCACTTCGTCAGCTCCTTCGACCGCCCCAACATCCGCTACACGGTCGTCCAGAAGGACAACGCCAAGCGCCAGCTGCTGGACTTCCTCAAGGCGCATCGCGACGCGGCCGGCATCGTCTACTGCATGTCGCGGCGAAAGGTCGAGGAGACCGCCGAGTTCCTGTGCCGCGAGGGTATGAACGCACTGCCTTACCACGCCGGCCTGCCCGCCGAAGTGCGCGCCGCCAACCAGCGCCGCTTCCTGCGCGAGGACGGCATCGTGATGTGCGCCACCATCGCCTTCGGCATGGGCATCGACAAACCCGATGTCCGCTTCGTCGCGCATACCGACCTGCCCAAGTCGATGGAAGGCTACTACCAGGAAACCGGGCGCGCCGGGCGCGACGGTGAACCGGCCGAGGCCTGGCTCTGCTACGGCCTGGGCGATGTGGTGCTGCTCAAGCAGATGATCGAGCAGTCCGAGGCCGGCGAAGAGCGGAAAACACTCGAGCGCGCCAAGCTCGACCACCTGCTCGGCTACTGCGAATCCATGCAGTGCCGCCGCCAGGTTCTGCTGGCCGGCTTCGGCGAAACCTACCCGCAGCCCTGCGGCAACTGCGACAACTGCCTGGTCCCCCCCGATGCCTGGGATGCCAGCGTGGCCGCCCAGAAGGCGCTGAGCTGCGTGTACCGCAGCGGCCAGCGCTTCGGCGTCGGCCACCTGATCGACATCCTGCGCGGTGGTGAGAACGAGAAGATCCGCCAGTTCGGGCATACCGAACTGAGCACCTATGGCATCGGCAAGGATCTGGACGCCCGCACCTGGCGCAGCGTGTTCCGCCAGCTGGTGGCCGCCAGCCTGCTCGAAGTGGACAGCGATGCCTACGGCGGCCTGCGCCTCACCGATGCCAGCCGCGACGTGCTCAAGGGCCGGCGCAAGGTGATGATGCGCCGCGAAAGCCCCGCCGCCGGCCGCGAGCGCGACCGCAGCGGCCAGCGCACCGGCCTGTCCGTGCTGCCGCAGGACCTGGCGCTGTTCAACGCCCTGCGCGGCCTGCGCGCCGAGCTGGCGCGGGAACAGAACGTGCCGGCCTTTGTGATCTTCCACGACAGCACCCTGCGCAACATCGCCGAACAGCGGCCCACCAGCGTCGATGCGCTCGCCCGGGTCGGTGGCATCGGCGGCACCAAGCTGTCGCGTTACGGCGCGCGGCTGGTCGAGATCGTGCGTGAGGAAGGCTGATGGGACCGTACGCGCTGACGGAGTGGGCTCCAGAGTTGAATCCCGCGTTCAGCCACGGATGCGCCGTCGCCGCGTTGGCGGTAAGGTGGCGCCCATGACCGCCGGTGGCCTGCTCCTGCGCCTGATCCTGATGCTCAGCCTGTTGCTCAACGGGTTGAACGCCGCCTTGGCCGGGCCGATGGCGCTGGCAATGGCGCACCCGGTGGATGCTGCCGTCACCGCTCCCGCGCCGCCCTGCCACGGCCACGACGCCGTGACCGCGCCGCCGCCGTCGGCGGTGCTCGACCACGCCCAGGCACCGCAGCAGGGCGATCCCTGCAAGATCAAGGATTGCCTGCGCACCTGCGCACAGCAACCCAGCCTGGCCGTACAGATCGCCTGGATCGCCACACCGCCCCCGCCCGCGCAGGCACCGCTGCCGCCGATCCGCGCCGGGCTGCCCAGCCTGCCGCTGGACCGCATCACCCGCCCTCCGATCGCCTGATCCCGCGCTCCCCGCGAGCGCCCGACTGACGCGATGCCCCGCGCTGCGTGCGCGGTTGGCGTATCGGCACCTGCGCGTGCCATTGGATCCGATTCGGAGCTGCAATGTCTTTCCCAACCCAACCCGGCCCGGGCACGCTGCCCATGCCGTCGCGCCGCCTGTTCGTCCAGGGGCTGGCCGCCGGAGGCGTCGCCGCCGGCCTGGCCGCCACCGGCCTCAGCCCGCGCGCGTTCGCCGCCGCCGGTCCCGCGCTCGCTGCCGCCCCGCAGGTACTCAGCGGCCAGGCGTTCCAGTTGAGCATCGGCGAGTCGCTCGCCAACTTCACCGGCCGTACCCGCCCGGCAATCACCGTCAACGGCAGCCTGCCGGCGCCCATCCTGCGCTGGCGCGAAGGCGATACCGTCGCGGTCCGCGTGGCCAATGCGCTGCAGGGCCACCCCACGTCCATCCATTGGCACGGCATCCTGCTGCCAGCCAACATGGACGGTGTGCCAGGCCTGAGCTTCAACGGCATCGCGCCGGGCGAGGCCTACCAGTACCGGTTCACCCTCAAGCAGTCCGGCACGTACTGGTACCACAGCCATTCGATGTTCCAGGAACAGGCCGGCCTGTACGGCGCACTGATCATCGACCCGCTGCAGCCGGCGCCGTACCGCTACGACCGCGAACACGTGATCATGCTCTCGGACTGGACCGACATGGACCCGGGTGCGCTGTTCCGGCGCATGAAGAAGCTCGCCGAGTACGACAACTACTACAAGCGCACCCTGCCCGACTTCCTGCGCGACGTGCGCCGCGACGGCTGGGCCGCGGCCACCGCCGACCGCGGCATGTGGGGCCGGATGCGGATGACCCCCACCGACATCTCCGACATCAACGCGCATACCTATACCTACCTGCTCAACGGCACCACGCCGGCCGGCAACTGGACCGGGCTGTTCCGCAGTGGCGAGAAGGTGCTGCTGCGTTTCATCAACGGCGGCTCGATGACCTACTTCGATGTGCGCATTCCCGGCCTGAAGATGACCGTGGTCGCCGCCGACGGGCAATACATCCATCCGGTCACCATCGATGAATTCCGCATCGCACCAGCGGAAACCTTCGATGTCATCGTCGAACCCGGCGGCCAGGATGCCTACACCCTGTTCTGCCAGGACATGGGCCGCACCGGTTATGCCGCCGGCACGCTGGCAGTACGCCACGGCCTGCAGGCCCCCATTCCCGCGCGCGACCCACGCCCGCTGCTGACCATGTCCGACATGGGCCACGACATGAGCGGCATGGGCCACGACATGAAGGGCATGGAAGGCGGCTGCGGCGCCAGCATGGGCCACGCCGCGCACGGCGGCAACGACAAGGCGCCGCGCCACGCGCCGAGCGAGACGGGCAATCCGCTGATCGACATGCAGAGCATGGCCACCGAGCCCAAGCTCGACGATCCCGGCATCGGATTGCGCGACAACGGCCGCCAGGTGCTTACCTACGGCGCGATGCGCAGCCTGTTCGACGATCCGGATGGGCGCGATCCCGGCCGCGAGGTCGAGCTGCACCTCACCGGGCACATGGAAAAGTTCAGCTGGTCCTTCGACGGCATTCCCTTCGCCAGCGCGGAACCGCTGCGCCTGAACTACGGCGAGCGCATGCGCATCGTGCTGGTCAACGACACGATGATGCAGCACCCCATCCACCTGCACGGCGTGTGGAGCGACCTGGAAAACGCCGACGGCGACTTCCACCTGCGCAAGCACACCATCGACATGCCTCCCGGCACGCGCCGCACCTACCGCGTGCGCGCGGACGCACTGGGCCGCTGGGCGTACCACTGCCATCTGCTCTACCACATGGAAGCGGGCATGATGCGCGAAGTGAGGATTGAAGAATGAGCACGCTCACCGCTCACGCGCCCCGCCTGCTGACGGCGGCGCTGCTGGCCACCCTGTCAGCGCCCGCCTGGGCGCAGTCGCATGCGCATGCCACCGTGGCGGCGGACACGTCGCCACCCGCCACCGCCGGGACGACCTCCAACCCCGACCATGACGGCATGGACCACACCCGGATGGACCATGCGGCGATGGGTCACGCAGCACCCGCGCCGCGGGAACCGCTGGAGCCGATTCCCGCCGTCACCGAGGCCGATCGCATCGCCGCGTTTCCGCCGATCGACCACGACGCGATGGAACACGCGCCGGAGATCCACAGCATGGTGCTGATCAACCGCCTGGAGCAGTGGGACGGCAAACACGGCAATGGCCAGGCCTGGGAGGCCAGCGGCTGGATCGGCGGCAACATCAACCGCCTCTGGCTGCGCAGTGAAGGCGAACGCAGCGATGGCCGCACCGGATCGTCGGACCTGGAGCTGCTGTACGGCCGCAGCGTGTCGCCGTGGTGGGACGTCCTGGTCGGGGTGAAGCAGGACATCCGTCCTGCCGATTCGCGCACCTGGGCGGCCATCGGCATCCAGGGCCTGGCGCCGTACAAGTTCGAAACCTCCGCCACCGCCTACGTCGGCGAAGGCGGCCAGGTCGCAGCCACGGTCGAAGTGGAATACGAGCTGCTGCTGACCAACCGGTTGATCCTGCAGCCGCTGGTGGAGGCCACGTTCTCGGCCAAGGATGAACCCGAATACGGCACCGGTGCCGGCCTGAACAAGGTCGAGGCCGGCCTGCGCCTGCGCTACGAGTTCAGCCGCCGCTTCGCCCCGTACATCGGCATCAGTCACGAGCGCCTGTTCGGCGACACCGCCGACTATCACGCGGCCGCCGGCGAAGACGCGCGCGACACCCGCTGGGTCGCCGGCGTGCGGGTCTGGTTCTAGGCCAGCATGCATCCCGGGCGCCGCGTGCGCCCGGGGCATGCCCGGGATGCCGTAAGCTGCCGCACCGTTTCCCCATCCGCGCTCCCATGTCCCTGCATATCCGCCGCGCCACCGTGGCCGATGCCGACGCCCTCTCGGCCATCGCCATCGCGACCTACAACGAAACCTTCGGCGATTCGTATCCGCCGGACGATCTTCACGCGTTCCTGCAGGCGCACTACAGCCCGGCACCGCAGCGCCGCGAGCTGGAGGATCCGCACAGCGCGGTGTGGCTGCTGGAAGAGGACGGGCGCGCGGTGGGCTATCTGGCAGCCGGCCCGAACGGATTGCCCCATGCCGATGCGCGCCCGGGCGATATCGAGCTGAAGCGCCTGTATGTGCTGGCACGCCACCAGAGCGGTGGTCATGGCGCGCGCCTGATGGACGCGTTCCTCACCTGGCTGGACCAGCCCGCACGCCGCACCCTGTGGGTGGGCGTGTGGTCGGAAAACCACGGTGCGCAGCGCTTCTATGCGCGCTACGGCTGCGTGCCGGTCGGCCAGTACGACTTCGTGGTCGGCGACAGCCGCGACCTGGAGTTCATACTGCGCCGGCCCTGAGACCGGCGCAGCCGGTCCGGCTCAGAAGTCGAACAGGTCCGACAGGAAGCTCTCCTTCTTCTTCTTGCGATAGCCCTGCTGGTCGCCGTACTGCTGGCCCAGATGACGCGTATCGCGATGCTGCACCGCCGGAGGCGGCGGAGGCGCGGCCGAACGTACCGGTGCCGGCGCGGCGCCGCCCACCGAGCGTTCGATGATCTTGTCCAGTTCGCCACGGTCCAACCAGACGCCACGGCACTGCGGGCAGTAGTCGATCTCGATGCCCTGGCGCTCGGACATCACCAGCGCCTGGGTCTTGCATACGGGGCATTGCATCGTCGCCACTCCATCGATCAAACCCCGACTCTACCCTGCCGTGGCTGAGTCCGGCGCAACGCCGCATGACCAACGGCCCCCCGACCTCTGCCCCATGATTGCGCGTTGCCAGCGCCGCACACTGCGCGCACCACACGCCAAGGAATCCGGCCATGTCCGCCCCCCACCCCGGTCCCCGCTGGCTCAGCGCCAGCCTGATCGTCATCACCCTGCTGGTGTCGATCAACCTGCGTGATCTTGCCGGCTGGGCCGGCGTGCCGATTCCCGGCCTGCCCATTCCCTTCGGCGGCGCCATCGTCGACAACGGACTGGGCGTGCTGCTGGTCCTTGCCGTTGCGGCCTGGCTGCGTCCCGGCCTGCCCCTCCGGCATGCCCTGGGGCTGGGCGGCAGCGGCTGGCAGGGTCCGGCCATCGTGCTGCTGGCCACCTTGCCGTGCTGGCTTGGCCTGTGGTGGCTGGGCGGCATCAGCGCAGAGGCGAGCCTGCTGCCGCTGGTGATGCTCGCACTGCTGTTTCCACTGGCCGAGGAGATCATCTTCCGCGGCTTCGGCTTCCTGTTCGCCCACCGCCATCAGGGCTGGCCCTGGTGGCCAGCGGCTCTGGTACAGGCGGTCATCTTCGGCGCCATCCACTGGTGGTCCTTTGGTGGTGGCGGCGGCATGGCACTACGCGTGTTTGCAATGACGGGCATCGGCGGCGTCGTGTTCGCCGTGCTGTGCCGCCTGGACCGCAACACGCTGTGGAGCGCCGTGGTGCTGCACGTGTCGCTGAACATGGCCTGGAACGTCATGCAGGTAAACGATGCCACCGCCATCGGCTGGCAGGGCAACAGCCTGCGGCTGTCGGCCGCGCTGCTGGCCGTCGCCGGCGTGTATCTGCTGCATCGGCATCGCACCCGCCGGGCCGCCTGCACGACCCGCTAACCTTCGCCGCCCCATACTTGCGCGCCGTTTCCGGCCGACCCCAGGAATTCCGCGTCATGTTGCTGTCCAAGCGCCACGTCATCCCGCGCGTACTGCTGATCGAAGACACCGAAGATACCCGCGAGCTCAGCCGGCTCGCGCTGGAGAGCCAGGCCTGCGAGGTGACGGCGGTGAGCACGGCCGAGGCAGCGCTGGGATTGCTGCGCGCGGGTGAGCGGTTCGACCTGGTGTTTACCGACGTGTGCCTGGGCGAGCTCAACGGAATCGACGCCGCCCACTGCATCCGCACCCATCACCCGGGTCTGCCGGTGCTGGTCACCTCCGGACTCGACCCGGCCGAGGTGACCGGGCGCCTGCGCGAGGGCATCCATTTCCTGCCCAAGCCGTACTCGATGAGCGAGCTGCTCGATGCCATCCGCACCTGTTTCGGTGTCATGGAAACCGGCCGCGCGGCCTGAGCGGCGCAGGCACGCGCCTTCATCCATTTTTCATCCGCGACTGGCATCGTTCGATCCACAGGGCCCGCCCGTGGGCCACGGACACGTGCCATGCAGACCCGTCTTCTCTGGAGTGCCCCCCTGCTGCTGCTCGCCGGCCTCGCCGATGCGCGGGCCGATGATGTCGTCACCTGCGAAAGCCGCGACAACCGGTATCACGCCTGCTCCCTGCCGTACGCCGGCCATGTCAGCCTGGACCGGCAGCTGTCCGGCGCGGACTGCCGCCAAGGCCGCAGCTGGGACTACGACCGCCGCGAGGTGTGGGTGGACGACGGCTGCCGGGCCACCTTCCGCGTGCAGGGAAGCGGCTCGCGCCACGACCGGGACAACGATGACAACCACGACGCCAAGGTGGCCGCCGGCGTGCTGATCGGCGCGGCCATCCTGGGCGCGATGGTCCACAACGCCAACAAGACATCCGACGACCGCTACGACGACACCCGCTACCAGGGCGCCCGGCACACATCGTATGTGCCGTCCTGGATGATCGGGGAGTTCGAGGGCTACAACGCCATGTACGGTACCGATATCCGCATGCGCATCGACGGCGACGGCCGCATGTCCGCGCAGGCGCGCGGCCAGACCCTGTCCGGCTGGGTCAACGGCGGCCGGCTGAATGTCGGCGACAGCGTGTTCGACATCAGCCAGAGCCGCGACGGCTTTGTCACTACGGAGGTGGGCGATCGCCAGAACGAGGTGCGCTACCGACGCGTACGCTGATCCTCGACGCCGTCAGCGGTCCGCCGTGCAGCGCAACGCGGTGCCGTAGAAGTCCAGCGTCGCCTCGCCCTGGTGTTCCCAGAACGCCACGCCTTCGCGGCCGTAGCGGCTGCCGCTGGCGCTTTCGATCGGGAACACGATGGCCTGGTCGGTGCCCAGGGTCACGATCGCCGCTGCCGGGTCGATGTCGTTGTAGAACACGACCTTCAGCGGTTTGTCGGCATCGTCGCAGCGATAGGTGCCGGTTGCGCTCGCGGGGACGCCGCCGCCGCTGACGGTCAGCTCCACAAGACGCGTCTGGTAGGCCTCGCGCAGACATTGGCGCGGGTCCACGGCGCGGGTGCACGCATCGCGCCCCTTGATCCAGCCCCGCTGCTCGGCCGCGATATCCACTTCGTCCGGCGCGGTCTGCGCGCGCTTGTACCGTGCAGCCAACTGACGGTCCAGTGCGGCCAGTCCCTCATCGGTACACACCCACTTCTCCGCGTCGGAGGTGGCCCTGGTGCAATCGAACGACGGGGAGGACGTGGCCGTATCCGACGGTGCTGCCGGCAGTGGGACCGGAGCAGTGCGCGCGGCAGGCGCGGGCGTGGCGGACGCAGGGTCGGCCGGTTCGGGACTGCGCGAGCAGCCCGCCACAACCAGCGCCACGGCAACGGAAAGGACGATACGGTTCATGCAACCTCCAGCGGTACGACAACGGACAGGCACGTATTCTGCGCGCACCGGCGCGCAACGGGTATCGCCCGCAGTATCGCCACCTCCGCGTTGAGGGCAGGTGCACGCCGCTGCGCGTACGGCGCGCGGACGGTAGGATGTAGCCCTCTTGCAAGAAGGACCCTGCATGTCGACCGCCAGCACTTCCCCCGCGCCTTCCTCTGCGTCCGCCTCCGCGTCTTCTGCCAGGACACCGCCGCCAAGCCGGCGCGCGCGCGTGGCATGGCTGGTCCTGCTGTTGTCATGGCTGAGTTTCCTGCTGCCGTGGGGCTGGGCCGGGTTGTTGCTGGGGATCGCGCTCGGCCTTTGCGGCGGCGTGCTCGCCATCGCGACGATGTTCAAGGGCGGCGTGCTGCTCGGGCTGTTCCAGCTGCTGCTGTCGCTGCTGGCATCGCCGGTGGTACTGCTTGTCGGCATGGTGTACTTCAGCGGCCTGATCGACGATGAGCA
This sequence comes from Stenotrophomonas sp. Marseille-Q5258, assembly GCF_946900935.1. NCBI lineage: Bacteria > Pseudomonadati > Pseudomonadota > Gammaproteobacteria > Lysobacterales > Lysobacteraceae > Stenotrophomonas > Stenotrophomonas sp. Marseille-Q5258. The sequence goes on from NZ_CAMPPN010000015.1 coordinate 70,194, forward strand.
GCTCGACGCGCGCGACCAGCACCACTACGAGCGCCAGCACGAACACGACAGCACTGACACGCTGATTGACGTGATCGACCTGTTCATCTGAATGGTTCCACGCACGGGAACGGGCACTAACCCTACCCTCATGTGCGTGCGACCGCTGCGTAACGGCACCCGGTCCAGTATGGCTCCTGCGACATCACGTCGTATTGGAGTAACACCATGTCCACCATGCAGAACAACGAAAACAACGTCCAGAAGAATGCCGCTGCCCAGACCGACCAGCAGAAGGAGCAGGAGCGCAAGGACGCGTTGGCCAAGCAGCAGAAGCAGCAGCAGGACAACAAAGACAGCACACGTTCGCCGCAGCAGAAGTAACAGCGGCGGCGTTGCATAGATTCGGTGGGGCTGCGCGTCCGCGCAGCCTCACGGGTGTAAGGGGTTGCAACGGCGCGGGGACTCAGCTCGATACATGCAGCGTTTCCCAGCGCAATGGCCGGGCGGCCAGGTTGCCTTCCTGTTCCATCGACAACCACGCGCTGCCGGCGACCGACGCGTTGATCACGTCAAGCACGCCGGGTGCCAGGCGGAGGCCATCGCCAACCGCCACCAGCATCGTGCGACGGTGGAACAGTACGCCGTCTTCCAGCAGACACCCCTCGCCCAGACGCAGGCGCCTGCCCGTCGAATCCTTCAGTACGATCATCATTGACCCACTCCGTGGCGGGCACGCCTTGCGTGCCGCTGGTACTGTTGCATGAGAGGTCCGACGCTTCCTCAGGGATCGCGCGCGCGCATGGTGTCCAGCCGCCCGCGCATGTCGTCGTGGCACAGGCGTGTGTCGCGCAGCATCGCGTCCAGCGTCCCGCACGTGTCCTCACCAAGGTCACCGTGGCGTACCGCCGCTTCCATGACCCGGATCAGCCGGGCCTCGCTGGCTTGGCCTTCGCTCAGATACTGGATGCCGGCATCGCCCAGCACCGTACCCAGCCACCCGAAATACCCGCGCACATGGCCGATGATCGTGCCGTGTCGGACTGGCCGGCCGCCTTCCCTGCGTACCAGTCCACTCACGCGGTCCACTACCCTGGCGCTCGACTCCGCCATGCGCATCAGCAGCGCGCTCAGGTCCGGGTCACTGTCCTGCATGTCCGCTACGCCGCGCGCATACAGGTCGTGCCCGTCACGGGCCACGCCGATGATCTGGTTGAGCGCGCGGACGCGCGGGCCGGTGTTGATGGTCTTCATGGCACCGCTCCGTGGGATCGTCGATCCCGACTTCAGGGGTACGGCCTGATCATGCGCGCGGTTGCGGAACGGGGGTGTGAGGGCGCTGTTGTTTGCTAGCATCGTGCAGGTTCCATGCAGACACCGGCGCAACGGCGCGCCGCACCCGCGGAGATCACGGATGACACCACGCACGCTACGGATGGCGCTCACCGGCGCACTGCTCGGGGTGCTGGCAACGGCACCTGTCCACGCCGCCACCGAGGTGGACCGCGCCGCCTGGCGCGCCGATCTGGCCGCGCTGACGCAGACGCTGCAGGACGACTACGCCCACCTGGCCTGGATGGCGTCGCCGCAGAGCGGTGTGGACCTGCCGGCCCTGGCACGTGCCGCCACCCGCGCACTGGACGAGGCGCACGACGATGCCGAAGCGGAACAGGCACTGCGCACGTTCCTGGCCGGTTTCCATGATGGGCATCTGGCCCTGCTCGACCGCCAATCAACCGATGCACCCGGGCCGATGCCCACCGCGGTGGACCCGCGCGCCCTCGACGCGGCCACCGGCTGCGCGGTGCTGGGCGTGATCGAAGAAGGCCGCCAGGACTACAGCCTGCCGCTGCAGACGCTGCCGGCGTACCACGCCGACGGCGGCAGCGCCGACCCGGCCCTGCGCAGCGGCGTGATCACCCTTGCCCACGGAGGCAGCGTCGGCCTGCTGCGCCTGCACGAGTTCGATGCGCTGCGCTATCCCGGCCTGTGCCATCGGCTGTGGCCGCAGCTGCGCCACGCCGATGGGGTGCGCACGATGCGGGCCACGCTGCAGGAGGCCTGGGTCGCGGAGATCGCCGCCACGCTGCGTCGTTTCCGGCAGCAGGCGGTGGACGCGGTGCTGGTGGACGTCGGCACCAACCCCGGTGGCGACGACAGCGGCGATACCCTCGCCCGCCTGTTCACCGATCAGCCGGTGCGCTCGGCCACGTTGCAGATGAGCGCGTCCGGCACCGGCGTCGACTATCTGCAGGAACAGTTCGAGCGACTCGACGACGCGCTGACCCGCCACCACCCCGATGCCCGCGCCCGCCCGATGCTGACGCAGCAGCGCACGGCGTTTGCGGCCGCGCTGCGTGCCGCACAGTCCCCTGCCTGCGACCTGTCGTGGGTCTGGCAGACCCAACAGGACTGGTCGGCGCAGCGCTGCCGGCGCCTGGTCGCGGCAGGGACGTCTGGCGGCCCGCTGGCCGACCCGGCCGTGGATCGGCTCGACGACTTCCTCATCGCCCACCGCCTGGACTGGGCGCAGGACGTGCGTGCGCACCGCGGTGCCTGGCACGGCCCGGTCTATCTGCTGATCGACGGCAAAACCTCGTCCTCGGCGGAGATGTTCGCGGCCCGCTTGCAGGACAACGGCATCGCGCGTGTTGTCGGCACCCGCAGCGGCGGCTACGGCTGCGGGTTCATGAGCGCGGAGTCACCCGCCGAACTGCCCAACAGCCATCTGCGCGTGCGCATTCCCAACTGTGTGCGGCTGCGTGCCGATGGCAGCGACGAGGTCGCCGGCATCGTGCCGGATCTTGCGGTGGGCGCGCGTGCCGGGGAGTCGGCACGCGCCCGTGCGCAACGGGTGCTCGACGTGATCGATCTCGATCTGGCGCGATACTGACGGGATCGCGTTCACGCCGGCTGATCGCGGTGTGACCGGCGGTCGCGTTGAGCGGGAGCTCATCGCGTGTTCTTCAGATCTGCGCGTCCTGCGTGGCGCCATGCCCGGTCGTCGCGTCGTACTCGACATCGCGCGCCTTGAATTCCTGGATCACGGCCTTGCCGATCTCATCCAGCGTGGCGGTCAGTGCCGCGCAGGTGGGACTGCGCTTGACCGCCGCCGTACGACGTTCGATCTCGGCCGCCGCCAGCGCACCGGTCTCCACGTGGCCATCCTCATGCAGGCGCAGCGCGCGGCTGTACCGCTCCCAATCACTGCGCAGCGCCGGTGACACGCGATCCACATCCACCCAGCGCGGCAACTGCATGGTGGTGCTGCGCTGGACGGTGAATCCGGTCAGCCGGCAGCCACCGCGATCGGTGCTGTAGTTGTAGCGCCACTGCAGGTTCCAGCGCACCTGGCCGTGGTGGCGTTCGCCATCGTCATCCACCGGTCCGAGGGTGCGCAGCGACTCGCGCAGTTGCTCGAGCGTGGTTCCCTGCACGTCGTAGTACTCGATCGTCAGCCCGGCGTCCGGCTCTGCCTGCACGGTTGCGATGCCCAGCGCGGCAAGCAGCAGAGCGCCCCCGGCTGCGCGGCGCCACCCGGCCGCGATCCCGCTGCGTGCAGCAGCTGCTCCGTTGGTTGCCGCCGCCGTGGTGTGCGTTCCCTGCATCATGCGCTGTCCCTGCCTTCAATGAAGCAGAAAGAGTGCGTGAAATGCTGGCGGGCCGCAACGTGGCGCAACGAAAAAAGGCGCCCTCGCAGGCGCCTTCGTTCATCGATGCAGTGGTGGGCCGTGATGGATTCGAACCATCGACCAAAAGATTAAAAGTCTTCTGCTCTACCGACTGAGCTAACGGCCCATTGCATGCCCCGACATCGCTGCCGGGGGTGCGCATTCTAACCTATCTTGGCGCGCAGGCGTACCCGTGTGGCGATCAGGCGTAACGGGTGGGATCGGCCACGCCCGCATCGGCGAAGCCCTGCGCGCGCAGGCGGCAGGCATCGCAGTGGCCACAGGCCGCGCCGCTGTCGTCGGCGTTGTAGCAGGACACGGTCAGGCCGAAGTCCACGCCCAGGCGCACGCCTTCACGCACGATGTCGGCCTTGCTCAGGAACTGCAGCGGGGCGTGGACCTGGATGCCCGCCCCTTCCACGCCGGCCTTGGTGGCCAGGTTGGCCAGAGTCTGGAAGGCCGCGATGAATTCGGGGCGGCAGTCCGGGTAGCCGGAGTAGTCCACGGCGTTGACGCCGCAGAAGATGTCGTTGGCGCCCAGCACTTCGGCCCAGCCCAGGGCGACGGACAGCATGATGGTGTTGCGCGCCGGCACGTAGGTGACGGGGATGCCCTCGCCGCCCGCCTCGGGCACGTCGATATCGTCGGTCAGCGCCGAACCGCCGATGCTGCGCAGGTCGACGTTGACGGTCTTGTGGGCGACGGCGCCGAGCGCCGTGGCCACCGCGGCGGCGGCATCGAGTTCGGAGGTGTGGCGCTGGCCGTAGCGCACGCTCAGCGCATGGACGGCGAAACCCTGCTCACGGGCGATGGCGACGACGGCGGCCGAATCCATGCCGCCGGACAGGAGGACAACTGCATTCTTCATGGGGGTGTTTCCGGTAGGTTGCGGGAAAGCCAGCACGCTGTCCCGCGCCGGAATGAATCAGTAAGAGCGGCCGGGCCCGCCCGGCAGCCGGTCATCGCCCGGGCGCGTCGTCCCAGAGGAGCTTGTGAAGCTGCATCTGGAAGCGCACCGGCAGGCGGTCCTCGACGATCCAGTCGGCCAGTTCGCGCGGGCTCAGCTGGCTCTTGCTCGGCGAGAACAGCACCATGCTGCGCTCGTTGAGCCGGTGCCCGGCGACCATGTCGCGTGCCCACTCGTAGTCCTCGCGGCTGCACAGCACGAACTTGATCTGGTCGCGGCGGGTCAGCAGCGGCAGGTTCTCCAGCCGGTTGCGGGCCATTTCACCCGAGCCGGGGGTCTTGAGGTCAACCACGCGCGAGACGCGCGGGTCCACCGCGCTGACGTCCAGCGCACCGGAGGTTTCCAGCGAGACATCCAGGCCGGCATCGCAGAGCTTTTCAAGCAGCACCAGGCAGCGCTTCTGCGCCAGCGGCTCGCCGCCGGTCACGCAGACGTGGTGGACGCCCTGCGCCACCACCTCGGCCACGATCGCATCGATGTCCCACCAGGTGCCGCCGTGGAAGGCGTATGCGGTGTCGCAGTAGGTGCACCTGAGCGGGCAACCGGTCAGCCGGACGAACACGGTCGGCCAGCCGGCAGTATCGGCTTCGCCCTGCAACGAGGTGAAGATCTCGGTGATCTTCAGGCGCGGCAGGGGCGATTGCACGATCTCGCTGGGGAGCGCGGCGGCGGCGGACAGGGATGCGGTCATGAGGTGTTCTGGGACTACGGCTGCGGAAACGACGACGGCCGGGCATGGCCCGGCCCTACAGGTGACGACCGCGCTGGTGGTCGCCCAACAGCCAAGTATACCGGCCTGGGCCGGCGGGGTCTCAGCGGATCTGCTGGCCCAGCCGGATCGACTGCAGGCGGTCCTGCGCGGTGCGCGCGGCATCCGAGCCCGGGTAGGTGCTGACGACCTGCTCCAGGGTGGCCTGGGCGGCGTCGGTTTTGCCTTCGCCATACTGCGACAGGCCGATCTTGAGCATGCCACCGGACGCCTTGTCGTGGGTCGGGTAGCGCGAGACGAGGTCGCGGAACTGCGCCTCGGCCAGCGGGAAATTGCGGGTGGCGTAGTAGCTCTCGCCCAGCCAGTACAAGGCATTGGGGGTATACACGCCGTTGGGGTACAGCTCCAGGAAGCTCAGGAAGAGCTGCGCGGAATCGTCGTACTTGCCAGCCTTGAGGGCGTCGAAGGCGACGTTGTAGGCGGTGCGTTCGTCGCCGCTGGCCGACAGGCTGCCAGGATCGCCGTGCACGGAAGGCGGCCGCTCGGAAGCGGCCGTTGCCGGTTTCGGGGGGGCCACGGGGGCCTTCGCAGCAGGCGCGGCAGGCAGGGCCGGCGGAGTGCCGCCTTCCAGCCGGTTCAGCCGCCCGTCAAGATCCAGATACTGGTCCTGGCTGGTCTGCTTGAGCTGGGCGTTCTCGTGCTGCAACTGCTCCACCTGCGACTGCAGCGCCTGCACCTGCGTGCGGAGCTGATTGAGCTGGTTGAGCATGTCCGTGTTGGACTGGTTGTTGAGCACCTGCTGCTCAAGCGACCCCACGCGGTCGGCCAGACTCTGACGTTGCGCGTAGGCCGGTGCGGCAGCCACGAGGGCTGCCGCAACGATCATCGATATGAATCGAAGGCGCATCTATTACTGAGCGGTGTAGACGATTTCGACGCGACGGTTCTGCGACCAGCAGGACTCGTTGGTCTCGGTGCAGACCGGACGCTCTTCACCGTAGGACACGACGGTCAGCTGCGACGCCGAGCCACCGTTGGCCTGCAGCGCCGAGGAGACGCCATTGCCACGACGCTCGCCCAGGGCCTGGTTGTAGGCACGCGAACCGCGCTCGTCGGCGTGGCCCTGCAGGGTGATGCGCGAGGACGGACGGTCACGCAGGTACTTGGCGTGGCAGGCCATGATGGCCTGGAACTCCGGCTTCAGGCTGTCCTGGTCCAGATCGAAGTACACCACGCGCTGGCGCAGGCAGGAATCGGTATCCAGATCGCCCGGACCGTACAGGCCCGAGGTCGACGGACCGGTCGGCTGGGTGGTCGAGGTGCCGGTATCGACCGGAGCTTCCGGCGCTTCCTTCACCTTCTTGGAGCAACCGGCCAGGACGGCCACGGACAACAGGGAGACAAGCAGAACACGGGTGGACTTGTTCATGGCGATACCTTTGAGGCTCCTAAAGCCGGATGAGGGATGAATACGGCGAATCTTAACACTCTGTTAGCGCTTTGTACGGTATGGCGACCACGACGGCTCGCGGACGTCACCGTCGGCCAGAACCAGCCGCTGGCGCACGCGCGCATCGGCCGACACGGCATACAACACACCTCGGCCACCCTCACGGGCGGCATACAACACCATGCTTGCGTTGGGCGCAAAGCTCGGCGATTCGTCCAGCGACCCCGGCGACAGCGTGCTCCAGCGCGCCGAGCCCAGGCTGCTGTCCATCAGCGCGATCTTGTAGGTATTGCCGCTGCCCTGGGCCACCACCAGCTTCTTGCCGTCGTAGGACAGGCTCGGGGTGGCGTTGTAGTTGCCCTGGAAGGTCACGCGCGAGGCGCTGCCGCCGCTGGCCGGGACCTGGTAGATCTGCGGGCGGCCGCCACGGTCGGAGGTGAAGTAGACGCTGCTGCCATCCGGGCTCCAGGTCGGCTCGGTGTCGATGGCGAAGTGGTTGGTCAACTGGGTCAGCTGCTTGCTGCCCAGGTCCATCACGTAGATTTCCGGGTTGCCGCTGCGCGACAGGGACAGGGCCAGGCGACGCCCGTCCGGGGAGAACGAGGGGGCGCTGTTGATGCCGCGGAAGCTGGTGACCAGTTCACGGGCGCCGGTGGCGATGTTCTGGATGTAGATGGCCGAATTGCCGCGCTCGAAGCTGACATAGGCCAGCCGGCTGCCATCCGGGCTCCAGGTCGGCGAGAGCAGCGGCTCGGCCGAACGCACGATGGTCTGCGGGTTGAAGCCGTCCGAGTCGGCCACCATCAGGGCGTAACGCATGGCATCGCCCTTGCCGCTGGCGGTGACATAGGCGATGCGGGTCCAGAAGGCGCCGCGGACACCGGTGATCTTCTCGTAGATGGCATCGGCCATCTGGTGGGCGACATCGCGCATGGCGGTGCCGCGGGCGGTCATCGCCAGGCCGAGCAGGCGCTCGCCCTTGGGCACGTCATACAGCTCGTACTCGACGCGGTAGGCGCCGGCGCCGGCGTCCATGACGCGGCCGACCACGATGTAGTTCTGCTTCAGCGCGCGCCAGGTGGGGAACTGGATCTCGCTGCCGCGGGTCGGCTTCTCGACGATCTGCGCGTCAGGCAGGGTGCTGAACTGGCCGGAACGGTCCAGGTCGGCGCGGACCACGGCAGCGACATCGGTGGCCGGTGCGGCGGCGGAGCCCTGGTAGGGCATCGGCACCACCGTGATCGGCGTGGCCGAGACACGGCCGCCGATGATGTCGATTTCAAGGCCCTTCTGCTGCGCCAGGGCAGCAAACGGGAGCAACAGGGCCGCGCACGCGACCAGTAAACGAGACATCATCTTCATGGAATGCTCAGTCGGGAAACCACAACGAGGGATAACAGAACCGGGTTGAACGGTTTCGCAATCATGAACCAACCACACGTGAAATCCGAGTGTCGAACCGGGGCGCTCTCACATCGCGTTAACGATACGGGCGCCCCAGGCACTCATTCCGGCCGGAAGTTCAGGGTGAGTTCGCGCGCGAAAACGGTTTCGAAGCCGCGGTAGGGCAACGGCTGGGCGTTCAGCACGGCCGCCTCCAGCGAGCGTTTGGCGCCGTCATCGTACGGGCATGGCGGCACCACGGTCGCCGACATCACCCGGCCACCCGGCAACTGCACGATCGCGATACGGCAGCCCTGCCCCGGCGACACGCTCGGCGGACGGATCCAGGTCTCGGTGACCTTGGCCTGGATGGCGGCGGCGTATTTGGCCCGCAGGTCGTCACTGGTACCACCCGCACCGGCTGCCGGCTGGGCAGCCCCGGTAGCGCCGGCGGTCGAGGCGGCCGCGCTGGCCGCGCGCGCGGCGGTGACCTGGCGCAGCTTCTGCTCGGCCAGCTTGGCTTCCTTCTCGGCCTGCGCACGCTTGGCGCGGATCTCGGCCAGCTTCCTGTCGCGCTCGGCGTCGGCCTTGGCGTCATTGGCCTTCTGCTCCTGCTCGGCCAGCTTCTTCTTCCGGTCGGCCTCTTCCTGCTGCTTTGCCAGCCGCAGCTTCTGCTCGGCCTGCTCCTGCCGCTTGCGTTCGGTCAGGTCGATCTGTTCCTGGCGGCGCTTGGCCTCCTGCTCCTGCCTGGCCTTCTCGGCCGACACCGCCAGGGCGTTGACCGCTTCCTGGTCGATCTTGTCCGGCTGGGCCACGCGCTCCTGGGCCTGTTGCTGCTGCGGGGTCGGCGCGTCCTGCGGACGCGGCTCGGGCAGCGGCTGCGGCGGCGGCACGGTGTCTTCGGGAATGGGCTCGGGCTGGGCAACCGGCTCGGGCAGCGCAGGCAGCGATTCGGAGGCGCGCAGCGCCTGCCGTGCAGCGGAGGCCTCGGCGGCCGACAACTGCAGGCTCGCCTCGATCGCCGGGTCGCCGGCGGCAGCCTCGGTGCTGCGCTGGGGCGACCACAGCCAGGCGGCGATGAACACCAGCGCCAGCAGCAGGTGCACGGCCAACGCCAGCGCGATCGGCAGACCCCACTTTTCCTCGGGCTGGCGCTGCGGTGGCAGGGCTTCAGCGTGCATCGGTCGCCAGACCCACCTTTTCGACATTGGCGCGCTTGATCACGTCCATCGCCGCAACGACCTTTTCATAGGCCACGGCGCGGTCGGCGGCGACGATCACGCGCAGGTTTTTGTCCTGCGCCGACAGGGCGCCGAGGCGCGCCTGCAGTTCGGCCGCCTCCATCACGGCCGGCTCCTTGGCGTCAGGCAGCTTCAGCGTGAGCTGGCCGTCCAGGCGCACCGAGACCACGACCGGGTCCTGCTTGCTCTCCAGGGCCTTGGCCTGGGAGTTGGGCAGGTCCACATCGAAGCTCAGGGTGAGCAGCGGCGCGGTGACCATGAAGATGATGAGCAGCACCAGCATCACGTCGATGTAGGGCACGACGTTGATTTCGGATTTGAGCTTTCGGCGCTTGCGGCGGCCAATGGCAGCGGTCATGGCAGGGTCCTTGGTGCTGGGCGCTTACTCGTCGCCCGCGGTCTGGCGCTGCAGGATCGAGCTGAACTCTTCTGCGAAGGTTTCGAAGCGGACCGACAGGCGCTCCACGCGGGTGGTGAAGCGGTTGTAGGCCCACACTGCCGGGATCGCCACGAACAGGCCGATGGCCGTGGCGAACAGGGCTTCGGAGATGCCCGGCGCGACCGAGGCGATACCGGCCTGCTCGCCACTGTTGATCATGTCGTGCATGGTCACCATGATGCCGAACACCGTACCGACCAGGCCCACGTACGGGGCGGTGGACCCGATGTTGGCGAGCAGCTCCAGGCTGCGCTCCATCTGGTCCACTTCACGGGTGTAGGTGGTCCGCATGGCGCGCTGGGCGCCTTCGAGCTGGGCGCGGCCGTCCAGCCGGCGCTTGTCGCGCAGGCGGGTGAACTCGCGGAAGCCGGCTTCGAAGATGGCCTCCAGACCCCCCACCTTGCGGTTGCGGTCGGTGGCAGCGCTGTACAGCTTGCCCAGGTCAGCACCGGACCAGAAACGGCTTTCGAACTCATCGGCTTCGCGGTTGGCGGCGTTGAACACGCGCGCCTTGCGGAAGATGATCACCCAGCTGATGAACGAGCCGGCCAGCAGCAGCAGCACGATGATCTTCACCGGGATGCTGGCCTTGACCATCAGGTCCAGGTAATTGATGCCACCGCCATGCGCGGCTTGCGCGACGGTCTGCGACGCGGCGCTGGTGACTTCCTGCGGCAGCGCCTCGACCACCGTGGCCTGCAGGGCCAGGAGCATTGCGATCATCCGTTGTTCCTCAGTGTGCGGATTCTGGAAATTCGTGGTGTTTCAGCACCGCATGGAATGCATCGTCCATGCCGCGCGGTTTGAATGTGGTGGCGTCCAGTGCCGCGATCTTCACCTGCGCGGTCAGCAGCGTTTCATCGCCGCGACACACCGCCTGGTGGAACACCAGGCTGGCGCGCTTGCACTGCACCAGCGTGGCGGTCACGGCCAGCGCATCGTCCAGTCGCGCCGGCCTCAGGAAATCCATGCTCATCGAGCGGACCGCGAACACCAGGCCGTGGTCGGTGCGCGTACGCTCCTGCCCAAAGCCCAGTGCCCGCATCCATTCAGTGCGCGCCCTCTCCATGAAGGCGACATAGCGGGCGTGGTAGACCACACCGCCAGCATCGGTATCTTCCCAGTAAATGCGTGTCGGCCAACTGAACCCGGGGCTAACCGACATCAGGCACCTCCGCGAACAGGTCGGCGGGGGGGTTCTTCGGCTTCAGGCCCATGTGCCGGTAAGCCTTGTGCGTGCACATGCGGCCGCGCGCGGTACGGATCAGGAAGCCCTGCTGGATCAGGTAGGGCTCGACCACGTCTTCCAGGGTGCCACGCTCTTCGGACAGGGCCGCTGCCAGCGACTCGATGCCCACCGGACCACCGTCGAAGTAGTCGACCATCGTCCTGAGCAGGCGCCGGTCGAGGTCGTCGAACCCTTCCGGGTCCACTTTCAGCATCTGCATGGCGGCCTGGGCCACGGCCTGGTCGATATGGCCGGCGGCCTTGACCTGGGCGTAGTCGCGCACCCGGCGCAACAGCCGGTTGGCGATGCGCGGGGTGCCGCGCGAACGCCGCGCGATCTCGGCTGCGCCTTCGGCGGTGCAGTCGATGTTGAGGATGGCGGCCGAGCGGCGCACGATCCGGGTCAGTTCCTCGGGCGTGTAGAACTCCAGCCGGTGGACGATGCCGAAGCGGTCGCGCAGCGGCGCGGTCAGCAGGCCGGCCCGCGTGGTGGCCCCGATCAGGGTGAACGGTGGCAGGTCGATCTTGATCGAGCGGGCCGCAGGGCCTTCACCGATCATGATGTCGATCTGGAAATCCTCCATCGCCGGGTACAGCACTTCCTCGACCACGGGCGACAGGCGGTGAATCTCGTCGATGAACAGCACATCGTGCGGCTGCAGGTTGGTCAGCAGCGCCGCCAGATCACCGGCCTTTTCGATCACCGGCCCCGACGTCACCCGCAGCGCCACGCCCAGTTCGTTGGCGATCACGTGGCTCAGGGTGGTCTTGCCCAGCCCGGGCGGGCCGAAGATCAGCACGTGGTCGAGCGCATCGCCACGCCCCTTGGCCGCGTCGATGTAGATCGACAGCTGCTCGCGCACAGGCGCCTGGCCGAGGTAGTCGGCCATGCGCTTGGGGCGGATGCTGGCGTCGGTGGTGTCATCCTCGCGGGTGGCACCGGCACCGATGATGCGGTCGTCAGTCATGGTGCAATTATGCGGCAAAAGGAGCGCGATCCGCGCCCGGGCAATGCCGGCCGCGGGCCGGCTCCTGACCGGGCCGGCACTCCCCGGGGCAGCGGGTTGCGCGCTGCCGCGTCAGATCTCCACCTGGGCGCCCAGTTCGACCAGCCGGTTGCCCGGAATCCGGAAGAACCCGGTCGCGGGCGCTGCGTTGCGATGCATCAGCGCGAACAGCTTGTCGCGCCAGATCGGCATGCCGCGGTTGGCCGTGGCCACGATGGTTTCGCGGCTGGCAAAGAAGGTGGTGTCCATCGGATCGAAGTAGATCCCGCCGTGGTCGCACGAGCGCATCAGCGCCAGCGGCACGTCCGGGGTCTCCATGAAACCGAAGCGCACGTAGATGCGGTAGAACTCGTCACCCACCGACTCGATCTTCAGACGCTGGCCTTCCGGCGCGTACGGCACCGGCAGGGTGACCACGTGCAGGAACACGTTGCGCTCGTGCAGCACCTTGTTGTGCTTGAGGTTGTGCATCAGCGCATGCGGCGCCACCGACGGGTCGGCGGTCAGGAACACGGCCGTGCCCGGCACGCGTACCGGCGGGGCCAGCATCAGCCCGGGCAGGAAGGTGTCGATGCGGATGCCGTCCTTGCGGATCTCATCGCGCAGCAGCTCGCGGCCACGCCGCCAGGTGCGCATCATCGTGAACAGCACGATGCCGAGCACCACCGGGAACCAGGCGCCCTGCAGCAGCTTGGCGCCGTTGGCGATCACAAAGCCGAGGTCGATGATGAAGAACACCGCGCACAGGGGGATGATCCAGTAGCGCGAGGTCGGCCACAGCGCGCGGGCGACCAGCGCCAGCAGCAGCGTATCGATGAGCATCGTGGCCGACACCGAGATGCCGTAGGCCACGGCCAGGTTGGAGGAGCTGCGGAACGCCAGCACCAGGCCGATCACCATCACCGCGATGCCCCAGTTGATGCCCGGGATGTAGATCTGGCCGATGGTGTCGTGCGAGGTATGGGTAATGCGCATGCGCGGGATGTACCCCAGCTGCATGGCCTGGCGCGAGACCGAGAACGCACCGGTGATCACCGACTGCGAGGCGATCACCGCCGCCATCGTGGCCAGGATGATCATCGGGTACAGCGCCCACTCCGGCACGGCCTCGAAGAAGGGGTTTTTCACCGCTTCGGGGTTGTTGAGCACCAGCGCGCCCTGTCCCAGGTAGTTCAGCACCAGGCACGGCAGCACGAAGAAGTACCACGCATGGCGGATCGGCTTGGCGCCGAAGTGCCCCATGTCGGCGTACAGCGCCTCGCCACCGGTCACCGCCAGCACCACCGCGCCGAGGATGAACACCCCATGCCAGCCGTGCTCCATGAAGAAGCGCAGCGCCCACATCGGGTTGAAGGCCTTGAGCACTTCCGGGGAATCGATGATGTTCCAGATGCCGATCGCGGCCAGCGAGATGAACCAGATCGAGGTGATCGGCCCGAACAGTTTGCCGATCCGCGCGGTACCGAAACGCTGCACCCCGAACACGGCAAGCAGCACCACCACGGTGATCGGGACGATGAAGGCATGCAGGCCGGGCGCGGCCACCTCCAGGCCTTCGACCGCACCGAGCACGGAAATGGCCGGGGTGATCACGCCATCGCCGAAGAACAGCGAAGCGCCGAAGATGCCGAGGATGCCCACCACGTAGGCCGAGCGTGAACCGTGGCGCAGGGTGCGCTGGGTCAACGCCATCAGGGCCATGATGCCGCCCTCGCCGTCGTTGTCGGCCCGCATGATGATGGTCACGTACTTGAGCGTGACCACGATATTGAGCGCCCAGAACGCCAGCGACAGCACACCCAGCACGGTGTCATGGTCGCTGTTGAGCCCGTAGTGCGGCGAGAACGCTTCTTTCAGCGTGTACAGCGGGCTGGTGCCGATGTCGCCGAACACCACGCCGATGGCGCCGATCATCAGGGCCAGGCCGCCGGCCGCCGGCGCGTGGCCGTGCGGGGCCTGGCCGTTGCTGTGCTGGGGGGTGGTCGTGGACATGGGGCTCCGGGGCGGACGTCAGGCGTTCAGGATCGGGGAAGCAGGCGGCTGCTCAGCGCAGCGCGGCCTGCAGGGCCTTGCGGATGACCGTGGCGACGTCATCGCCGTCGGCATTGGCGTCGCGCGCCATGCGCGCCGCCTCGGTGGGTTTGTACCCCAGTTGCTGCAGGGCCACGGTGGCTTCGGAGACCGGATCGGTGGCCGGTGCGGCCCCGGCGATCGGCGCCCCGCCCCCGCCGAAGGTGGCGGCGCGGTCGCGCAGCTCGAGCACCATGCGCTCGGCGGTCTTCTTGCCGATGCCCGGGATGCGGGTCAGCGCGGTGATGTCACCGGCCTGCACCATGCGTGCGAACTCGTCCACGCTGACGCCGGAAAGGACCGCCAGCGCGATCCTGGCGCCGATGCCGCTGACCTTCTGCACGTCGCGGAACAGGCGGCGCTCGCCCTCGCGCAGGAATCCGTACAGCGAAACGCTGTCTTCCTTCTGCGCGTAATGGGTGAACAGGGTGACCTCGCGGCCCAGCTCGGGCAGGTCGTAGAAGGTGCTCATCGGGGCTTCCAGCTCAAAGCCGACGCCGTTGACATCCACCAGCAGCCACGGCGGCGCCTTGTAGGCCACGATCCCGCGCAGACGACCAATCATGCAGTGTTCCTCATTTCCGGCTCCAGGCCATGCGTGCATTGACGCCCAGCCGCTGCGCCGTCGCCCGTACATGGGCATGGGTGATGGCCACCGCCAACGCATCGGCGGCGTCGGCCTGCAGCTTGGTTTTCAGGTTGAGCATAAGCCCGACCATGTGTTGGACCTGTTGCTTTTCCGCGCCACCGCGGCCGACCACGGCCAGCTTGATCTCGGTGGCGGCGTATTCGCTGACCGGCAGGTCGCGCATGACCACGGCCGAGATCGCTGCGCCGCGTGCCTGGCCGAGCTTCAGCGCCGAGTCCGGGTTGCGGGCCATGAACACCTTCTCGATGGCGACCTCGTCCGGGCGGTATTCCTCCACCAGGGCGGTCAGCCCGACCACCAGCAGCTTCATCCGCTGCGGGAAGTCGTCGGCGCCCAGCAGCACCAGCGGCAGGTGGTGCACATGCACGACCTTGCCGGTGGCGTCCACATCAATGATGCCCACCCCGGTGCGCTGCGAACCGGGGTCGATGCCGAGAATGCGGGTCATGCGACACGCACACGGCCACCTGCGGCCCGGAACGGACGGCTGCGGCGGCGATAACAGGGAACGGCAGGAGTCATCATGGTCCGCATTGTCCGCTCACCGGTCGCGCAAAGCGACCGGTGAGGCGCACGGTCAGGCGTAGGCGTCCGCGCCGAGATCGGCGTTGGAGAACACGTCCTGCACGTCGTCCAGGTCTTCGAGCATGTCCAGCAGCTTCTTGACCTGCAGGGCGGTGTCGCCCTCGACCTTGATGTCGTTGTCGGCGCGGAAGGTGAGCTCGGCATGGTCCGGGGTGTGCCCGGCCGCCGTCATTGCGTCCTTGACCGCGTGGTAGCTGTCGGCGGCGGTGAGCACGTCGATCGCACCATCTTCGGGATAGACCACGATGTCGTCCGCGCCGGCCTCGATGGCCGCCTCGGTGACGGCCTCTTCATTGGCGCCGGCAGCGAAGTGGAGCACGCCCACGCGCTTGAACATGAAGGACACCGAGCCTTCGGTGCCCATGTTGCCGCCACACTTGCTGAACGCATGGCGGACATCGGCCACGGTACGCACGCGGTTGTCGGTCAGGCAGTCCACGATCACGGCCACGCCACCGGGGGCATAGCCCTCGTAGCGGATCTCCTCGTACTCCACGCCTTCCAGTTCACCGGTGGCCTTCTTGATGGCGCGTTCGATCACGTCCTTGGACATGTTCGAGGCCAGGCCCTTGTCCATCGCCACGCGCAGCCGCGGGTTGTTGTTGGGGTCGCCTCCACCGCCGCGCGCGGCAACGCCGATCTCACGGATGATCTTGGTGAAAATCTTGCCGCGCTTCGCGTCGGACGCGTTTTTGCGGTTCTCGATGGAGGGGCCTCTACCCATGAGTATTTCCGTGCTTGCGTGAGGAACAGGGCGCGGATTCTACCTGATCGCCCGGCGCGACCGTGTTAGTCGCCCCCCGGGGGCCCGCCGGGACTCAGGCCGCGTGGGCGGCGTGGTCGTGGCGGAAGCGGCCATCGCGCAGGAACGCGGCGGTCTGGCGCGCGGCGTCCGGGGAGAACACCAGCCCGCTGTGGCTGGCCGGCACCACGCAATGGTCGGTCAGGCCGGGCAACTGGGTCTCATCCAGTGCCACGGTGCCGTCGGAGGCCTCGCCCATCGCGCCGAGCAGGCTGCCCAGGCCGTGCGGGACCGAGCCGGCGATCAGGCCGACCTGCGCCCTGCCCTCCCAGGCCGGCAGGCCGTCCAGCAGCAGGTCGCTGCTGCGCCCCAGCGCCAGCGACCAGCCGTGATCGGCCAACGACCGGGCGGTACCGCTGCCGCGCAGCGGCGAGCCCAGGCAGACCACCCGCGAAACCGGCAGATCGGGTTGCCGGCGCAGCGCCTCCAGCGCGACCAGCCCACCCAGGCTGTGCCCGACCAGGGACACCGGACCACTGTCGCGGAGCCGCTCCAGCAGTTGCGGCACGGCCACATCCGGGCCGCCGAACACGCTGGCGTAGCCGAAGGTGTCCACGGTGAACCCCCGGGCGCGCAGGCGCCAGGCCAAGGGGCCAACCCAGGCGCGGGCGTTCCAGATGCCGTGCAGCAGTAAAACGGGGGGAGTCATGCACTCAGCCTGGCCATGCGGCCTTGGAACCTGCGGGAGGAAACGCCCCCATTAGACGAAGGGCGGCCGCAACGGCGGGTGAAGCCGGTGCAGCCGGGGCGTCAGCAGGGAATGGGGAGGGGATCAGCGCGCCGGCGTCGGCGGACGCCGCAGGATGAACTCCAGATCACGCACCGTGCCAACCGGGAATTCGTAGGTGCCCACCTTGCTGAAGCCATAGCGGGCGTAGAAGCGCTGGGCGCCGAAGTTCTCCGACCAGACCCCCAGCCACAGCGTGCGCGGTCCGTCGCGTTCGAGCCAGTCCAGCGCCGTTTCCAGCAGCCGGCTGCCCCAGCCGCAGCTCTGCTCGTCCTTGATCAGGTACAGCCGCTTGAGCTCGCCGTCGCCCGGCGCGACCTCCGGGTGCGGCAACCCGCACGGGCCGGCGGCGGCATGCCCCACCGCGACGCCGTCGCGCTCCAGCAGCCACACCGCGTAGTCCGGGTGGGCCAGGATCACGCGCTGGCGTGCAGCCGGATAGGCCTCATCGAGGAAGGCCTGCAGATCCTCGGCCGGGTACAGGGGGCCGAAGGTTTCAACGAAGGTGCGCGTGGCCAGCGCCGACAGGATGTCGGCGTCGGCCTCGGTGGCGCGTCGGATGGCGTACATGACGGGTGCCGGGAGGCAGGCGTTACGCCCGCGCTCCGCCGGTGGCGTCGGCGTCGTCACCTTCCGCGTCGTCCTCTTCCTCTTCCTCTTCGTCTTCGTACTCCTCGTCCTCGTCGCCCTCTTCCTCTTCCTCGTCCTCGAATTCTTCTTCGTCGTCTTCGTCTTCTTCGTAGTCCTCCACGCCGAAGTCCTCGCCATCCCAACGGCCTTCACCGTCGGCGACGAAGGTCAGGGCCATCGCGGCGGGGTTGGTCCCCACGCGCACCAGCCAGCCGCCGAAGACGCGGGCGCGTTCGGTGACCAGGGCGGCGTCGGCGCCCTCATTGCCCAGTTTTTCCCACTCCAGCGAAAATGCGAATTCGGTCATTGCCTGGCTCTCCTGGACGATGATGGATGTGGTGCAGCCGGGCAGAGCCCGGCTCTACGGAACGATGATGGATCTGGTGCAGCCGGGCAGAGCCCGGCTCTACGGAACGATGATGGATCTGGTGCGGCCGGGCAGAGCCCGGCTCTACGGAACGATGATGGATCTGGTGCAGCCGGGCAGAGCCCGGCTCTACGGAACGACGATGGATCTGGTGCAGCCGGGCGCGGCAGCGCCCGGCGCAGGTTACTGCTTTGCCGGGCGGACCTGGACGTGCACTTCGGCCAGCTGCTCGTCCGGGATCGGCGACGGGGCGCCGGTCATCAGGCACTGCGCGCCGGTGGTCTTGGGGAACGGAATCACGTCGCGGATCGATTCGGTACCGGCCATGAGGGCGGCGATACGGTCGATGCCGAAGGCGATGCCACCGTGCGGCGGCGCGCCGAAACGCAGCGCGTCGAGCAGGAAGCCGAACTTGCCCTCGGCCTCTTCGGCACCGATGCCGAGCAGTTCGAACACCGCACTCTGCATGTCCGAGCGGTGGATACGGATCGAACCGCCGCCGATCTCGTTGCCGTTGAGCACCATGTCGTAGCCGCGCGACACGGCCGTCTTCGCATTGGCACGCAGGTCGGCGATATCGTCCACTGCCGGGGCGGTGAAGGGGTGATGCAGGGCGACGTAGCGCTGGGCTTCGTCGTCGTATTCGAACATCGGGAAGTCGGTGACCCACAGCGGCGCCCAACCGGCCGCGACCAGATCGAAGTCCTTGCCGGCCTTCAGGCGCAGCGCGCCCATGAAGTCGGACACCTTGTTGTAGCCACCTGCACCGAAGAACACGATGTCGCCGTTGCCGGCCCCGACGTGCGCGACCAGGGCGGCGAAGGCCTCCTCGCTGAAGAACTTGGCGATCGGCGAGCTGACCTCGCCGTTCTCGGCGATCTTGATGTAGGCCAGGCCCTTGGCGCCGTACTTGGCGGCATGCGCGGCGTACTCGTCGATCTGCTTGCGCGACAGGCTGGCACCGCCCGGGATGCGAAGCGCGGCGACACGGCCGTCGGCATCGTTGGCCGCGGCGGTGAACACCGGGAACTCACTGGTCTTGACCAGCTCGGCGACGTCCACCAGCTCCAGCGCGATGCGCAGGTCCGGCTTGTCCGAGCCATACCGGCGCATCGCCTCGGCCCAGGTCATGCGCGGGAAGCTGGCATCCAGCTCCACGTCGACCACTTCCTTGAAGATGGCGCGGATCATGGTTTCCACGAAATCCTGCACGTCGCGCTCGCGCACGAAGGCGAATTCCATGTCCAGCTGGGTGAACTCCAGCTGGCGGTCGGCACGCAGGGCCTCATCGCGGAAGCAGCGGGCGATCTGGTAGTAGCGGTCGAAGCCGGCCACCATCAGGATCTGCTTGAACAGCTGCGGGCTCTGCGGCAACGCGTAGAACTCGCCCGGATGCATGCGCGCCGGCACCAGGAAGTCGCGCGCGCCCTCGGGGGTGGCCTTGGTCAGGATCGGGGTTTCGATGTCCTGGAAGCCGGTCGCGTCCAGGTGGCGGCGCAGCGCCTGCACCAGCTTGATGCGGGTGCGCTGCATACGCTGCATTTCCGGGCGGCGCAGGTCCAGGTAGCGGTACTTCAGGCGGGTTTCCTCGCCCGGGTTCTCGTGGGCGTGGAACGGCAGCGGCTCGGCCTTGTTGAGGATGGTGATGGCCGTGGCGATCACCTCCACGTTGCCGGTGCGGAGCTTGTCGTTGACCGCATGGCGGGCACGCACCACACCCTCCACCTGCAGCACGTCCTCATAGCCCAGGCTGGCGGCCACGGCGAACACGGCCGCGTTGTCGACTTCCACCGTCACCTGCACGATGCCCTCATGATCGCGCAGATCGATGAAGCACACGCCGCCCTGATTGCGGGCAACGTCGGTCCAGCCGGCAAGGGTAACGGTTTGGCCAATCAGGGTCTCGTCGACCAGGCCACAGAAGTGGGTACGCATGGGGGTAAAGCTCCGCAGGAGAGTGCCGGCACCAAGCTGCGCCGGAAAGCCCGTTATTCTGCGGCCGTCGGCGCGGCGGGGCAAATCGGGCCTCGCCGGCCCGGCATCACGCGTTGTGAACCGGGGGCCTTCCTATAGTCCGCCCACCAACGACCGCAAGGGGATGTCGCCATGAACCGCCGCCTGACCGTCGCCTGCCTGACCGCCGTGCTCGCCCTGGCCGCCCCCGCGGCGCAGGCCCAGATCAGTTCACGTGCCTACGCCCCGGAGAATCTGTCGCAGCTGTCCTCCTCGGACCGCAGCCGGGTCATCAGCCAGGAGTACGCCGACCAGTCCAATGGCCGGCGCATCCCCGATGACCAGCTGCGGTTCTACCTGGCCCAGGTCAATTCGGGCTGGGGTTTCTCGCGGATCAAACAGGATATCGCCACCTCGCTGCGCGGCAGCGGCAATGGTGGGGGCTGGAACGGTGGCGGCGGCAACAACGGGACCGTGCGCTGCGAAAGCCAGGACAACCGCGAGCGGGTCTGCAATACCGGCTGGCGCAGCGCGCGCCTGTCCCGGCAGATCTCCGGCACGACCTGCGTGGAAGGCCGCAACTGGGGCTCGCGCAACGGCACGGTGTGGGTCAGCGGTGGCTGCCGTGCCGAGTTCGTTGAAGGGCGGGGCAACGGCGGCGGCTGGGGCGGCGGCAATGGCAGCGGCGGCACCATCCGCTGCGAAAGCCAGGACAACCGCGAGCGCACCTGCAACACCGGTTGGCGCAATGCGACCTTGGTCCGGCAGATCTCCGGCTCGGCCTGTGTGGAGGGCCAGACCTGGGGCGCGCGCAACGGCAGCGTATGGGTCAACCGCGGCTGCCGGGGGGAGTTTGCCGAGGCCCGTGGCAACAGCGGCGGCGGCTGGGGCGGCGGCGACAGCAACTACAGCGTGACCTGCAGCAGCAACAACAACCGCCAGCAGACCTGCGCCTGGGATGCCCGCCAGGGACGCCCGGCATTGATCCAGCAATTGTCGGGCACCGCCTGTGTGGAAGGCCGCAGCTGGGGCTACAGCAACGGCAGCCTGTGGGTGAACGGCGGGTGCCGGGCGCGCTTCGGCGTCCGCTGACCGACCCCGGGGGCAGCGGCCTGCGTCAGGGGGCGCTGCCCCACGGTGGGGGCGGCAGCGCCACCGGCCTGGCAAGGTCGAAGGCGACCTGGAAGCGGCGGCCGCCGGGCCGGGTCAGCTCATAGATGAAGCGCTGGTCCGGATCGACCTCCATCGCCCAGGTGTTGTGCACGGAGGGCAGCATGTCGGCCTTTCGGAACATCGCCACCGAGTCGGCATCCACCGGGAATTCCTGACGCTGCGCGGTGCCCGGTGGCTTGCTGTCGCCGCCGTAGAGGCTGATCGCATCGGGGCTGCCGTCTGCATGGCGATGATCGTGCTTGAGACGCAGGCCGTGGGAGGTGCGGGTCAGCACCCACGTCCGCGAATGGTCGTCGCCGACATGGAAGGGAATGCGCAGCTCGTGGGCCGGGTCGTCGCACCCGCGCACATGCATGACCAGCCGCTTGCCTTCGAACGGATCGGGTGCATCGGTACGCGGCTCGTTGGCCACGATGCGGCCTTCAAACGCCTTGCCGCAATGGGCGGCCACCGCTGCCATGAAGGCGTCCGACGGCGCCAGCGAGATGTCGTGGGCGAGTGGATCGCGTTCGCCACTACAGGCGGCAAGCCCCAGTGCGGCGGCCAGGGGCACGAGCTTCAGTACGTTCATGGACCCACCCTAACGGCCACGGCCGGGCAGCGCAAACGCCTCCCGCATCGCGAAGGGCTTCATCCCCGCTGTGTTAAGGTCGTGGCGTGACCGGTTCGCCTTCTTCCCCACGAAGGTCGCACGCGTGTTGCGGCTGACCGCCCTGCTCACGGGAGTAGCGCTGCTCCTGACGGGCAGCGGGCTTCTGGGTACCTTGCTGGCGGTGCGCGGCGGGCAGGCCGGCTTTGGTGCCGGCACCCTGGGTCTGGTGATGTCCGGCTATTTCGCCGGGTTCTTCATCGGCACCTTCTTCGCCCCCTCGCTGATCGGCCGCATCGGACATATCCGTGCGTTCGCCTTCTTCGCCGCGCTCGCCGCAATCGCGGTGCTGCTGCATCCCCTGTGGCTCAACCCCTGGGGCTGGGGCGTGCTGCGCATCGCCACCGGCATCGCCCTGGTCGGCCTGTACACCGTGATCGAAAGCTGGCTCAACGCCGAGCCGGATCCGGCCCAACGCAGCCGCGCATTCTCGCTGTACATGGTGGTCAATCTGTCCGCGCTTGCGCTGGGCCAACTGCTGCTGATGCTCGGCGACGCCAGCGCAACGGCCATGTTCATGCTCACCGCGATCCTGGTCTGTGCCGCCGTGCTGCCGGTGACCGCGACCCGCCTGCGCCAGCCGGACGTGCCGGTGATGAGCCGGTTGAGCCTGCGGCGTCTGTACGCGATGGCGCCGGTGGCGACCGTGGCGGCAGGCCTGTCGGGTCTGGCGATGGGTGCGTTCTGGGGGCTGTTGCCGGTGTATGCCGGCGAGGTCGGCCTGGAGGACACTGGCGTGGCTCTGTTCATGCTCGTGGCGATCATCGGCGGCGCGGTGCTGCAGTGGCCGCTGGGCCAGCTCAGCAACGGCCACGACCGGCGCAGCGCGCTGGTGGTGCTGAGCCTGATCGCCGCGGGCATCGCGCTGGTGGCGTCGCTGCCGATGATCCAGCTCCAGACCCACCTGCTGTTCGGCCTGTTCTTCTTCTACGGCGGCCTGGCCTTCGCGCTGTATCCGTCCGCCGTGGCGCACATGCTCGACTACCTGCCGCGCGAGCACCTGCTTGCGGGCTGCTCCAGCCTGCTGCTGGTCCACGGCGTGGGTGCCGCGTTCGGCCCGGCCCTGGCCGGTGCCGGCATGCAGCGCTTCGGCCCGGCCGCGCTGCCGCTGTATTTCGCGGTGGTGCTGCTGGCACTGGCACTGTTCACCACCGCTCGTCTGCTGCGTTTCCAGCGCCTGCGCACCCATCCGGTCGGCTTCCGCCTGATGCTGCGGACCACACCCGGCGCGCTGGAACTGATGCCCGAAACCGACCAGCAGGCCCCCCAGGACACCCCTTACCCCGCCGACTCCGAAAAGGAAGTGCATTGACTGTATCGACACCCACCGTCCCCACCTCACCCCGTACCCTGCCGGCCACGCCGGCCGCGCAACTGATCCTCGCCACCGATCTGGATGGCACCTTCCTCGCCGGCGATGCCGCCGCGCGCCACCGCCTGTACCGGCTGGTCGACCAGCACCCCGGTATCCGCCTGATCTTCATCACCGGCCGCGGGCTCGAAGCGGTGATGCCCCTGCTCTCCGATCCGGCCATCCCGCGCCCGGATGTCGTGGTCTGCGATGTCGGCGCGACCGTGGTCGACGGGCATACGCTGCAGCCGCTGCAGCCCCTGCAATCGATGATCGACGCGCACTGGCCCGGCGAGCAGGTGGTGGCGGCGGCGATGCGCCCGTTCGCCGCGCTGCAGCGCCAGGATGTACCGCAGGAGCGCCGCTGCTCCTACTTCTGCGATCCAGACACGCTGGCGCCGCTGCGCGGACAGATCCAGGCCGCCGCGCAGGCGCTGGGCTGCGATGTGCTCTATTCGGCCGACCGCTATCTGGACATCCTGCCGCCGGACACGGACAAGGGCCGCACGCTGTCCGCGTTGGCGCGCCTGCTCGAACTGCCGCGCGAGCGCATCCTGGTCGCCGGCGACACGCTCAACGATCTTTCCATGTACACCGCCGGTTTCCGCGGCGTGTGCGTCGGCGATTCGGAGCCGGCCCTGACCGCAGCCACGGCTACGCTCGGCCACACCTTCCACGCCGAGGCGCCCGGCTGCGGCGGCATCCTGGAGGCGATCGAACACTTCGGCCTGCTCGCCAGCGATGACCCGTTCCTGCATCCGCCGGCGCAGGCGCGCGCCGATGGCGCCGAACTGGTGATGGTCTACCACCGCCTGCCGTTCGATGAGGTCATGCAGGACGGCGTGCTCGTTCAGCGCCCGCCTCGCTCGCCCAACGGCATCATTCCGTCGCTGCTGAGCTTCTTCGACGGCGGGCAGAAGGGTTCGTGGGTGGCGTGGGGAATCGACGATCCCAAGCGCGGTCCGTTCCAGACCCACCTGGCGGTGGATGCCGAACGCTATCCGACCCTGACCGCCGCGCGCGTGCCGCTGAGCAAGCAGGAAGTGGACATCTTCTACAAGCGCTTCTCCAAGGAAGCGTTCTGGCCGATGCTGCACGTGTTCTGGGAGCGCGCGCGCTTCCGCGAGGACGACTGGCAGGTATTCCTGCAGGTGAACCGCAAGTTCGCCGAATCCACCGCCGCCGAAGCCGCGCACGGCGCCACGGTCTGGATCCACGACTACAACCTGTGGATGGTGCCGGGCACGCTGCGCGAGCTGCGTCCGGACCTGAAGATCGCCTTCTTCCACCACACCTACTTCCCCTCCGCCGACGTCTTCAACGTGGTGCCCTGGCGGCGCGAAATCATCGGCAGCCTGCTCAGCTGCGACTACATCGGCTTCCACATTCCGCGCCAGGTGGAGAATTTCGTGGACGTGGTGCGCGGGGCGATGCCGGCCGAGCGGCTGGCGTGGGAGAGCTGCGCACCGCGCTTTCTGACCTATGGCTGCGCGGTGGGCCTGGACACCATGACCACGCGGTTGCGCGTGGGTGATCGGGAGATCGCGCTGGGCGCGCATCCGGTCGGCACCGATCTGCGCCGCATCCACGCCGTGCTGGCGCGCGGCGACGTGCGCAACGACATCTTCAAGCTGCGCCGCGAGATCGGCGCGCGCAAGCTGGTGCTGTCGGTGGAACGGCTGGACTACACCAAGGGCACGCTGGCCAAACTGGAGGCATTCGAGCGGCTGCTCGAGCAGCATCCGGACCGCTTGGGCAAGGTCACCCTGCTGATGATCTGCGTGCCGGCCGCGCGCGAGATGACGGTGTACCGGACCCTGCAGAACCAGATCGAGCAGGCAGTGGGGCGCATCAACGGGCGCTTCTCGCGGCTGGACTGGACGCCGGTGCGCTTCTTCGCCCAGGCACTGCCGTTCGAGGAGGTGGTGGCGCACTACGCCGCCGCGCAGGTGATGTGGATCACCCCGCTGCGCGACGGACTCAACCTGGTGGCCAAGGAATTCGTCGCCACCCAGGGTATCGAAGGCAGCAGCGGCGTGCTGGTGCTCAGCGAATTCGCCGGCGCCGCCGCCGAGCTGAAGGGCGCGGTGCTGACCAACCCGCATGATCCGGCCGACCTCACCGCCGGGCTGCTGCAGGCATTGTCGATGCCCGATGATGAAGCCACCGGGCGCATGCGACAGCTGTTCGACAGTGTGGAGTACTACGACGTGGACCGCTGGGGACGCGAGTTCCTGGAGGCGGTGCGCGGCTGATACGGCGATGCAGCCGGGCAAGCGTCCGGCTGCTGACCTCAGGCGCCGCGCATCATGCCTTCGGCCAGCACGGCGACCTGGCGCAGCACGTCATTGCGTCCGGCATCGTCCACCGTGGCGCCCTGCAGATAGCTGGTGAGCACCCACGGGGTGCCACCGGCCATCGGCCACAGCATCGCGATGTCGTTGGTGGTGTCCTTGCCGTTGCTGCCGGTCTTGTCGCCCACCCGCCACGTGCTGCCCAGCCCCGCGCGCAGGCGCTCGTCGCCGGTTTCGTTGTCGATCAGCCAGTCGGCCAGCTGCTGGCGCGACGCGGGCGCCAGCACCTGGCCGAGCAGGAAGCGCTGCAGGCTGGCGGCCATCGCCGCCGGGCTGGTGGTATCGCGCGGGTCGCCCGGCGCAAACCGGTTCATCTCCGGCTCGAGACGGTCGTTGCGGGTCACCGCATCGCCGTGCTCACGCAGGAAGCGCGTGACGGCAGGCGGGCCGCCCACCACCCCCAGCAGCAGGTTCGCGGCAGGGTTGTCGCTGGTGATCATCGTGGCCCGGCACAGATCGCGCACGGTGAGGTCCTTGCCGATGTGCCGCCGGGTGACCGGCGCGTGGTCGATCAGATCCTCCGCGCGCATCGGCACGCGCTTGTCCAGGTCGAGCCGGCCGGCATCGACCTGGCGAAGCACCGCCGCACACAGGACGAACTTGAAGGTACTGCACATCGGGAAGCGCTCGTCCTGGCGGTGGCCGATGCGCCGGCCGGACGCGGTGTCCAGCAGGGTGACCCCGAGCCGGCCACCGCTGGCCGCTTCCAGCGCGGCGAAGTCGGGGGCGGCGGCCAGCGCCGGGGCCGTGGTGCGCGGCGGCGTTTTCGCCAGTGCGGTGGCGGTCAGCGCGGAGGCGGCGGCCACCCCGGTCCAGTGCAGGAACTGTCGTCGAGCAAGCATGCGGATTCTCCTGGTGAGGCGGAGAGTATTGAAGCCGTGGCGGCGCGGCACCAGCGAGCATTTTCAGCGGAAGCCATTCGCCTTTCTTATGCCTCGGCGGATTTCCGGGGCGGATTTCAGGATCTGCCGGCTTACGATCGGCACTTTCGAGGGTAACGGTGCGATGATCCATCGATCCTCCTCACGGCTCGCGCCCATGCTCCGCCCCCAGTTGCCGCTCAATGCGCTGCGCGCTTTCGAGGCCGCCGCCCGGCATCAGAACTTCACCCGCGCCGCCTTGGAACTGTGTGTCAGCCAGGCCGCGCTGAGCCACCAGATCCGCGCACTGGAGAATCGGCTCGGGGTGTCGCTGTTCCATCGGCTGCCGCGTGGCGTGGCGCTCACCGACGAAGGCGCGCGGCTGTACCCGGTGCTCAACGAGGCCTTCGACCGGATCGCGGTGAGCCTGGACCGTTTCGTGGGCGGGCACTTCCGCGAGGTGCTGCGTGTGGGCGTGGTCGGCACCTTCGCCACGGGCTGGCTGCTGCCGCGCCTGGCGGACTTCCATGCCCGCCATCCGCAGATCGACCTGCGTCTGCAGACCCACAACAACCGCATCGACCTGGCCGGCGAAGGGCTGGATCTGGCGATCCGCTTCGGCGAGGGCGACTGGCAGGGGCAGGTCAGTGATGCGGTGCTGGACGCGCCGTTCGCCCCGCTGTGCGCGCCCGCCCTGGCCCGCCTGCTGCACCAGCCGCGCGACCTGGCGAACGTGGCATTGCTGCGGTCCTACCGCACCGACGAATGGCCGCGCTGGCTGCAGGCGGCCGGGGTGGCGGAGCTGGAAGCGCGTGGACCGGTGTTCGATTCGTCGCTGACCCTGGCCAGCGCGGCGGCGGCAGGCAATGGCGTGGCCCTGCTGCCGCTGAAGATGTTCGGGCAGGACCTGGCGCAGGGGCGCCTGATCCAGCCGTTCGCGCCGGTGCTGGACCTGGGCCGCTACTGGCTGACGCGCCTGCGTTCACGCCCCGAGAGCGACGCGGCGCGGCTGTTCCGCCAGTGGCTGCAGGCGCAGGGAGAGGTCACGGGCTGACGGGTGCCGACCGCGGTCGGCACATCGCCCCCGACGATCAACCTTCCAGCAGTTCCATCCAGCTCTGCTCCGCCTTGGCCAGCAGCGCCGCCGTCGCTTCGCGGTCGCGGCCGAGCACGGCCATGCGGGTTGCGTCGGCGTAGTTGGACGGATCGGCCAGCTGGCGGTCCAGCTCGGCCAGCGTGCCCTCCAGCTCGCCCACTTTGGCTTCGGCGGCTGCCAGCTTGTGCGGATTGACCGGCTTGCGCGGCGGCAGCGGCGGGGTCGGCGGCACCGGCTCCGGTGCGGCGGCGGCCATCTTCTGCTTGGTGCCCTGCGCCGCCGGACGCGACCGCAGCCACGCCGCGTAGGCGTCCAGATCGCCGTCGAACGGCTCCACCACCCCATCGGCCACACGCCAGAAGGTGTCGCAGACCAGACCGATCAGGTGGCGGTCGTGCGAGACCATCACGATGGCACCCTCGAAATCGGCCAACGCTTCCGCCAGCGCTTCGCGCATTTCCAGGTCGAGATGGTTGGTCGGTTCGTCGAGCAGCAGCACGTTCGGCTGCTGCCAGGCGATCAGCGCCAGTGCCAGGCGCGCGCGCTCGCCACCGGAGAACCCATCCACCGGTTCAAAGGCACGGTCGCCGGCGAAGTTCCACTTGCCGAGGAAATCGCGGAAAGCCTGGTTGGGCGCATCCGGGGCCAGATCGCGGAAATGCTCCATCGGCGACTGGCCTTCGTGCAGCGATTCCACTGTGTGCTGGGCGAAGTAGCCGATGCGCAGGTCCGGGTGGGCCGCGCGCTCGCCGGTCAACGGCGCCAGCTCGCCGACCAGGGTCTTGACCAGCGTGGTCTTGCCGGCGCCGTTGGGGCCGAGCAGACCGATGCGCTGGCCCGCCTCCAGGCCGAAACCGACCTCGTGCAGGATCACGGCGTCCGGGCCATAGCCGGCATCGACGTGGTTCAGGCGGATCAGCGAGAACGGCAGCTTGGCCGGCGGGGCGAATTCGATACGGAATTCACGCTCGGCACGCACCGCCTCGGTGCCGGCCAGCTTGGCCAGGCGCTTCATGCGGCTCTGCGCCTGTGCGGCCTTGCTCGCCTGCGCCTTGAAGCGATCGATGAAGCTCTGCAGGTGGGCGCGCTCGGCCTGTTCCTTCTCGTGCGCGATCTGCTGCTGACGCAGCTGTTCGGCGCGCTGGCGCTCAAAATCGGTGTAGCCGCCCGGATACAGCTTGGCGCCACCGCCATGCAGGTGCAGGGTATGGGTGGCGACGTTGTCGAGGAACTCGCGGTCATGCGAGATCAGCAGCAGCGTGCCGGGGTACTTGAGCAGCCACTGTTCCAGCCAGAACACCGCGTCCAGGTCGAGGTGGTTGGTCGGTTCGTCGAGCAGCAGCAGATCGCTGGGCATCATCAGCGCGCGGGCCAGGTTGAGGCGCACGCGCCAGCCACCGGAGAACGACGACACCGCCCGGGAATGCGTCTCGGCCGGGAAGCCCAGGCCATGCAGCAGCTTGCCGGCCCGCGCTTCGGCGTCGTAGGCGCCGATTTCAGCCATCTTCTGGTGCGCGGTGGCCACCGCCTCCCAGTCTTCCCGGGCCGCCGCGTCGGCCTCGGCGCGCAGCACCGCGGCCACCTCGGTGTCGCCTTCGAGCACGAACTGCAGCGCCGGGTCCGGCAGCGAGGGGGTTTCCTGGGCCACCGATGCGATGCGGACCTTGCCAGGCAGATCGACGTCGCCCTTGTCGGCTTCCAGCTCGCCCTTCACGGCGGCAAACAGGCTGGACTTGCCGGCGCCATTGCGGCCGACCACGCCAACGCGGTACCCCGCGTGCAGAGTCAGGTCGACGTTGGACAACAGCAGCCGCTCGCCACGGCGCAAGGCGAAGTTACGAAGGGAAATCATCTTGGGGGTCCATATAACGGAATGGAATGTGCTCGTGAGCACCTTTCCTGCGACGTAATTCTAGCGTTAACGAATACTTGACGCGCCCCGGGATGCGCGGCAGGGCTCGTCTCTCTCTCCCACGACCCTGCCCGCGCGTCCTCGGGACCCCTCCGTCGAAACCCGGGCATCACGTAAATGGTTGCTGCTGCAACGTTTTTTGCGAATGCACCCGGGAATTGACAGGCGATGAATATCCCGTTAATTCCTTTGTTGCGCACCGCAACAACCGCCTTCGCAGACCCGCTCCCCGCAGTCGTGATGTCGCCACGGTGCCGCACCGTCCCTACCGGAGCCACATCCTGATGAACCGCAAGACCAGTACGCTCGCCGCCGCCGTAGCTGTCGCGCTCGGTGTCTCCAGTTTCGCCGTCTCCGCCCAGCAGGCCCCGCCTGCCGCCGCGAACACCCTGGACACCATCATCGTCACCGGTACCCGGGTCGCCGACCGCACCGTGGCCGAGTCGCAGTCGCCGATCGACATCATCACCCCCGAGGCGCTGCAGTCCACCGGTACCACCGAGCTGGCCACCGCGCTGTCGCGCGCCCTGCCCTCGCTGAACTTCCCGCGCCCGGCGCTGACCGACGGCACCAGCGGCATCCGCCCGGCGCAGCTGCGGGGCCTGTCGCCCGACCAGGTGCTGGTGCTGGTCAACGGCAAGCGCCGCCACACCTCGGCGCAGATCAACGTCAACGGCAGCATCGGCCGCGGCTCCTCGGCGGTGGACATCAACGCCATTCCGATCGCCGCGATCGAGCGGGTCGAAGTGCTGCGCGACGGCGCGTCGGCCCAGTACGGCTCCGATGCGATCGCCGGGGTGGTCAACATCGTGCTCAAGGGATCCTCCGCCGGCGGCAGCCTGGTCCTGGATGCCGGCCAGTACTCGGCCGGCGACGGCAACAAGTACCAGCTCTCCGGCGATACCGGCGTTGGCTTCGCCGACGGCCGCGGCAGCGTGCACGTGGCCGGGCAGATCACCCAGCAGGACGAGAGCAACCGTGCCGGCCCGTACCAGGGCACCACGCCCAACACCGGCAACTTCCCCAACATCGGCCAGACCACCTTTGTGGTGGGCGACCCGCAGGTGGATGCCACCGCCGCCTCGGCCAATGCCAGCTTCCAGTTCACCGACCACGTCTCGGCCTATGCCACGGCGATGGCCAGCAACCGCGACATCACCTCGTTCGCGTTCTACCGCTCGCGCAACAACAGCAACCAGGGCCCGCTGCTGGCACAGGTGTACCCGGACGGCTTCGTGCCGCAGATCAATCAGTACTCCAAGGACCGCTCGATCGTGGCCGGCGTCAAGGGCGGCACCGACAGCGGCTGGAACTGGGACGT
The DNA here is from genome assembly GCF_946900935.1 of Stenotrophomonas sp. Marseille-Q5258. NCBI lineage: Bacteria > Pseudomonadati > Pseudomonadota > Gammaproteobacteria > Lysobacterales > Lysobacteraceae > Stenotrophomonas > Stenotrophomonas sp. Marseille-Q5258. The sequence goes on from NZ_CAMPPN010000015.1 coordinate 100,766, forward strand.
CAGCTACAACCACGGCTACAACAAGATCGACTTCCACACCCGCAACAGCATCAACTACAGCCTCGGCGTGAACAGCCCGCGTTCGTTCTACGACGGCGCGCTGGAGTACACCCAGGACATCGTCAACGCCGATGTGACCAAGACCCTGGACTGGGGCCTGGCGTATCCGGTGACGCTGTCCTTCGGTGGCGAGTACCGCCGCGAAACGTGGGAGCAGTCGCCGGGCGAACCCAACTCGTACACCGGCAGCGGCGCCCAGGGCTTCGGCGGTTTCACCCCGATCAATGCGGTGGACGCCGACCGCAACAACTACGCGGTGTATGCCGGCCTGGAAGCGGACTTCACCGACAAGTTCTCCGCCGGCGCGACCGGCCGCTATGAGGACTACTCGGACTTCGGCGACAAGTTCTCCGGCAAGCTGTCCGCGCGCTATGCCTTCACCGACAAGGTCGCCCTGCGCGCCACCGCCTCCAGCGGGTTCCGCGCGCCGTCGCTGGCCCAGCAGAGCTACCAGGCGGTGACCAGCACGATCGTCAACGGCGTGTTCGTCGAACGCGGCACCTTCCCCACCACCAGCGCTGCCGCGCAGGCGCTGGGTGCCAGCCCGCTGAAGGCCGAAAGCTCCACCTCCTACAGCCTGGGCCTGGTGCTGCAGCCGGTGGACCGCCTGTACCTGACCGTGGATGCGTACCAGATCGACATCGACGACCGCATCGTGCTGTCCACCAACATCACCACCAACGCCGCCACCAACGCGCTGCTCGGTGGGCTGGGGCTGCCGCAGGTCACCGCGTTCTCGTACTTCACCAACGGCGTGGACACCCGCACCCGTGGTGTGGACGCGGTGTCCAGCTACACCCTTCCCTTCGCCGCCAGCTCGCTGGAGCTGACCGCCGCGTACAGCTACAACGAAACCGAGGTGAAGAAGTTCATCGCCTCGCCGGCGGTGTTCCAGAGCCTGGGCCTGACCCAGTCGCTGATCGGGCGTGACGAGATCGGCCGCATCGAAGACAGCTACCCGCGCGACAAGGCCATCCTCAGCGGCACCTGGCGTTCGGACCACTGGGACCTCAATCTGGCGGCCACCCGCTATGGCAGCTTCACCGTGCGCAACTCGGCCACCGCGCTGCGCGACCAGACCTACGGTGCGTCATGGGTGCTCGATGCCTCGGTGAGCTACAAGCCCAGCGCGAACTGGGCGCTTACCCTGGGCGCGGACAACCTGCTGGACGAGTACCCGGACCGTACCGTGGACCTGCAGAACTCGACCTGGGGCATGCTGCCGTACAGCAACTACTCGCCGTACGGCTTCAACGGCGCGTACGTCTACGGCCGCGTAACGTACAAATGGTAATCCCCGGCAGTGCCGGCCACTGGCCGGCCACCATGCGATGACTGCCGCTGCCCCGGTCCGCCGGGGCAGCGTCGTTGTGGACGGGCAACAACAGCGTTCCGCGCATTCATCGCCCACACCGGCCGATGTCCCGGACAACACACGCCCTGACCACGGGAACAGGCACGCGCCGCATGCGTCAGTGTTTGCCGGATCTGGCCGCATCGGTGAAAATCGGGGCATCCCCCCTTTCTGCGAGCCCCGATGCACCATGACACCGACCTGATCAACATCGTCGCCGTTGGCCTCGGGCTCGCCTTCATCTTCGGCGCGCTGGCCAACAAGATGCGCTTGTCTCCGCTGGTCGGTTATCTGGTTGCTGGCATCTGCGTAGGACCGTTCACCCCCGGCTTCGTCGCCGACCAGGCACTGGCCAACCAGCTCGCCGAGATCGGCGTGATGCTGCTGATGTTCGGCGTGGGCCTGCACTTTTCGCTCAAAGACCTCATGGCGGTCAAAGCGATCGCCATTCCGGGCGCCATCGGCCAGATTCTGGTGGCCACGCTGCTGGGCTGGGGACTGGCGTCGTTGATGGGCTGGCCGGTGATCCACGGCGTGGTGTTCGGCTTCTCGCTGGCCACCGCCAGCACGGTGGTGCTGCTGCGTGCGATGGAAGAGCGCCGCCTGCTGGAAACCCAGCGCGGCAAGATCGCGGTGGGCTGGCTGATCGTGGAAGACCTCGCGTGCGTGCTGGCACTGGTGATGATGCCGGTGTTGGCCGGCGTGTTCGGGCCGGATGCCGCCAACGAAACGCACACCCTCGGCAGCGTGCTGGCCAGCATCGGCTGGACCTTCGTGCAGCTGGGCCTGTTCGTGGCGGTGATGCTCGTGGTCGGCCGCCGGTTGATTCCGTGGATTCTCGAACGCATCGCCGGCACCGGCTCGCGCGAGCTGTTCACGCTGTCGGTGCTGGCCATCGCGCTCGGCGTGGCGTTCGGCTCGGCGATGCTGTTCGGCGTTTCGTTCGCGCTCGGCGCGTTCTTCGCCGGCATGCTGCTCAACGAGTCCGAACTCAGCCACAAGGCCGCCAATGACTCCCTGCCGCTGCGCGACGCCTTTGCGGTGCTGTTCTTCGTCTCGGTCGGCATGCTGTTCAACCCGGCCATCCTGATCGAGCACCCGTGGCAGGTGCTGGCCACCGCGGCCATCATCATGTTCGGCAAGTCCGCAGCTGCCTTCGTGATCGTGCGTGCGTTCGGCCATCCCACCGGCACCGCGTTGACCATCTCGGCCAGCCTGGCGCAGATCGGCGAGTTCGCCTTCATCATCGCCGGCCTCGGCGTCGCCCTGAAGATCCTGCCGCCCACCGGGCAGGCGCTGGTGCTGGCCGGCGCGCTGATCTCGATCATGCTCAACCCGCTGGTATTCGGCCTGCTCGACCGCTGGCTGCTCAAGCACCAGGAGGCGACCCCGACCGCCGTGGAAACCGAACTGCCGCCGGGGCCGTCGCTGGACCTGCACGACCATGCCATCGTGATCGGCTACGGACGGGTGGGCAGCGCGCTGGCGCAGGTGCTGCGCGATCGCGGCGTGCCGGTGATGATCATCGACGACAACAAGGAACACGTGGCCGAGGCGCATGCCGCCGGGCTGCCCGGCATCCGCGGCAGCGCGGCCTCGGACCGGGTGCTGGCCGAAGCCCATCCGGAACGCGCCAAGATCGCGGTGCTGGCCATTCCGCAGCCCCTGGAAGCGGGCGAAACGCTGGCCAAACTGCGGGCGCTCAACCCGGACCTGACCCTGCTGGCGCGGGCGCACAGCGATGCCGAGGTCAAGCATCTGCTGGATCACGGCGCCGACGGCACCGTGATGGCCGAACGCGAGCTGGCCTACTCGCTGGCCGAGATGGTGATGTCCACCCCGCCATACCGCAGCCTGGGCAAGCACAGCATCCCGGTGGTGTAACCGCCCGCAGGGCTAGCGCAGCGGCACGCAGATGTCCGCGCGCAGGATCGCCTCGGGCACGTCTTCCGGGTCGTCCAGGTAGTGGTAGTAGAGGGGCGCGTCGCGCAGCGCGCGCCCGCTGTCGGGCAGCCACTGGCGCAGCAGCGCGTCGGTGGCCGCCTCCAGCCCCGCATAGCTGCCCACGTGGCGCAGCACTGCATGGTCGCCGCCGCCCAGCGTCAGCGCACGCAGCGGCGCGGGCAGCCCTTCCGGCGCGTGCCCGAAGCCCATGCCGCAGTCGAACAGGCAGGCGCGGGCAGGAACGTCGCGATGGTCGTTGAGCGCGACCCCCACCAGCTGTTGCAGCTGCGTGGCCAGCCCCTGCTCCGCCGCCCAGGCGTAGATCGCGCCGAAGGCCTGGTCCAGATCATCGAACGCACCCTGCGTGCGCAGTGCCACCACGTCGAATGGCTCCAGCGTGGTCACCGTGACCTGCAGCGGCACGGCCTCCGCCGCATGGTCGCCGGCGGGCAGCAGCAGCGCGTTCTGCCAACGCTCGCGCAGGGCGGTGTCATCACGCAGCGCGCTCGGCGTGGCGTCCAACGCCTGGCGGCAGGCCCGGGCCAGTGCCTGCGGGCTTTCAAAGCCGACGGCGAGGGCGACGGCCGTCACCCGGCTGTCGGCCTGGCCCAGCAGCTGCAGCGCACGCAGCAACCGCAATCGGGCCACGGTGCGCCCGGGCGTTTCCCCGGTCAGCGCACGGTACAGACGGTGGAAGTGGAACGGAGACTGGTGCGCGATCGCGGCGAGCGCGTCCAGATCGGGAAGTGGCTCACCGGCGCGCAGACACGCCTGCAGATGGGCGATGACGCGGTCGATACCGTGGTGCTGGCGTACCTGGGCGATGCGGCTCATGGCGGGCTCCATGTCGGGGTGGCGCTCAGCATGCGTCGTGTCCTGCCCCTGCGCGTGGCCGATCTTGCGCAATGGGTGGAGGACCGCCAGAGCGTAGCGCCCGCGTGCGGTCGAGACCAGCCACGCAGACGGGCCGGGCAAAACCCCACGGCGACCGGCCCGCACCGGTCGCCGTGGGTACCACCTCTACGCGGTTGCCAACGCCTGCCGCAGGTCGGCCAGCAGGTCGTCGATGTGTTCGATGCCGATGGACAGGCGCACGGTGTCCTCGCTGACCCCGGCCTGGCGCAGTTCGGCCGCGTCCAGCTGGCGGTGCGTGGTCGATGCCGGGTGGGTTGCCAGCGACTTTGCATCGCCCAGGTTCACCAGCCGGGTGAACAGCTGCAGGGCGTCCAGGAAGCGCGCGCCCGCCACGCGGCCGCCGGGCAGGCCAAAGGTCAGCACGCCGGACCCGTGGCCACGCAGGTACTTCCGTACCCGGGCGTGGTCGGGATGATCGGGCAGCGCGGCGTAGTTCACCCAGTCGACCTTGGGGTGGTCGCGCAGGAACTCCGCGACGGCCAGCGCATTGGCATTGATGCGATCCATGCGCAGCGCCAGCGTCTCGATGCCCTGCAGGATCAGGAAGGCGTTGAACGGCGAGAGCGACGCACCGGTGTTGCGCAGTGGCACCACGCGGGCGCGGCCGATGTAGGCGGCCGGACCGAGGGCCTCGGTATAGACCACGCCGTGGTAACTGACATCCGGTTCATTCAGCCGCCGGAAGCGCTGCGCGTGCTCGGCCCACGGGAACCGGCCCGAATCGACGATCGCGCCGCCCAGGCTGGTGCCGTGGCCGCCGAGGTACTTGGTCAGCGAATGCACCACAATGTCCGCGCCGAAATCGAACGAACGCTGCAGGTACGGCGTGGCCACCGTGTTGTCCACGATCAGTGGCACGCCGTGCGCATGGGCCACCGCCGCAATCGCTTCGATGTCGGTGATGTTGCCGCGGGGATTGCCGATGGACTCCACGAACACCGCTTTGGTGCGCTCGTCGATCAGCGCGCCGAACGAGGCCGGATCGTCCGGATCGGCGAAGCGCGTCTGGATGCCGTACTGCGGCAGCGTATGCGCGAACAGGTTGTAGGTGCCGCCATACAGCGTGCTGGACGAGACGATGTTGTCACCGGCCTCGGCAATGGTCTGGATCGCATAAGTGATCGCCGCCTGGCCCGAGGCCAGCGCCAGCGCGCCCACGCCGCCTTCCAGCGCCGCGATGCGCTGTTCCAGCACATCGGTGGTGGGGTTCATGATGCGGGTGTAGATGTTGCCCGGCACCTTCAGGTCGAACAGGTCGGCCCCGTGCTGGGTGTCGTCGAAGGCATACGCCACGGTCTGATAGATCGGCACCGCCACCGCACGGGTGGTCGGGTCGGGCCGGTAGCCGCCGTGCACGGCGATGGTTTCCGCTTTCCATTGCGGGTCGGGACTGCCGTGCTCGCTCATCGTGCCTCCTCCGGTTGAACCCGGACGATACCCGAGCGCCGGCACGCCCAGGCACACGTGCTCATGCCGATCACGCATGCGCTTAGGCGCTGCGGTGATATGCGGCACGTGGGCCGCGCACCGCCACACGCGGCACCGGCCCGGTAGCAGACTCCACCGGGCCGGTGCGCGGGGCGTGCCGGCTCAGCCCTTGGTGAAGACCAGCTTGCCCTCGGCGGCATCGACCCGGATCGTGTCGCCCCCCAGGAACTCGCCGGACAGGATCTTCTGCGCCAGCGGATTTTCCAGCTGCGCCTGGATCGCACGCTTCAGCGGACGGGCGCCATACACCGGATCGAAGCCGACGTTGCCCAGCAACTGGAACGCCGCGTCGCTGACCTCGATGCGCAGCCCACGCTCGGCCAGGCGCTTCTCCAGACCGACCATCTGGATCTTGGCGATCTGCTTGATCTGCGCCTTGTCCAGCGGGTGGAACACCACGATGTCATCCAGCCGGTTGATGAACTCCGGACGGAAGTGCGCCTGCACCACGCCCATCACCGCCGCCTTCATCTGCGTGTACGCCTCCGGGCTGTCGTCGCCGCTCATGTCCTGGATCTGGTGCGAGCCCAGGTTGGAGGTCATCACAATGACGGTGTTGCGGAAGTCCACGGTGCGGCCCTGTCCATCGGTCAGGCGACCATCGTCGAGGACCTGCAGCAGGATGTTGAACACATCGGTATGCGCCTTCTCCACCTCATCGAGCAGGATCAGCGAGTACGGACGGCGGCGCACCGCCTCGGTCAGGTAACCGCCCTCCTCATAGCCCACATAGCCCGGGGGCGCACCGATCAGGCGTGCCACGCTGTGCTTCTCCATGAACTCGCTCATGTCGATGCGGATCATCGCGTCGCTGCTGTCGAACAGGAACTCGGCCAGCGCCTTGCACAGCTCGGTCTTGCCCACGCCGGTCGGCCCCAGGAACAGGAACGAGCCGCTGGGCCGGTCCGGATCGGACAGGCCCGCGCGCGAACGGCGCACGGCATCGGAGACGACCTTGATCGCCTCTTCCTGGCCCACCACGCGCTCATGCAGCACATCTTCCATGCGCAGCAGCTTGTCGCGCTCGCCTTCGAGCATGCGGTTGACCGGGATGCCGGTCCAGCGCGAGACCACCTCGGCAATCTCTTCGGCGGTGACCCGGTCCTGCACCAGCTTGAACTCGGTGTTCTCCGCTTCCTGCGCGGCCGCCAGCTGCTTCTCCAGCTGCGGCAATTGGCCGTACTGAATCTCGCTCATGCGGCCGAAATCCTGGCGGCGCTGCGCCGATTCCAGCTCCAGCTTGGCCTGCTCGATCTGCTCCTTGATCTTCGTCGCGCCCTGCAACGCAGCCTTCTCCGACTTCCAGATCTCGTTGAGATCGGAGAACTCGCGCTCCAGCGTATCGATGTCGCTCTCCAGATCAGCCAGACGCTGGCGCGATGCCTCGTCCTTTTCCTTCTTGAGCATTTCGCGCTGGATCTTCAGCTGGATCAGCCGACGCTCCAGACGGTCCAGCTCCTCCGGCTTGGAGTCGATCTCCATGCGGATGCGCGAGGCGGCCTCGTCCATCAGGTCGATGGCCTTGTCGGGCAACTGGCGGTCGGCGATGTAGCGGTGCGACAGCGTCGCGGCCGCCACGATCGCCGGGTCGGTGATTTCCACGCCGTGATGCACCGCGTACTTTTCCTTCAGCCCGCGCAGGATCGCAATGGTGTCCTCGACACTGGGTTCGCCAACGAACACCTTCTGGAAACGGCGCTCCAGCGCGGCGTCCTTCTCGATGTACTTGCGGTACTCGTCCAGCGTGGTCGCGCCGACGCAGTGCAGTTCGCCACGTGCCAGCGCCGGCTTGAGCATGTTGCCGGCGTCCATCGCGCCATCGGCCTTGCCCGCGCCGACCATCGTGTGCAGCTCGTCGATGAACAGGATCACCTGCCCTTCGCTCTTGGCCAGGTCGTTGAGCACGCCCTTCAGGCGTTCCTCGAATTCGCCACGGAACTTGGCGCCGGCGATCAGCGCACCCATGTCGAGCGACAGCACGCGCTTGCCGCGCAGGCCCTCGGGCACTTCGTCGTTGATGATGCGCTGGGCCAGTCCTTCGACGATGGCGGTCTTGCCGACACCGGGTTCGCCGATCAGCACCGGGTTGTTCTTGGTGCGGCGCTGCAGGACCTGGATGGTGCGCCGGATCTCTTCATCGCGGCCGATCACCGGGTCCAGCTTGCCGCTCTCGGCACGCGCGGTCAGGTCGATGGTGTACTTCTCCAGCGCCTGGCGCTGGTCTTCGGCGTTCTCCGACTGCACGCTCTCGCCGCCACGGATCTTGTCGATGGCCGCGTCGATGCGGGCCTTGTCGGCGCCGGCTGCGCGCAGCGCCATGCCCAGCGTGCCACCATCATCCACGGCAGCCAGCACGAACCATTCGCTGGCAATGAACGCATCGCCATGCTGCTGGGCCAGCTTGTCGGTGTTGTTGAGCAGCCGGTTGAGGTCATTGCCGATCGACAGGTTGCCTTCCTGCCCGGATACCTTGGGCAGCGCATCCATCGCCTCGTTGAGGCGTTCGCGCAGCACCGGCACGTTGACGCCGGCCTGCGACAGCAACGGGCGCGTGCTGCCGCCCTGCTGGTCCAGCAGTGCCGAGAACACGTGCACCGGTTCGATGATGTTGTGGTCGCGGCCCACGGCCAGCGACTGCGCGTCGGCCAGCGCCTGCTGGAAACGCGAGGTGAGCTTGTCCATCCGCATGGGGAGATCCTCTCTGGTGAAATGGCCAGCGTGGCTGGCAGATGTACCGGATATGCGGTTGTCGCGCAGTGATTCAAGACAATCCGGGGCTGGCAATACAGCCGCCATACTGCAATACTTGCGAATCGTTCTCATTCCCATTGGTTCCCGAGCCCTGTCCGGGCCACACCACCGGCGCCCTTCGATGCAGGCACAACGTGAGTTCCTAGGCGTCCTCTACCGGGACCATCGCTGCTGGCTGCAGGGCTGGCTGAGCGGCCGCGTGGGATGCCGCGAGACCGCCGCCGACCTGACCCAGGACACCTTTGCGCGGCTGCTGCAGGATCGCGACCTCGCCGCGCTGCGCGAGCCGCGCGCGTTCCTCACCACGGTAGCGCGCGGCCTGGCCGCCAACTGGTTCCGTCGCCAGTCGCTGGAGCGCGCGTGGCTGGAGCATCTCGCCGCGCTGCCCGAAGCGGTGGTGCCGTCGCTGGAGGACCAGTGGGTGGTCCGCGAGGCCCTGCAGCAGATCGATGCCATGCTCGACGGTCTGCCCACCGCAGTACGCCAGGTGTTCCTGCTGGCGCAGTTCGACGGGCTGCGCTACGACGCCATCGCGGTACGCACGGGGTTGTCGCTGAGCACAGTGAAGCGGCACATGAAACGCGCCCTCGTCGGCTGCCTCGCGCATGCCCTCTGAGCCTGCCGGCGGCGACGCAGCGATCGCCCCGGAAATCCTCGGCCAGGCGGCGGAGTGGCTGCTGCGCCTGCATGACAACGACAGTGCCGGCGTGCGCCGCGCCTGCGACCAGTGGTGCGCGCAGCATCCCGAGCACGCCCGTGCGTGGCAGCGCGCGCAGCGCCTGCAGGCCCTGCTCGGGCAGGTGCCGGCTGCCGCGGCGCTGCCCGTGCTCGGGCGGCCGCACGGCGCGCGGCGGCGCACCGCGATCAAACACCTCGGCGCGTGGCTCGCGCTGGCGCCGGGCGCGTGGCTGGCCTGGCACCTGCTGCACCCTGCCGCGGACAGCCCCACGCTGCGTACCGCCATCGGCGAACGCCGCCAGGCACGCCTGCCCGATGGCAGCAGGATCGTGCTCGATGCCGGCACCCGTCTCTCGCTGCACCTCGATGCACGCCAGCGCACGCTGGACCTCCACCAGGGCCAAGTCCTGGTGGAGACCACCACGGACACCCACATGCCGCCCCGCCCCTTCGCGGTGCAGACGTCGCAGGGCCGGATCACCGCGCTCGGCACCCGCTTCAACGTGCGCGTGGACACCGGATACACCCATGCTGCCCTGCTGGAAGGCGCACTGGCGATCCAGGCGGGCACCGGCCCCGCCTGGCGGATGGTGGCCGGTGAACAGGCACGGTTCGATGGGCACGGCAACCACCTCCTCGAGGCGCTGGACGACACCGTCACCAGCTGGACGACCGGCATGCGGGTCGCCGATGCGATGCCGCTGGCCGCGCTGCTGGCGCACCTGGGCCGCTACCGCCACGGACGCCTGCGCTGCGACCCGGCGATCGCCACGCTGCCGGTGTCCGGCGCCTTTCCGCTGGACGACACCGAGCGCAGTCTGGCGATGCTGGAGGCGACCTACCCCGTGCGGGTGCGACGCGCACCCGGCGGTTGGTGGGTACTGATCGAGCCGCGCTGACCGATGGGCCCGACAGGCCGGTGACACTTTTCGCGCGTTCGCGGGGCAAGGACAGGAACCCCGCATTCCAACCGAATCCACCATGACCCGATCCCCGCGTTTTCTCACCACCAGCGCGCTGACCCTCGCCCTGCTCGCCACCCCGTTGTTCGTGGCCGCCGCCCCGGAAGAAACGCAGCTGCAGCCAGCCGCGGTGCCGCTCGGGCGGGCGCTGTCCAGCTTCGCCGGCCAGCACGGCGTGGCGCTGTCCTTCGATCCCGCGCTCGCCGCCGGGCGCAGCGCGCCGCCGGTGGCCGACGGGCTGTCGGTGGAGGCCGGCTTCAGTCAGTTGCTGAGCGGCAGCGGCCTGCGTGCGCGCCGCCGGGCCGATGGCAGCTATACGGTGGAACGCGCCTCCGGCAGAGCGCCCATGCCGGCGTTGCGGGTGGAGGCCAGCGCCGGCTCGACCTACCTGCCCTCGCAGCTTCCCTACGGCCAGGGCACGCGCCTGGACGAACACGCGCTGCAGGCCCAGGTGAAAGGCAACGGTGACATCGCCACCGCGCTGCGCGGCAACCCCGCCGTGCAGTTCAGCGACCGCTCGCGCACCACCCGCAACATGGGCGAGATCCGCCCGGACGATTTCTCCATCAACGGTGCGCCGTACTACCAGAACCTGTTCCTGCTCGACGGTGCCAGCTTCAACAACGATCTCGACCCGGTGGCCACCGCGGTGGGCACGACCGAGAACACCAATCACAACTCCGATGTTCCCAGCGCCGCGCAGGGCATCGCCGTGGACGTGGACCTGCTGGAATCGCTCACGGTCTACGACGCCAACGTGCCGGCGCCCTACGGCGGCTTCACCGGCGGCGTGGTCGATGCGCGCACACGCGTCGCCAGCGACGCGTTCGCCGGCAAAGTGTGGATGCGGATGGCGCGCTCGGCGTGGGACCAGATCATCACCAACCCGGCCCAGGACACCACCTACGAAGAATCGGCAACGCTGGCCTACCAGCCCGCCTACGACAAGTACCGCGTGGGCGCGCGGCTGGAGGGCCGCACGCAGGGCGGGTTGGGCATCATCGGCACCGTGGTGCGCAGCCGCTCGGAGATTCCGCTGCGGGCCTACACGGCCGGCCGCTCAACCACCGGCAACGACGTCAACCAGCGCACCCAGACCCGTGAAAACACCGCCGCCACGATCGCCCTGGACTGGAGCAGCGACACCCTGGACCTGCGCTTGGGGCTGGGCTACGCGCCCACCGATGACCGCTACTTCATCGCCAACACCAAAAACTCCTGGTTCGACCTGAAATCCGGCGGTCCCACTGCCAACCTGAGTGCGGTCTGGCGGCACGGTGCCTGGACACTGTCGCAGCGGCTGAGCTACAGCGACCTGGAGTCGTCGCGGCGCAGCGAGGAGACCACCATGCGCCATTGGCGCCCTTCCCAGGCGTTCGACTGGGGCGTGGCCGCGGTGAGCAGCGAGGGCAGCTGGGGCAGCGTGGACCAGCACGACCGCAAGCTCGGCTACACCCTGTCCGTCGCCCATGACACCGTGACCGTGGGCCGCACCGCGCACGACGTCCAGGGCGGGCTGAGCGTGCAGCGCCGCGATGCCAACTACAAGCGCCTCAACGACCAGTACGTGTACCAGAACGCGGTGGCCACGCGCAGCTGCACGCTCAGCGACGGCCGCGTGGACAGCGTGAGCTGCTCGCTGTCGCCGCTGCTCGATGGCAGCGGCAACGGGCAGTACCTGAGCATGCTGCAGCTCTTCCACGCCGGCGAATTTTCGGTGAGTGGCGAGGAATACGCGGCCTGGCTGCAGGACGATATCCGCATCGGCAACTGGAGCGTGCGGCCGGGCCTGCGCCTGGACCGCGACAACGTGTTCAACCAGACCAACCTGTCGCCGCGTCTGGCGGTGAGCTGGGATGTGTTCGGTGATGAGGACACCCGCATCAACGCCGGCGTGAACCGCTATTACGGCCGCAGCTTCTTCGCCTACCTGCTGCGCGATGGGCGCGAGCGCCTGCGCGAGAGCAGGACCCGGCGCAGCGCCAGCACCGCCTGGGAGGATGTGGTGGGGACCTGGAACGTGGCCACCAACCGCCTGCGCGATCTGGATTCGCCCTATGCCGACGAATGGTCGCTGGGCCTGGACCAGCGCGTGGCCGGGCTGCGCATCAGCGCGAAATATGTCGACCGCCGCAGCCGGCGCGACGTGCTCCGCCGCCGGATCGGTGAGCCGCTGGATGCCACGCTCTACAACCGCAACACCTTCGAATACACCAACGACGGCCGCAGCGATGCCGGCATCGCCACCCTCACCGTCGCCTCGCGGGAACCGTGGACGTTCCTCGGCACGCGCAACAGCTGGCAGCTGGCGGCCGACCACACCGACGTCAAGCGCAACTACAACAGTTACGAAGACACGCTGCTGATGGATGAGCTGGTGCGCTACGAAGGCAAGCTGATGTACCGCCACCAGCTGCCGGCCACCGACTACCTGCGCCCGTGGAGCGCACGGCTGGGCACGCGCACCGAGCTGCCCGCGCTTGGGCTGACCTGGAACAACAGTTTCAGCTACCGCGCCGGCTACCAGGGCATTGCCACCGGACGCCCCGAGACCATCGACGGTGTGTCAGTGCCCAACCTGACGCGGCAGCAGTTCTCCGGTACCTGGACCTGGGACGCGTCAGTCGAGTACCGGCGTGCGCTGCTGCGTGACCAGGAGGCGTATGTGCGGGTGGAGGCGCAGAACGTGCTCAACCGCAGCAACCTGACCAGCGGCGTTGCCGGCACGGCGTACTACGAGCCGGGCCGCAGCTTCTGGCTGGAACTGGGCTGCTCGTTCTGAGCCCGGGCCGGCACCTGTTGCTCGCCACGCTGCTGGGCGCCGCGCTGCTGGGCGGCAGCCGCGCCGCGTCGATCGCGTTGCCGGCGGTGGACCCCGACTGCCGTCGGCAGCTCGCCACCGCCGGCACGCTGCCGGCACCGGCGTGCCTGCGCCAGGCGTATGCCCAGCCGAGCACGCGCTGGCCGGCGCCCCAGGTGGACGCCGGCGTGGCCTGGCAGGAGCTGGGACCGCTGCCCGGCCTGGTGGCGCCGCCGGACAATCCCACCACCCCGGCCAAGGTGGCGCTGGGCCAGCGCCTGTTCAACGACCCGCAGTTGTCGCGCTCGGGGCAGATCGCCTGCGCCAGTTGCCACGAACGCGATCTTGCGTTTGCCGATGGCCGCCGCGTGTCGTTCGGGCACGACCGCCAGGCCGGTCGTCGCAACGCGCCCAGCGTGGCCATGAGCGGCCATCTGCAGCGGCTGTTCTGGGATGGCCGTGCCGCCACGCTTGAAGATCAGGCGCTGCTGCCGATCGCCGATCCGAAGGAAATGGCCTTCAGCGCCGACGCGGCTGCCGCCCGCCTGCGCGGCGATGCCACCTACCGCCGTGCGTTCGCCGCCGTGTTCGGCAATGACCGCATCGAGACCCGCCAGCTCGCCCAGGCCATTGCCGCGTTCGAGCGCAGTCTGGCACCGCCGCCCTCGCGCCTGGACCGGTTCATTTCCGGTCGCCACGACCAGCTCGACGATCTGCAGCTGCAGGGCCTGCACCTGTTCCGCACGCGGGCCCGCTGCATGAACTGCCACAGCGGACCCGCACTGACCGACCACGGGTTCCACAATCTGGGCCTGCACTTCCACGGCGGCAGGCGCCAGGACCTGGGCCGCTACGAGGTCACCGGCGATCCAGCCGACAGCGGCCGCTTCCGCACCCCCTCGCTGCGCGGCGTGGCGCGCACCGCGCCGTACATGCACAACGGGGCGATCGCCCGGCTGGACGCGGTGCTGCTGTTCTACAACGTCGGTGGCGGCAAACGGCGACCGCGCACCGGCAGCGGCGCCCACGGCCCCTTCCCTGCACCCGACCCGCAGCTGCAGCCGCTGCAGCTCACGCGCGATGAACTGCAGGCCATCCAGGCGTTTCTGCAGACGCTGTGACGCGACGATCACACCCGCTTTCGGCCCAGGCGTCGAAGCTGCAGGCGGGTACTGCGGAGTTTCTGCATGCATTACGAACTGTACTACTGGACCGGCATCCAGGGCCGTGGCGAGTTCATCCGGCTGGCGCTGGAAGACGCAGGCGCGGCCTACACCGACATGGCGCGCGTGCATGGGGATGCGGTGATGCAGCCGTTCCTGGATGGCAGGATGGACGGCCTGCAGCCGTTCGCGCCGCCGTTCGTGCGGACCGGCAGACAGGTCGTGGCGCAGGTGAGCGCGATTCTCGACCTGCTTGCGCCCGAACTCGGCCTGGTCCCCGATGCGGCCTCGCGCCGCCAGCAGGCCCTGCAACTGCAGGCGACCATCGCCGACCTGGTGGCTGAAGTACACGACACCCATCACCCGATCGCCGCGTCGCAGTATTACGAAGACCAGATGCGCGAAGCCAAGGCCCGCGCTGCCACAATGCGGGCCGAACGCCTGCCCAGGTTCCTGGGCTACTTCGAGAACGTGCTCAAGCACAACGGCGGGCGGCATCCGCTGCGTGAGCATTCCTACGTGGATCTATCCCTGTTCCAGCTGATGTCCGGCCTGGACTACATGTTCCCGCGCCGCATGCAGGCGCTATGGCCGTCGCTGCCGCTGCTGCGCGCCCTGCAGGAACGGGTGGAGCGGCGCCCGACCATTGCCGCCTACCTCGCCTCCGGGCGCCGCCTGGCGTTCAACACCAATGGCATCTTCCGCCACTACCCCGAACTGGATGGGGAAGACTGACGCGGAACGGCAGGTCACGACCGCGGGTCGTGACGCCCTTGATCCTTCTGCAGCGACAGCAGCGCCAGCAGCCCCGCCAACGCCACATACGCCCCGGCGAACTGCCAGCTGATGATCTTCGGCAGCCCGGCAAGCTGCCACGGCAGGTAAATGCCGCCGCGCGGGTCCACCGAGTGGATCAGGCCGAACAGGGTCAGCGCTGCGGCCACCAGCAGGAACGCCGAGGCGCGCAGCAGTCTGCCGTCGATCATCGCCACCACGGCAGCGATCCACAGCATCGAGGTGATGATGAAACCGTTGCCCAGGGTGAAGATCACCGCCAGTTCGGGCAGGCCATGCCCGTCCAGGGTGGTGGTCATCGCCGCCAGCTGTTCCGGCGCGATCCAGCCCGGGGCCTTGATCGCCAGCAGGTAGGCCACCGACGGCAGGAAACCCAGCACCATCGCCCCGGCGTGTTCGCGCGGCGTGGCCTGAAAGGCCTGGGTGGTGATGTCGATGGCCACGTAGACGATGATCGGCGCCAGCACCGCCAGTGGCAGCCACTGCACCAGCCCGGAGATCACCCCGAGCATGCCGCCGACACCCACGAACAGACCGGTCAGCAGCGTGTAGCCGCTGCGCGCGCCCATGTGCTTGTAGGCCGGCTGACCGATGTACGGCGTGGTCTGCGCCACACCGCCGCAGAAGCCGGCCACCAGCGTGGCCACCGCCTCGACCAGCAGGATGTCGCGGGTACGGTAGTCGTCACCAGCCGCACGCGCGCTCTCGGACACGTTGATGCCGCCCACCACCATCAGCAGGCCAAACGGCAGCAGCAGCGGCAGGTAGGTCAGCGCGGTGGGCAGGCCATCGATGAAGCCGAGCGTGGGCCACGGCAGTACGATCTGCGGCGCGGTCCACTCGGGCACATGGAAGCCCGGCGCGCCCAGCCCGGCCAGACCCAGGCCGTAGTAGAGAATCGTGCCGAACACGAAGGCCACCAGCACGCCCGGCGCGCGGATCGGCAGGCGGCGCTTGGCGATCAGCACGTACAGCAGCAGGCCGAGGGTGACAAAACCGACGATCGGCGAGCGCAGCGTTTCCAGCAACGGCAGGAAGCCCATCAGCACGATCGCGATGCCGGCGATGGACCCCAGCAGTGACGCGCGCGGCAGCGCGCGGGTGACCGCCTCGCCGAAGAACGACAGGATGACCTTGAGCACGCCCATGATCACCAGCGAGGCCATGCCCAGCTGCCACGTGGCGATCGCCGCGTCGTGCGGCGCCAGGCCCTGCGCCTTGAACGCCAGGAAGGCCGGCCCGAGCACCAGCAGCGCCATGCCGATGCTGGTCGGCGCATCCAGGCCCAGCGGCATCGCGGTGACGTCATCGCGCCCGGTGCGCGCCGCCAGGCGCCGCGCCATCCAGGTGTACAGCACGTTGCCGACCAGCACGCCGAAGGCGGTACCCGGGAACATGCGGCCGAACACCACGTCGGCCGGGAACTGGAAGATGCCGACCAGCGCCATCGCGATGAAACCCAGGATCGACAGATTGTCGACCACCAGGCCGAAGAAACCATTGAAGTCGCCGGCGACGAACCAGCGAGGCCCGGAGCGGACCGGAGCGGAAGCGGGCATGTGGGGGCCTGCAGGTGGGGGGTAGCCGATGGTAGGGCTACGCGCCCCCCGTTAACAGGTGCATGGGTGGAACGCCGGGGTGTACGCGTGACCCAGGCGGCGATGGCATCCGTCCGACGGTATCGGGAGCCGGCCAGCGGCCGGCACTACCACCGGTGGTGACGCCCGCCCGCCTCAGGGCTTGTTGAGGAAGTTGTTCGCCAGCAGGTCACGCACATCGCTCACCCGCCCGCTCAGCAGCGCCTTGGCCGCATATAGCGCGGTACCGGCCACCTGCTTGGCCTCCACCTGCGGCGGCATCACCAGTTCGGTCGGGCTGGTGTGCACGTCCAGCAGCGCCGGGCCGGGGTGCGCCAGCACGTCCTGCACGGCCTGCTCCAGGTCCTCCGAGCGGGTCACGGTGCGCCCGTAGAAGCCGATCACCTCTGCCAGCCGGCCGAAATCGGGGTTCTTCAGGTCGGTGTAGTTGTCCAGCAGACCTTCCACCTTCTGCTCCAGCTCGACGAAATTCAGCGAGCTGTTGTTGTAGACCACCACCTTGATCGGCAGGTTCTCCTGCACCGCGGTGAGCAGGTCGCCGAGCAGCATGGCGATGCCGCCGTCCCCGGACAGCGAGATCACCTGCCGGCCCGGATAGGCCTTCTGCAGGCCCAGCGCCTGCGGCATCGCGTTGGCCATCGTGCCGTGCAGCAGGCTGGTAAGGGTGCGGCGGCGGCCGTTGACGCGGATGTGGCGCAGGATCCATACCATCGGCGAGCCGCCGTCAGCGGTGAACAACGCATCATCACTGGCGTGCCGGTCGATCAGCGCAGTGAGGTGCTGCGGATGGATCAGCGTGCCCTCGCCGGGTTCCTCTTCCTTGGCCCGCGTGGCCAGCGCCTTGTCGCGATGGCCGATGCACTCGTCAAGGAAGCTGCGGTCGTCGCGCTCGGGCAGCAACGGCAGCAAGGCCTGCAGGGTCGGGCCGATGTCGCCGACCACCCCCACATCGACCGGATGGCGACGCCCCAGATGGCTGCCGTCGCGGTCCACCTGAATCAACGTGGCCTTGTCCGGGTAGTACTGGCCCCAGGCGAAGTCCGCGCCGAGCAGCAGCAGCGTGTCGCAGGCCATCAGCGTGTGGTAGCCCGACTCGATGCCGAAGATACCGGTCATGCCCATGTTGTACGGGTTGTCGTACTCCACGAAGTCCTTGGCGCGCGAGGTGTGCGCGATCGGCGCCTTGAGCCGCTCGCCCAGCGCCACCAGCAGGTCGTGCGCGTGCTCGCAGCCGGCCCCCGCATAGATGCCGATCCGCTTGCCCTCGCCGATCAGCGCGGCGATGCGCTGCAGTTCATCGTCCGAGGGGCGCAGCACCGGCTGGGTGTAATGCACCGAGAACGGCGGATCGTGCTTGACCTCGGCTTCGCTGATGTCGGCCGGCAGGATCACCACCGCCACGCCGCGCCGGCTGATCGCCGCCTGGCAGGCCAGCGTGACCACGCGGCGCGCCTGCTGCGGGCTGTACACCTGCTCGCAGAACACGCTGCAACTGGCGTACACGGATTTGAAATCCACTTCCTGCGGAAACTCCATGCCCAGCTCGGGGGTGACCACCTGGCTGGCGATCAGCACCATCGGCGCACGGTTGCGGTTGCTCTCGAAGATGCCGTTGATGAAATGCAGCCCGCCCGGCCCGCAGGACCCGGCGCAGGCAGTGAGCCTGCCGCTGATCAGCGACTCGGCACCGGCCGCGAACGCGGCTACCTCTTCATGGCGCATGTGCACCCAGTCGATGTCGCTGCGATGGATGGCATCGGTGACGTGGTTGAGGGTATCGCCGACGATGCCGTAGCAGTGACGGACACCGGCGGCCTGCAGGGTTTCAACCACGATCTCGGCAACGCGCTTGCTCATGACGGACATCCACTACCGGGGGGAAACCATCAGCCTAGACCCCGGCAGGTGACACTCGTGTGGGCGTGCGCGCACTCACGGCATCGCGTTCACCCATCCCAGCACATCGCCCCGGGTCGGGTTGTGGTAACGCACCTTTACCCAGCCATCGCGTTCGTCCAGCAGTTCCACCCGATCGTCGCGGAGCAGATAGCGCGAGGTGCGTCCCTCGCCCGGCCGGGCATGCAGCGGCAGCCGCGCCGGCACCACCGTGCCGCTGAACGGCGACAGGCGACCGGTGGATGCCGGCGTCACCAGGCCGTCGGCAATCGCCGTCTCCACGACAGCGCCCTGCGCATCGTAGGTGCTCCACACCGCGAACGGGCCGGTATCTGCGGTCTGCCTGACGAACAGCACCTGCTCGAACGCATCGCTGCCGTGGATGAAGCGCAGCGCACGGTACAGATGCAGACGCGGGCCGTCGTAGCGGTACAGATCCACGTACCACACCGCGCCGCTGCGGCAACTGCTGCTCAACGTACGGTTGGGCGCGTCCACGGTCAGCCCCATCAGGCCGCCGCACTGCGCATCGTCGTGGGGCGTTGGCGCCAGCGCCTGCATCGCCTTCTGCCGCGGATCGTAGCGATACACCGCCACCGCTTCGTTGACCATGCCCACCGAGGCCCGCGCGACCAGCTCCGGCCATCCGTCGAAATCGACGTCCTCGGCCGACAGGCGCGACTGCCCATCCACGTCGGGCGCACCCGGCAGCCGTTGCCGCGTACCCGACGGCGCGAGCGCGACCGTGATATCGCCGCCCTCCTCTACCTCCGCCTGCAGCCACACGCCAGCGGCGACCTCGGCGCGCAGCGTGTCCTGGCCCGCCGCCTGCGCGTGCGCACCCGGTGCTGCCAACGCCAGCAGCAGTGCCAGCGGCCATCCGTCCCAGTGATTCATCATCGTTCCCCGCCGCGCCACGGTGGCGCCCAATGTCAGAACGACACGTCAACCGCCTGCTGCGCCCACAGCACCGACTGGTGACCGGTGGCCTGCTTCCATGCCAGACGGATCGCCTCGATGTCGGCACGGCGCTGCGGGGTGTTCTCGTGCAGGACCACCAGCACTTTGGTGCGCAGGCGGTTGGGCTCGGCTGCGCCACGGAACAGCCACTGGCCGTAGGCATCGAACACGGTCAGGCCATCCGGGAAGCGCGGGGTGACCTGGGTGTCCAGGAAGTCGCGCCACTGCGCCTCGCTGATCGCATCGGTCTGTCTGCGCTCGGAGGCGCCGCTTTCCTCGCCCACGCCGAAGTACAGCTCGCTGCGCACCCACCCGGCTGCGGCATCGGGACGCGCGGCGTCGCCCTGCAGGGTGGCGGTGGCCGGCGGAGGCGCAGCCGGCTGGGCCGCAGGAGCGGCGGTGGCACAGCCGGTGGCCGCCAGGACCAGAGCGAGCAGAAAGGCATGGGACGTCATTGCGAAAACTCCAGAAAACAGGGCGTGCAGGGGAAGAAGCGTGCAGGACATCCGTCTCCCGCGCAGATCACCGTCGGCAATCAGCTGATGCCCGCACGTGATGGGACTTGCATCACACGGGGTCATCACGCCAAGATAATATATCGCTTCATCCGGATGGATTGGTAGTGCCGCCCATCAACCGGCAGCACCCGCGTCCTTCCCGCTTCTCCTCCCCCTCGTCGTCCTGCCGGAGTCCGCATGTCCCGTCCGTCCGCGTCGCGCCTTGGCCTTGCCATCGCGCTCGTCCTCTCCTCCCCCCTGCTTGCCCAGGACGCAACCGCGCAGGACGCGCCCGGCTCCGCCACCACCCTGGACACGGTGATCGTCACCGGCACGCGTGCCGTGGACCGTACCGTGCTGGAGTCCACCTCGCCGGTGGACGTACTCACCGCCGAGGACATCCGCAAGGCCGGCGTGGTCAACGGTGAACTGGGCAGCGCCCTGCAGGCGCTGCTGCCCTCGTTCAACTTCCCGCGCCAGTCCAACTCCGGGGGCGCCGACCATATCCGCGCCGCCCAGCTGCGCGGCCTGTCCCCGGATCAGGTGCTGGTACTGGTCAACGGCAAGCGCCGCCACAGCAGCGCGCTGGTCAACACCGACAGCAAGATCGGCAAGGGCACCACGCCGGTGGACTTCAATGCCATCCCGGTCAGCGCGATCAAACGCATCGAAGTGCTGCGCGACGGTGCCGGCGCCCTGTATGGCTCGGACGCGGTGGCGGGCGTGATCAACGTGATCCTCGACGACGGGGCCGACGGCGGCGCGATCGAAGCCAGCTTCGGTGCCAATCACACCGACCTCAAGCCGGTCGACCGCACCCTCACCGATGGCCAGACCAGCTACCTCAGCGCCAAGGTCGGCACCGCGCTGGGCGACGACGGCGGTTTCCTGCGCGTGGGCCTGGAGCTGAAGAACCACGAGGGCACCAACCGCGCCGGCTTCGACCAGATCCCGCCGTGGGACCAGAACGCCACCAACCTGGCGCTGCAGGGCAAGCGCAACTACGTGCTGGGCGACGGCCACACCAAGGACCTCAACGCCTGGATCAACACTGAACTGCCGTTCGGGCAGACGTCCAAGCTCTACTTCTTCAGCACGTTCAACCAGCGCGACAGCGAAGGCGCCAACTACTTCCGCTATCCGGACAGCGACGCCAACTGGGCGCAGGTGTATCCCAATGGCTACCGCCCGGTTTCCGAAGGCGAGAACCGCGACGTGCAGGCCGTGGCCGGCGCACGCGGCCAGTGGGGCGAGTGGAACTACGATGCCAGCATGGACTACGGCAGCAACAGCTTCACCTACCGCCTGCGCAACTCGCTCAACGCCTCGCTCGGCCCGACCAGCCCCACCCGCTTCAAGACCGGCGACTACCGCAACGAACTGACCGTGGCCAATCTCGACCTGGGGCGGGTGTTCGAGCAGGGTGACAGCATCACCCACAGCCTGGGCCTTGGCCTGGAAGCACGCCGCGACCACTACCAGACCCGGCCTGGCGACCCGAGCAGCTATGCGGCCGGCCCGTACACCGATCGCCCGACCGGCTCGCAGGCCGGCGGTGGCCTGACCCCGCAGGATGCCACCACGTTGTCGCGCGATGTGGCCAGCGCCTACGCCAGCCTGTCCAGCCAGGTCGGCGAGCACTTCTCCAGCGATCTGGCCGCACGCTACGAACACAGCGATGATTACGGCGGCGAGCTCACCGGCAAGCTCGGCCTGCGCTACGAATTCACCCCGGCGTTCGCGCTGCGTGGCGCAGTCTCCAACAACTTCCGCGCGCCTTCGTTGGCGCAGATCGGCTATGAATCCACCTCTACCGGCTACAACGCCGCCGGCCAGCTGGTGCAGGGCCGGGTGCTCTCGGTGAACAACCCCATCGCGCGCGGACTGGGCGCCCGCGACCTGAAGCCGGAGAAGTCGCTCAACACCAGCCTGGGCTTCACCAGCCGCATCGGCGATCACTTCGACGTCTCGCTGGATTTCTTCCAGATCGATATCGACGACCGCATCGCGCTGTCCGAGAGCATCACCGGCGATGCGCTGACCGACTACGTGCAGCAGCAGTTCGGCGTGGCCGGCCTGCAGAGCGCCAGCTTCTTCGTCAATGCTGCCGACACCCGTACCCGCGGCGCGGAACTGGTGAGCAACTGGCGACAGTCGCTCGGCACGGGCGAGCTGGTGCTGACCGGGACCTACGCCTATACCAGGACCACGCTGAAGAACGTCCTGGCCACCCCCGCCAGCCTGCGCGCGCTGGATCCGGACTACGTGCTGTTCGGCGTGGAAGAGACCAACACGCTGACCGACGCCACCCCGCGCACCCGCGCGTCACTGGCCGCGAGCTGGGCCAACGACCGCTGGTCGCTGAGCAGCCGGGTCAACCGTTATGGCAGCGTCACCCGCGTGTTCAACTTCGGTGATGGCTACCTTCCACGCCAGACCTACGGTGCCGAGTGGCAGCTGGATGCCGAAGTGGAGTTCAGGATCACGCCGCAGTGGAGCGTGGCGGTGGGCGGGCAGAACCTGACCGACAACTACTCCGATCCCTCCAATGACGACATCCATTACTTCGGCAACCTGCCGTATGACGTGCTGTCGCCGATCGGCAGCAACGGCGCGTACTTCTACGGGCGCGTGCGATATACGTTCTGACGGCGCTGCCGGCCGGCACCACCGTGTGGATGTGATTGCCATTACCTGGCGATCACATCCACGCTGGCATGTTGGCCCGCATGGCCAACGACTTCCCCCACCGTCCGCCGCCGCCACTGCTGGACGATGCCTGTGCGCTGTTCCTGGACGTGGATGGCACCCTCATCGAGTTCGCCGATGACCCCGACGCGGTGCAGCTGCTGCCGGACATCCGCGAGGCCATCGGGCGCATCAGCGACCGCCTTGAAGGTGCGGTCGCGCTGATCAGCGGCCGGCCGCTGGATCAACTCGACCGGCTGTTCGCCCCGCTGCACCTGCCGGCGGCAGGCCTGCACGGTCACGAACTGCGCCACGGCGATGGCCGGGTGGACAGCACCGTGCCCGGCACCGATGCCGGCGAATGGCTGCACGCACTCCACCAGCAGGCGATGCGCTTTGCCCACGGCAAGCCCGGTGTTCTGGTCGAGGACAAGGGCCAGAGCCTCGCACTGCACTGGCGCGGTGCACCGCATGCCGCACCCGAGGTGCGTGCCTTTGCCGAGCGGCACATCCGCGGCCACACCGGCTACCGGCTGCAGCCGGGCGACCACGTCGTCGAATTCGTTCCCGAAGGCAGCGACAAGGGCCGCGCCCTGCGCCGGCTGATGCTCGCCCCGCCCTTCCGCGACCGGTTGCCGGTGTTCCTCGGCGACGATCTCACCGACGAGTACGGGTTCGGCGCCGCCAACGATCTGCACGGCTGGAGCGTGCTCGTGGGGGCACGCGAGCCCAGCGCGGCGGTGTTCGCGTTGCCGCATATCCGTGCCGTGCATGCCTGGTTGCGCGAGAACGCGTACTGAGCATCGCCACTGCCCCCGGCCCCCTGCGCCGGCTTGACCCGAGAGTTTCATGACATGAGTAGTGACACCGTCCCCACCCTGGACCTGGGCGTTGTTGGCAATGGCAGCTTCGGCGCGTTGATCGACAAACACGCCCGCGTGGTCTGGAGCTGCCTGCCCACCTTCGATGGCGACCCGACCTTCTGCGCCCTGCTCGAACCGAACCAGCAGACCGGCGGCGACTTCGGCATCGAGCTGGAAGACCTGGTCGGCAGCGAACAGACCTACCTGACCAACACCGCCATCCTGCGCACCGTGCTTCACGACAAGCACGGCGGCGCCCTGGAGATCATCGACTTCGCGCCGCGCTGGCGCCAGAACGACCGCTTCTACCGGCCCGTCAGCCTGATCCGCCAGGTGCGGCCGCTGGCCGGCAATCCCCGCATTATCGTGCGCGCGCGCCCGCTGGCCGACTGGGGTGCACGCGTACCCGACGCCACCTGGGGCAGCAACCACATCCGCTGGGTCCTGCCCGACCACATCCTGCGGCTCACCACTGATGTACCGGTACGCTTCGTGCGCGACGGCCTGCCGTTCACGCTCAACCACCCGGTGCACCTGGTGCTGGGCGTGGACGAGTCGCTGGACCGCTCCCTCAGCGGTTATGTGCAGGAAGCCTTCCAGCGTACCCGCGACTACTGGCGCGAATGGGTGCGCTACCTGTCCATTCCGCTGGAGTGGCAGGACGCGGTGATCCGCAGCGCGATCACACTCAAGCTGTGCCAGTACGAGGACAGTGGCGCGATCATCGCGGCAATGACCACGTCCATTCCGGAGGCGCCGGGCAGCATCCGCAACTGGGACTACCGCTACTGCTGGCTGCGCGACGCCGCGTTCGTGGTGCGCGCGCTCAACCGCCTCGGCGCGACCCGGACGATGGAACAGTTCCTGGGCTACATCTTCAATCTGGCCACGGCTGATGGCAGCCTGCAGCCGCTTTACGGCATCGGCTTCGAGGCAAAGCTGGACGAGGACGAAGTGCCCTCGCTCTCCGGCTACCGCGGCATGGGCCCGGTCCGGCGCGGCAATCTGGCCTGGGTGCAGCGCCAGCACGATGTGTACGGCAGCGTGGTGCTGGCCTCCACCCAGCTGTTCTTCGACCGCCGCCTGCAGGACCCGGGCGATGCACACACCTTCGCGCGCCTGGAACCGCTCGGCGAACAGGCCTTCGCGCTGCATGATGTGCCCGATGCCGGGTTGTGGGAGTTCCGTGGGCGCACCGAGGTGCACACCTATACCAGCGCGATGTGCTGGGCCGCGTGCGACCGGCTGTGCAAGATCGCGGTGCGGCTCAAGCTCGATGACCGCGCGGCCTACTGGCGCGACCGCGCCGATACGATCCACGCGCGCATCATGGCCGAGGCGTGGAGCGAGGAACTGGGCCACTTCACCGACACCTACGGCGGCCACCGCCTGGACGCCTCGCTGCTGCTGCTGGCCGACATCGGGTTCATCGAGGCGCACGACGCACGCTTCGTGGCCACCGTCGAAGCGATCGGCCGCGACCTCAAGCACGGTGATGCACTGTACCGCTACGTGGCGCCGGACGACTTCGGCGAGCCGGAAACCAGCTTCACCATCTGCACCTTCTGGTACATCGATGCGCTGGCCGCGATTGGCCGCATGGACGAAGCGCGTGACATGTTCGAGATGCTGCTGTCCCGGCGCAACCACCTCGGCCTGCTGTCCGAGGATCTGGCCTTCGACAGCGGCGAAGCGTGGGGCAACTTCCCGCAGACGTACTCGCATGTCGGCCTGGTGACCGCCGCGATGCGTCTGTCGCGCAGCTGGCAGGAGGCGTCATGAGCAGGCTGGTCGTGGTGTCCAACCGGGTGGCGGTCCCGGGCGAAAACCGCGCTGGCGGCCTGGCCGTGGGCCTGCTGGCCGCACTCAAGGAACGCGGGGGCGTCTGGTTCGGCTGGAGCGGCAAGGCGGTGCGCGATCCCAGCGGCGCGCTGCACGAGCAGGTGGACGGCGACATCCGCTACGTCACGATGGACCTCAACAAGCGCGATGTGGACGGTTACTACAACGGCTTCGCCAACCGCACGCTGTGGCCGCTGCTGCACTTCCGCCTGGACCTGGTCGACTACGACCGCGCCACCCGCGAAACGTACCGCCGGGTCAATGCGCTGTTCGCCGAGAAGCTCGCGCCGCTGCTGCGCGACGACGACATCGTGTGGATCCATGACTACCATCTGATCCCGCTGGCCTCGCTGCTGCGCGAGCGCGGCATCGGGTGCCGCATCGGGTTCTTCCTGCACGTGCCGATGCCCTCGGCCGACCTGCTGCAGGCCATGCCGGACCACCTGCGCCTGTTCTCCAGCCTGTATGCGTACGATCTGGTCGGCTTCCAGACCCAGCGCGACGCCGACCGTTTCCAGTCGTATGTACGTCTGTTCGGCGGCGGGCGCGTGGTGGGCGATGGCGAACTGGAGGCACCGGGAGGGCGGCGCTTCCGCGCGGCGGCGTTCCCGATCGGCATCGATACCGGCCACATCGCGCGCCAGGCCGGGGCCGGCGCCAGCAAGCCGGCCGTGCGCGCCCTGCGCAACAGCCTGGGCGACCGCCAGCTGGCCATTGGCGTGGACCGCCTGGACTACTCCAAGGGCCTGCCCGAACGCTTCCTCGGCTTCGAGCGCTACCTCGAACGCCACCCCGACCAGCGCGGCAGCCTGACCTACCTGCAGATCGCGCCGGTGTCGCGTGGCGACGTCAACGAGTACCGTCAGCTGCGCGGCCAGCTGGAGCAGATCGCCGGACACATCAACGGCGGCCATGCCGCGCCGGACTGGACGCCGCTGCGCTACGTCAACCAGAACTTCACCCACGCCACCCTGACCGGCTTCTACCGGGCGGCCGCCGTGGGCCTGGTCACCCCGCTGCGCGACGGCATGAACCTGGTGGCCAAGGAGTACGTGGCCTCGCAGGACCCGGAGAATCCCGGCGTGCTGGTGCTGTCACTGCTGGCCGGCGCGGCCGATGAGCTGAAGCACGCGCTGCTGGTCAATCCGCACGACCTGGACGGCGTGGCCGATGCCATCGCCACGGCCGCCACCATGCCGCTGCGCAAACGCGTGGAACGGTGGCAGGCCATGATGGACCACCTGCGCACCTACGACATCAATCACTGGCGGCAGACCTACCTGGAGGCGCTGGAAAGCGCCTGACGCGCGGCGACGGCGCTGCGCATCGCCGTCGCTTTCGGCCCGGCTTCTGCCCTGCAGATGTCTCTTTTCGCGCGCGTGAGGTGACGGCACGTGCGGGTGTCGTCTTCGACACGTGCCGCCGGACAGACCGTGCTGTCCCAAGCCGCCAAAAGCGATAGGCGGCGCGAATGGATCTGCGCAAACGCAACTTTCTGCGGCAGTGGCTTGCGAATTTTCATTCGCCATTGACAGGGACTAACGACATTCAGGCCCCCAGAGCCCCCCGACAAGGCGTGGGCCAGGCACGTGCGACGTGATGCGCACGGTCTTTTCAACTGGGGATTTGAAGACATGTCATCGCTTGACCGCTTGATCGAAGATGCCGCCTCCCGGCTTAATCTGGGCTACCGCGCGCGCAGCGTGGTAACGGTGTTGACCGCGTACATCGCCACCCGCGAAGACGGGTTGGCTGGACTGGGCGACCAGTTCGAGCGCGCCGGGGTGGGCGCGCTGTTCCACAGCTGGTGCCGCGGCGACGAGCAGCCGATCGTCGCCAGCCAGCTCGAGCGCGCCATCGGCCGCGAGGACCTGGCGCGCCTGGCCCGCCGCGCCGGCTTTCCACCCGGCATCTTCGCCGTCATCGTCGCCGAGTTGCTGCCGCCACTGGTGGATCTGCTGACCACCACCAACGGCGCGCCGGTGGCGCTGCGTGCCCGCCGCCTGGACGCGCATGCCGCCGGCGCGGCGGGCCAGGCCGTGCGGGGCGTGGCCGTGCGCAGCATCCTGGCCTGCCTGATCGGCGTGTCACTGATCCTGGCCACCAGCTGGCTGTACCTGGTCACCCGGGCGCCGCCGCAGGACACGTCCGCCACGCGGGTGGCGCCGGTGGCGGACGCGCGGTTGTCACTGGTGGTCGACGGCGATCACGTGCGGGTGGACGGACGGCTGCCGCGTGCCGCCGACCAGCGCCGGGTATGGAACGCGCTGGTACAGCGCTACGGGGAGGACAACGTACGCGGCCAACTGCAGGTGGATGGCGGAACGCGACCGCCGCGCTGGCAGGACCGGCTGATCGCCCACCTGCCCGCCCTGCTCGCCCCCGGCCTGCGGCTCGATCTGGAGGGCGAGCACATCCGCGTGGACAGCCGTGCGCTGACCGTGCAGGACCGGCTGGGTGTCACCCGGGTACTGCGTGATCACTTCGGTGCCTTCGACGTGCGCGGACTATGGACGCCGGGCATCGCCGCCCTGCACGCGCTGCCGCCCGACGCCACGCCCGATGCGGTGGTGGTCGCGCTCAACCAGACCGTGGTGAAGTTCCAGCCCGAGGCGACGGCGCTCACCGGCGACTCCCTGGATACCCTGCACGCCACCGCGGCGGCGCTCCGCCAGCTGCCGGCCGGCACCCGGGTGGAGGTCGGCGTGCATACCGACAGTCACGGCGATGCCGCCGCCAGGCGCGCTCTGAGCCAGCAGCGGGCCGAGTCGCTGGTGCTGGCACTGCACCTGCTGGATGTGCCGATGGGGATGCTGGACGCAATGGGGCACGGTGCCGACGATCCGATCGCCGACAACCGCAGCGAGGCCGGCCGCGCACAGAACCGGCGCGTGGTCTACCGGCTGCTGCGCTGAGCGGCCGGCGCAGCGCTCACGCCAGGAAGCGCCGTGCCTGTTCCGCACTCGGCAGGAAACAGCTGTCGTGGCGGCCGAACCAGCGGTAGCGATTGCGTGCCAGCGCCCGGTAGGCGCGATCACGCAGCCGGCGCGGGACCGCGCGCAGCACCACAGCCAGCCGCCACGGCCCGCCCAGCCCGACCAGCACCCGCACGATGGCATCGGTATCGGTCCAGGCGCGGCCGTCCTCCAGCAGCAGGAACGACAGCGGATCGTCCGGGTCCAGCCCATGCTGCCGCAGCAGGACGCGCCCGTGCGTGCCCTGCATCGCGGCGAAGCGGTAGCGCTCCTGCCGGTCGACTCGCAGCAGGAAGCGCACCCAGCGGCTGCACAGTGCGCAGACGCCGTCGAAGACGATTACCCCCGCCATACCAGCGTGGCCATGCGGCCAGTGCGACGATCGCGGCGATGCGAGAAGTAGTGCTCCGGCGCCGCGATGGTGCACCGGGTACCGCCGCTGATGGCGGCCGCATCCAACCCGGCTGCCTGCAGACGCTGACGGGCCAGCGCGTACAGATCCACCCGCCAATGACCCGGGCGGGTGGCCTGGAAGGCCGTGGCCGCGTCGGCCGTGTGCGCAAGGAAGGCAACCCTGACCTCCTCACCCACCTCGTAGTGCGCCGGACCGGCGGCCGGCCCCAGCCACGCCTGCAGCTGCGACGGCACCGTGCGCATGGCGGCCACCGTGGCTTCAAGCATGCCGTCGGCCAGGCCGCGCCAGCCGGCATGCGCCGCGCCGATCTCGCTGCCGTCGCGCGCGGCGAACACCACCGGCAGGCAATCGGCGGTCAGGATGGCCAGGACCACGCCTGTGGCCGACGTCACCGCCGCATCGGCAGTGGGTTCGGCGTCGATCCCGGCCGCCCTCGGCGGCGCATCGAAACGCAGCACCGTGGTGCCATGCACCTGGCGCAGCCAATGCGGGGCCGAGGGCAGTACCAGGCCGGCCTGGAGCAGGTCGCGGTTGCGCTGCACCTGCGCCGGGTCGTCACCGTCGGCGGCGTACCGGTTGCCCATGTTGAACTGGTCGAACGGCGCCACCGACCCGCCTGCGCCGTAGCGCAGGGTGGTCAGCGCCTGCACGCCCGGCGGCGCGCGCCACTCGGCCGGCAGTACCGGAAGCGAGGCGTCCATCAACGGCGCCCGCGCTCCAGTTCGGCGAAGTGCCTGCTGTCTTCGCGCAGCGCGTGCAGCAGCGCCAGCATGTCCGCCGGCGGCGGCGCGCTGTTGCGGATCGGCTCGCCGGTGACCGGGTGGGTGAACTCCAGCGTTTCGGCGTGGAGTGCCTGGCGCTTGAAGCCGCGCAGCGCGGCGACCAGCTCATCGCTGGCGCCCTTGGGCAGCTTCAGCGCGCCGCCATACAGCTGATCGCCGATGATCGGATGGCGCAGGTGCGCCATGTGCACGCGGATCTGATGGGTGCGGCCGGTTTCCAGGCGGCATTCCAGCGCGGTGTGCGCGCGGAAGCGCTCACGCAGGCGGTAATGGGTGATCGCGTCCTTGCCGTCCTCACGCACGGCCATGCGCACGCGGTCGCGCGGATGGCGGTCGATGGCGGCGGTAGCGGTGCCCCCGGAGACCAGCGCGCCCACCACCACCGCCAGGTACTGGCGATGCACTTCGCGCGCGGACAACTGCGCCACCAGCGCGGTCTGCGCCTCCAGCGTGCGCGCGATGACCATGACGCCACTGGTGTCCTTGTCCAGCCGGTGCACGATGCCTGCGCGCGGCAGGACCGCCAGCGACGGGTCACGGAACAGCAGGGCGTTGACCAGCGTGCCGGTGGGGTTGCCCGCACCGGGGTGGACCACCAGGCCGACCGGCTTGTTGATGACGAACACGTGCTCGTCCTCGTACAGGACCTCCAGCGGGATGTCCTCCGGCTCGGCATGGGTCTGGGTGTCGAGCACGACAAGCAGGCTGGCGACCTCGCCGCCGCGCACCGGGTCGCGCGGGCGCGCCGGCTCGCCGTCCAGCAGCAGATCGCCGGATTTGATCCACTCGGTCAGGCGCGAGCGGGAGTATTCAGGGAAAAGTTCGGCAACCACCGCATCGAAGCGGCGGCCGGCGGCGGTATCGGGCACGATGGCCTGACGGGGGTTTTCAGCTGGGGTATCGGACATGGGAACCACGCGGGGAGACAATTTTGGGGTCCGGGCGACCACTTTCAGTCGCAGGACAGGCCACTAGGCTATCATCGACCCTTCGTATTCCAGCCGCGTCCCGCCCTGACCCCATGATCCGACGCTCCGTTCTGCTGTCCGCGCCCGTCCGCCTCGCCGCCCTGATGCTGGTGCTGCTCTTCGTCGCCACCGGCTGCCATCGCGGTACCAAGGGCAAGAATCCGGATGAAGGGCTGCCGGTCGAGCAGCTCTATGACAAGAGCCACAAACTGATGGAGGGGGGCAACTGGAGCGGTGCCGAGGCCAGTTTCCGCCGTCTGGTGGCCCAGTACCCCTACGGCCCGTACACCGAGCAGGCGATGATCGAATCGGCCTACGCCCAGTACAAGGCCGGCAAGCACGATGACGCGGTGTCCAGCATCGACCGCTTCATCCGTACCTACCCGACCCACCGCAACATCGCCTACCTGTACTACCTCCGCGGCCTGGCCAACGGCAACCGCGACACGGTGTTCCTGCGCCGGGTGTGGTCCCTGGACCCGAGCCGCCGCGACCTGTCCGCCCCGCGCCAGGCCTACGCCGACTTCACCATCGTGACTGAGCGCTACCCCAACAGCCGCTATGCCGCCGACGCCCGCCAGCGCATGATCGTGCTGCGCGACGTGTTCGCCCAGCACGAGCTGGACAACGCCCTGTACTACCTGCGCCGCCAGGCCTGGGTGTCGGCCGCCGGCCGCGCCAACTACCTGCTGGAAACCTACCCGCAGAGCGCCTTCCAGTACGACGCCGTGGCCACCCTGGCCGAGGCGTACACGCACCTGGACAACAAGCCGCTGGCCGACGACGCCCGCCGCGTGCTCGAGCTGAACCAGCCCGACCACCCGTGGCTGCAGGGCAAGTGGCCGAAGTACCCGTGGATGGTGCGCAAGCTGAACCCGTTTGCCGGCGAGAAATCGGCCAGCACCGGTCAGCGCAACGCCACGATCAACCGCAAGTAATCCCTGCGGTGACGAAGAAAAGGGCCCGGTTCGGGCCCTTTTTTTTTGGCTCCTCTCCAAGGGAGGGGACACGCCTCTGAGCCTGGGGCCGCAAGGCGTGTGTTTCCCGCCGAGGACCCTCGCCAGCGCCTGGCGTTCGTGACCTCGCGGTTGGCCGCGGGGCCTGTGCCAGGCGCCGTCGCGGGTGTCAGCCCTTGTAGCCGTTGCTGATCGGGTAGCGGCGTTCGCGGCCGAAGGCGCGTCGCGACACCTTGGGACCGGGCGCGGCCTGGTGGCGCTTCCACTCGCTTGTGCGCACCAGGCGCAGCACGCGGTCCACCACTTCCGGCGCGTAGCCGGCCCCC
This sequence comes from Stenotrophomonas sp. Marseille-Q5258, assembly GCF_946900935.1. NCBI lineage: Bacteria > Pseudomonadati > Pseudomonadota > Gammaproteobacteria > Lysobacterales > Lysobacteraceae > Stenotrophomonas > Stenotrophomonas sp. Marseille-Q5258. The sequence goes on from NZ_CAMPPN010000015.1 coordinate 132,442, forward strand.
ACGATCTCCTCGCGCGACTGTTCCTGGTCGACGTAGCGGTACAGGATGCCATCGAGCACATCGTAGGCGGGCAGCGAGTCCTGGTCGGTCTGGTTGGCCCGCAGTTCGGCGGATGGCGGCCGGGCAATCACCGCCGGCGGAATCACCGGCGCGCCCCCGACCGTGTTGCGCCACTTGGACAGGCCGAACACCTCGGTCTTGTACAGGTCCTTCAGCGGCGCGTAGCCACCGCACATGTCGCCGTAGATGGTGGCGTAGCCCACCGCGTATTCGCTCTTGTTGCCGGTGGTGAGCAGCAGCCCGCCGAACTTGTTGGACAGCGCCATCAGGATCACGCCGCGGCTGCGCGACTGCAGGTTCTCCTCGGTGACATCGGCCGGCTGGCCCTCGAACATCGGGCCGAGCGCGCGCATCAGGCCCTCGAACACCGGTTCGATCGACACCGCTTCAAGCCTCACCCCCAGCGCGCGGCACTGCTCGGCCGCCAGATCGTTGGACATGTCGGCGGTGTAGCGCGACGGCAGCCGCACTGCGGTGACGTTGGCCGCGCCCAGCGCATCCACGGCCATCGCCAGCACCAGCGCCGAATCGATACCGCCGGACAGGCCCAGCCACACCTTCTTGAAGCCGTTCTTGCGGCAGTAGTCCTGGATGCCCCGGGTGACTGCACGCCAGGCCAGCGCGTCCATGCTCTCGTCGCCATCGTCGATCCACTCGCGCGGCAGGAAGCGACGCGTCTGCGCGTCGTAGTCCACGACCAGCCACTGGTCGGTGAACGCCGCCGCTGCCGGGTGCACCGTGCCATCGCCATCGGCGACCACCGAGGCGCCGTCGAAGACCAGCGCATCCTGCCCCCCCACCACATTGAGGTAGGCGATCGCCGCACCGCTTTCACGGGTACGTGCGGCCAGCACGGCATCGCGCTCGGCATGCTTGCCGCGCTCGTACGGCGAGGCGTTGGGCACCACCACCAGCTGCGCGCCCTGGCGCACGGTATCGGCCAGCGGCTCGGCGAACCACAGGTCCTCGCAGATCAGCAGGCCCACCGGCACGCCCTTGATCTCGAACACGCAGCTGCCGCCGTCCGGGTCGACATCGAAGTAGCGGCGCTCGTCGAACACCGCGTAGTTGGGCAGTTCGCGCTTGCGATAGGTGTGCAGGACCTGGCCATCGCGCAGCACGCTGGCCGCGTTGTAGACCACCGCACCGGCGGCCTGCGGCCAGCCAACCACGGCGGTGATGCCCTGGGTGGCCGCAGCGATGCGCTCCAGCGCCTGCTGGCAGTCGTACAGGAAACGCGGCCGCAGCAGCAGGTCCTCCGGCGGATAGCCGCTGATGGCCAGTTCCGGGAATACCACCAGTTCGGCGCCGTACTCGTCGCGCGCCTCGCCGATCATCGTGATGATGGTATCGGTGTTCTGCGCGACGGCACCTACCGGGAAGTCGAACTGGGCCAGGGCAATGCGAAGCGACGTCATGAGATACAGCCTGGTGGTTGCAATGCCCCATTGTAGTGCCGGCCGCTGGCCGGCAGCCATGTGGACACGTGCCACGCCCCAACGCAGAAAGGCCGCCCGGAGGCGGCCTTTCTGTTTGACGCCGCCGACCAGCGGTCGGCGCTTCAGGCATGTCCACCGCGTACGCGGCGGGCGGCCTTACTTCACCAGCTTGGCGATCGCGGCACCCAGGTCGCCCGGCGAACGCACGGTGACGACGCCGGCAGCTTCCATCGCGGCGAACTTGCCTTCCGCAGTGCCCTTGCCGCCCGAGGCGATCGCACCGGCGTGGCCCATGCGCTTGCCGGCCGGAGCCGACGCACCGGCGATGAAACCGACGACCGGCTTCTTCACGTGGTTCTTGATGTACTCGGCACCGGCTTCCTCGGCGTCGCCGCCGATTTCGCCGACCATGATGATGCCTTCGGTCTGCGGGTCTTCGTTGAACAGCTTGAGGCAGTCGACGAAGTTCAGGCCGTTGATCGGGTCACCACCGATGCCGATGCAGGTGGACTGGCCCAGGCCGACTTCGGTGGTCTGCTTGACCGCTTCATAGGTCAGGGTGCCCGAACGCGACACGATGCCGATCTTGCCCGGCTTGTGGATGTGGCCCGGCATGATGCCGATCTTGCACTCGCCCGGGGTGATCACGCCGGGGCAGTTCGGCCCGATCAGCACGGTGTCCGGATGCGAACGGGTCAGCACGTTCTTGACGCGCAGCATGTCCAGCACCGGAATGCCTTCGGTGATGCACACGATGACCTTGATGCCGGCAGCGGCCGCTTCCAGGATCGCATCGGCCGCGTACGGCGGCGGCACGTAGATGACCGAAGCATTGGCGCCGGTGCTCTGCACGGCGTCGGCAACGGTGTTGAAGACCGGCAGATCGATGTGGGTGGTGCCGCCCTTGCCGGGGGTCACGCCGCCAACAACCTGGGTGCCGTACTCGATCATCTGAGTGGCGTGGAAGGTGCCCTGCTGGCCGGTGAAGCCCTGCACGATCACCTTGGTGTTCTTATTGATCAAAACAGACATTGTTATTCCTTCGGTGTCGGATCAGGCGGCGTTCTTGACAGCTTCAACGACCTTCTTGGCACCGTCGTTGATGTTGTCGGCCGGGATGATGGCCATGCCGCTGTCACGCAGCAGCTGCTTGCCTTCTTCCACGTTGGTGCCTTCCAGGCGCACCACGACCGGAACCTTGACGCCCACTTCCTTCACAGCGGCGATGATGCCTTCGGCAATCATGTCGCAGCGGACGATGCCGCCGAAGATGTTGACGAAGATGCCTTCGACCTTGTCCGAGGACAGGATCAGCTTGAACGCTTCGATGACGCGCTGCTTGTTCGCACCGCCGCCCACGTCCAGGAAGTTCGCCGGCTCGCCGCCGTTGAGCTTGATGACGTCCATCGTGGCCATGGCCAGACCGGCGCCGTTGACCATGCAGCCGATGTTGCCGTCCATCGTGACGTAGTTGATGTCCAGCTCCGAGGCGATCACTTCGGTCGGATCTTCCTGGGTCTTGTCGCGCATGGCGACCAGCGCCTTCTGACGGAACGCGGCGTTGTCGTCGCTGTCGAACTTGCCGTCCAGCGCGTACAGGTTGCCGTCGTCCAGGATGGCCAGCGGGTTGATTTCAACCAGCGCCAGATCCTTTTCGTTGAACAGGCGGTACAGGTTC
>NZ_CAMPPN010000016.1:0-121812 GCF_946900935.1 Stenotrophomonas sp. Marseille-Q5258
GCGTGCCGGTGTGGGAGCACGACGGCATCCTGTGCACCGGCGAAACCTACACGTCGGCGGTGAAGATGACCTTCGCCAAGGGCGCGTCGTTGCCGGATCCGGCCGGCCTGTTCAATGCCAGCCTGGACGGCAACACGCGCCGCGCCATCGATGTGCATGAGGGCGACACGCTCAACGCCACGGCGTTGAAAGCACTGATCCGCGCGGCGGTGGCGTTGAACGCGTCGAAGATGCGCGCGCCGGCGAAGAAGGCGGCTGCGCGGCCGGCGCGGAAGGTCGCCAGGAAGGTCTGACACCCGGCGAGGGCAGGGCAGCGCGCAACGCACTGGAGCCGGTCGGGCGGATCAGCCACCATGTCCGACTGCATGCGCGTCGCCGACGGCGGCCGTGCGCCTGTCCCCACGGTTTTCCAGGAATTGCCTGTGCTGAGTTTGGTTGCGTTGGTGCTGTCGTTGTATGTCGTCTGGCGGTTGGTATGGCCCTTGCGTGTGCCACGCGGGGCGCGCGGTGTGCTGGCGCTGCTGGTGGTGGCGATGGGGCTGCACCATCGCATCGTGGCAACCTTCGCCGGGACGATGGCATCCCCGGAGATTCCAGGCCCACTCATCGTCGTGCTGGCCACCGGCTTCATCGCAGTGCTGCTGTCCGCGCTCGCACTGCTTGCGCTCGATGGCCTGCTGCTTGGTGCCCGGCTCCTGCGGCGTCCGCAGGCGGTGGCCGCGCTGCGCCGTCCCTGGCTGCGTCCGGCCGCCGCCGCTGTGGCACTGCTGGTGTCGGCCTACGGCATCCAGCAGGGCATCGCCGTACCGAAGACGCGCCAGATCGAGGTCGCCATTGTCGGTCTCCCGGCACAGTTCGACGGCTACCGCGTGCTGCAGTTGACCGATCTCCACGCCAGCCGCCTGCTCACCGGGGACTGGGTGGCCGAGGTGGTGGCGCGCAGCAACGCGGTGGCGCCGGACCTGGTGGTGATCACCGGCGATCTGGTCGATGGCACCGTCGCGGCGCGCGCCGATGACATCCGTCCGCTCGGCCAGCTGCACGCACGCGATGGCGTGATCGCCATTACCGGCAATCATGAGTACTACGCCGACTACGCAGGCTGGATGCACACCTTCCGCGGCATGGGCATGCAGGTACTGGAGAACAGCCATGCGCAGATCCGGCGCAACGGGGCGACCTTGACCGTGGCGGGCGTGACCGACCCGGTCGCCACGCGCTACGACCTGCCGATGCCTGACCTCGACGCGGCGCTGGCGGGCGCCGATCCGGCGGCGCCAGTGATCCTGCTCGATCATCGCCCGCGCCAAGCGCATGCCCATGCCGCCCGCGGTGTGGCGCTGCAGTTGTCCGGGCATACGCACGGCGGCCATATCGTGGGCATGGACCAGCTGGTCAAGCGCGCCAACGGTGGCTTCGTGTCTGGCCGCTACGCGGTCGACGGCATGACGCTGTATGTCAGCAACGGTGCGGGCTTGTGGCCGGGCTTCGCGGCCCGCATCGGCGTGCCGTCGGAGATCACCCTGATCACGCTGCGCAGCGCCCGGCAGCCGTAGATCAGCGCGGTCGGCACGCGCGCTATAGTCCACCCCGGCGGCGAGGTGCCGCGTGGCGGAGATCCACTGCATGCTGAGTCAGGTGGCCATCGGGCTGGTGGTATTCAATCTGGTCGTGTCGCTGTACGCGTGGCGCCGGCTGAAAGGGTCTGCACGCCGGCGCGTGGGCATGCTGGCCATTGTCTGGCTGCTGCCGGTGTTCGGTGCGCTGCTCGGCGTGCTGATCACCTTCATGGACCGTACGCCGGGCCAGCCCTCGCGCAGCAGTGGCAGCACCACGCAGGACCCGGCGGATGGTGCCTATCCGTATTCCTACACCAGCAGCGATGCGGCTGGCACGGGCTGGAGTGGCGGCTGTGACAGTGGCGACAGCGGTGGCGGCAGCGATGGTGGGGGTGGCTGTGACGGTGGCGGTGGGGGCGACTGAGCCGCTAGACCGACGGTTGCACTGCGGTGTCCCGCGCGGTCCCGCTCGACGCTGGTGCCAGCGCATGTTCGACCGCCCTTCGCAGCAGGGTGGGGCCGATGTAGTGGCGGTGCACATGATCGATCAGCAGCATGTAGATCCGGCCGAACCGGTTGAGGGTACGCACCCGTGTGCCGAGCGACACCCGCGCGCTGCCGTCCTCCAGGTACTGCACGCTCACGCAGGAGCGGAACTGCAGATGGCGGTCGTCGGCACCGAGCATGACCTCGGCCCGGCGATCGTCGGCTGCCAGCGCCTGGGCCAGCACGGGGAAGCGGCCAGCGAACAGTTCGCGTCTATCCTCCGACAGCAGTGAGGACACCGGGCAGCCGAGCGGTGAGGTGCGCAACCGCAACGGTGCCACCAGCACATTGCGCAGGGCCATCAGGCGACCCACCGACGCCGGCGGATTGCGCACGAACCCGTCGAGCACCGCCTCCAGCAGGCGGCGTGCAGAGGGCGTGCCGGACGCGCGCGGTGGCAGGGTGAGGAAGGCATGATCCTGATGGTGGCAGCCGTCGGGAAACGCGTGCCGTAGCAGGGAGTCGGCCGGCGGCGCCGGATGGCGCGTCACCGGCATCGGCGCTGCCGGGCGGCGCACGTGCCCGCGCGACGGGGCCTGCATCGACAGGGTCACGCGCGGCACACTGTCCATGTCGAGTTCGTCCAGCAGGCGCTGCACGACCGGCGGCAGGGTATCGGTCAGCGTGGGAAGGTCGGCGCTGCCATCGGCCACGCGCGCGCGCTGCGCGTCGGACAGCGCGCCGGCGCGGTCGTCAGGATGGCAGGACAGGGCGAACAATGCCGGGTGCGGCGGTCGCCGGCTGACGAACTGGTGCCAGGTGCCGCCGCCGAAGCGCACGGTGAACAGGCAGTCCGGCGGAATGTCCACGCAGCGCAATGCCTGCACGAATGCAGCAGGCGCGCGGTCCAACTGTGCGTCCGTGACGGTCGAGAAGCGCAGCTGTGCGCCGCCGCTGCCGGCAATGGCGGTGAACATGCGTGGCCCGGCGTGGCGGTGGAACGGGTGCCCCTGCGGGCCAACCGCGAAGGAGTACAACGACGATGCATCGCCGTGCGCCAGATGCATGTCGCCGAGGCGGGCGGAGGGCTCATCCAGGGCGTCGACGAACTGCGGATGGGCGGCCTGTCGCGCGCCGGCATCGTTCACGGCCTGGTCGCCGGCACCGATGCCGAGCCGGGTGATCACGGTGACTTCGACGGGGCTGCCGTCGCCGACGGAGGGCAGGTGGATGCTGGGAAACGAACGACTGGGAAGGGTCACGTCCAGCATGCCGGGCTCCTTATCCGGTGGGGGTCCTGCGCCGCGCGCGGGCGCGGCTTTCGCGCTGCAGCGGCCCGCCGACCGGGCACACTTCGGCGGCCCAGGCGAACAGGGTGTTGGCCAGCCGGTCAGGCACCTGGCGGAAGTACACGAACTGGCCCCGCTTCTCGCGCTCGATCAGGCCGGCGTCTTCGAGGATGCGCAGATGGCTGGACAGGGCCGGCTTGCTGAAATCGAAGCGTTCGCCCAGTTCGCCGGCACTCAGCTCGCCGCCATTGAGGTAGGCGAGGATCTGGCGGCGGGCAGTGGAGGCGAGGGCGTCGAAGATGCGGTCCATGACCATAAGTTAACTAATTCGTTAATTAATGGTGTTCCGCCCGCGCGCCGATGTCAAGCGCCCGTCGGCACCACTCGGTCACCTGCAGCCGTTGCCCTGCGACGCACTTCACGCGCCATTGGCACGTGGCGTGTGGACGCCAACCGGGTGGTCCACCAGGCCCGGTGATGTGAAGGGCAAGGCAGCGTCCGTGCACGGCGGGGTCACCGGCCGGCACGGACGCTGTCCGTCCCTTCCCGAGTGGAACCGCCATGACCACCCTGACCCTGCACGACCTGGCCAAGAAGATGGCCGGCATCGACTTCACCCTGCTGCAGACCCATACCGACAGCGGCGACATCGCCGGCCGTCCGATGAGCAACAACGGCGACGTCGACTACGACGGCGACAGCTGGTTCTTCTCGCTGGAAGACACTGATGCGGTGCGTCAGATCCAGCGCAACCCCAAGGTGGCGCTGAGCTTCACCGGGAAGAAGTCACTGCTCGGCAAGCCGCCGCTGTTCGTGGCGGTGCAGGGCCGGGCGGCGCTGGTGCGCGACAAGGCGACGATGCAGCAGCATTGGGTGAAGGATCTGGAGCGCTGGTTCGACCAGGGCGTGGATACGCCCGGCCTGCTGCTCATCCATGTCGCCGCCACGCGCATCCATTACTGGGACGGTGAAGACGAGGGCGAGATCCTGCGCTGAGGACCGGCCGCGATGTCCCGCCAACCGCCGACGCCGCCGGTCCAGGTCGGATGCGCCGGCTGGTCCATCCCGACCCGTGACGCCGCGCTGTTCGGGGCGGGCAACAGCCTGCTTGCGCGATACGCGACGCGATTCAGCGTGGTCGAGATCAACTCCTCGTTTTACCGGGCCCATCAGCGTCGTACGTACGAGCGTTGGGCAGCCACGGTGCCGGCGCACTTCCGCTTCTCGGTGAAGATGCCCCGCGCGGTGTCGCATGAGGCGGGCCTGGTCGGCGCAGGCCCGTTGCTGGATCGCTTCCTGGGTGAAGTGGCCGGTCTGGGGCCGCATCTGGGCGCGTTGCTGCTGCAGCTGCCGCCGTCACTGACCTTCGATGCGCGCCGCGTATCGGCCTTCCTGCGTGCGCTGCGCCGGCGTACGCGTGCGCCGGTGGTCTGCGAGCCGCGTCATGCCAGCTGGTTCGATCCGCAGGCCGATGCGTTGCTGCAGCGACATGGGGTGGCACGCGCGGCGGTTGATCCGGTCGTGCATCCGCAGTCGGCCGTTCCCGGTGGCGCGCCCACGCCAGCCTACTGGCGCTGGCACGGTTCACCCCGCATGTACTACAGCGACTACCCCGACGCCGCACTCGCGGCGCTGGCCGCCGCGGTGCAACGCCATCTGCCTGCGCATGCACCGGCGTGGGTCATCTTCGACAACACCGCGCAGGGCTTCGCCGTGCCCAATGCGGCACGGCTGCAGGTGATGCTGGCCGGCATGGGCAGCGCGGGGTGAAGGGTACGCGGCGCGGCTGCTGTACGATGCGCGGGTCCCACGCCGTTACGCGCGTCCTGCGCGGTCCGTTCCCGACCGCCCGCTTCGCTCCACTTCCTGACTGCCGCTTTCCGCGTGGAGGCCGCCGTCGCCGTACCCCTACGGAGCGCACATGCCGGGCTATACCACCCGCATTCTCACCATTCCGGTTGCAGGCCACGACTTCCGCATCCGCGCACTCAGCGATCTGCAGCAGTTTGCCGACCCCACCGGCCGCGCCCAGCGCGCCGGCATCCACTCCTCGCTGTGGAGCCTGTTCGGCCAGATATGGCCAGCCGGGCGGGTGCTGGCCGAGACCATGAGCCGCGTCGATATCGCCGGCAAGCGCATCCTCGAGCTGGGGTGCGGTCTGGGCCTGTCCAGTCTGGTGCTGGCGCATCGCGGGGCCGATGTGGTGGCCAGTGACCACCATCCGTTGGCCGAGTCGTTCCTGGCCTACAACGCCGGCCTCAACGATCTTCCGGCGATCCACTACCGCGACCTGCCCTGGGAACTGCCGGATACGACACTGGGCCGGTTCGACCTGATCATCGGCAGCGATGTGCTGTACGAACGCGGGCACGGCGTGCAGATCGCCGCGATGATGGAGCGCCATGCGCGACCGGATGCCGAGCTGCTGCTCACCGACCCCGGGCGCGGCAATGTCGGAGGCTTCTCGCGCGCGATGGCGTTGCAGGGGTATGCGGTCAGCGAGGAGTACGGCCTGTTCGAGGACGAGGGCAATGCCCCGGGGCGTGGCCGTCTGCTGCGCTACACCCGCCAGGCTGGCAGTGTGACCGCCGTGGTCTGAGCCGGGATGACATGGCGTGGAGGCCCGATGCCGTAGGCTCGCCAGCCATGTCCCTGTCGTGGAGCCCGACCGCATGCGTGATGCCGAACCGATGATCAGTGGCGTGCCCGCAGCGCCTGCCGGACGCTCGCGCTCGATGCTGATCGCCGGCCTGTCCACGGTGGTGGAGTGGTACGACTTCACGCTGTACCTGTACCTGGCCACGGTGGTGTCGCGGGTGTTCTTCGGGGGCGGCGAGCATGCGTTGCTGGCCACCCTGGCCGGGTTCGCCGTGTCCTATCTGATGCGCCCGCTGGGGGCGCTGTGCTTTGGCCATCTCGGCGACCGCTTCGGGCGGCGCGTGATGATGCTGGCCTCGATGCTGCTGATGACCGTGGCCATGTTGGCCACCGCGCTGTTGCCCACATTCGCCACGCTGGGCACCACTGCCGGGGTGCTGTTGCTGCTGCTGCGCTGCCTGATGGCGTTCTCGGTCGGTGGCGAGTACACCGGCGTGGTCGCCTACCTGCTGGAATCCGCGCCGCCGCGGCGGCGGGGGTTGATCACTTCGCTGGCGTCGGCTGCCAGTGAGGTGGGCGCGCTGCTGGCGGTGGGGCTGTCGGCATTGACCGTTGCGTTGTTGAGCACGGCGCAGCTGGATGCGTGGGGCTGGCGCATTCCGTTCTTTGTCGGGGCTGCCCTCGCTGGTGCGATCCTGCTGGCACGCTCGCGGATGCAGGAATCGCCGGAGTTCGAACGGCAACAGGCGGCTGGCACCGTGCCGGTGTCACCCATCCGCGACACCTGGCGGCATCATCGCAGCGCGGTGGCGCGCACCTTCGCGATTTCCGCGCTCGGTTCGATCACCTACTACGTGGGCATCACCTACGTTCCGGCGTTTCTCGGCTCGGTGGGCAAGGTCGGGGAGTCGACGGCGTTGTGGTTGTCCACCGTGGCGGCAGTGGCCGTGATCGGGGTGACGCCGCTGGCCGGCGCGCTGTCGGACCGGATCGGTCGACGCCCGGTGCTGATCGCGCTGGCGCTGCTGTCGGCGCTGCTGCCGTTGGGCATGTTCGCGGTGATGGCCGCGGGCAGCACCGTGCAGATCGCTGTTGCCGCCGTGGTGCTGGCCTGCCTGGCCGGAGGCGTCAGTGCGGTCGCTGCCCCGGCGACCGCTGAACAGTTCCCGGGCGAAGGCCGCCTCAGCGGGCTGGCGCTGGGCGTGACGATGGCGACGGCGTTCTTCGGCGGCGCCATGCCGCTGGTCGCCGAACTGCTGGTCCGGCACAGCGGGTGGTCCGCTGCGCCGGGCGCGATGATCGCGCTGGTGGCCGTGCTGGTGCTGCCGGTGATGTGGACGCTGCGCGAGACGCGTCCTCAGAACTTCCAGCGCAGGCTGGCCGAGACGAAGCGCGGCTCACCGTAGTTGTTGTAGTCCAGGTTGGCCCAGTAGGTTTTGTCCAGCGCGTTGCGCACGCTGAGGGTGGCCATCCAGTTGTCGCTGATGCGGTAGTTGGCGTTGAGGTTCACCAGCATGTACGCCGGCTGGTTGACGGTGACGGTGCCACCCAGCGGGTAGGGGATGTTGTAGCCGCGGACCCTGCTCTGCCATGAGAACCCGCCGCCCAGGCTCAGCCGCTCCAGCGCGCCGGACAGCTGCACGGTGGTGTTGAGCTGCAGGAAGTCTTCGGGCAGGTTGGCGTAGATCAGGTCGGTCGCCGCACGGGTCACCTTGACGTGCGTGTAGCCGGCATTGACCGTCCAGCCCGGCAGAATCTGGCCGTTGACGTCCACTTCCCAGCCACGTGACTTCGTGCCGTTCACGCCCACGTACGCCGAGCTGCCATCGCTGAGCGACCCGTCCGGCTGGGTCATGTCGCGCACCGCGTAGTTGTCCTGCTTGGCCTCGAAGATCGCCGCGTTGGCCGTCAGGCGGCCATCGAACCACTGCGACTTGATGCCCGCTTCCAGGTTGGAGCCCTGCACCGGCGCGAGCAGGTTCTCATTCCTGTCCTTGAAATTCTGCGGGTTGAAGATCTCGGTGTAGCTGGCATAGACCGACAGCGCCGGCAGGATCTCGTACACCAGGCCCACATACGGCGTGACCTCGTCGGTGACCTTGTACTGGCCGCTGGTGGCGGTATACGCACCGCGCGTGTTGTAGGCGCGGGTCAGGGTTTCCCAGCGGCTCAGGCGCGCGCCGGCGATCAGCGACAGCGGATCGGCCAGACGCAGGCGGGTGGAGGCGTACACGCCGCTCTGCGTGGTGCGTTGGACGCGGCGGGCGCCGGTGCGGCTGGCGGTCAGCTCGGGGATGTCGCCGTCCCAGGTGTACAGGTTCGGGATGTCGTAGCGCCAGGTGTTGACCGGGGTGAGCGTCCAGGTGGTCGATTCCAGGTCCGACCAGCTGCCACCCACCACCACATCGTGCTCGCGGCCGAACAGCGCGAAACTGCCCGACAGAAACACGTCCACGCCGTTGCGGGTGTCCTCGGCGTCACCGGCACCGGCCATCAGGGTCACGCCGCTGCCCGTGGTGGGATCGGGATAGCCGCTGCCGTAAACGCGCACGTTCTGCACATTGCCTTCGGTGTGAGCCGCATTGACCCTCAGCATCCAGTTCTCACCGAATGTCTGCTCCAGATTGGCGAACGCGGTGCTGGTCTCGCGCTGCCAGCGTGTCCACTTCGGGGCCATGTTGGTTTCGCGCGGGAGGTGCGCAAAGCTGCCATCGCTGTTGAAGAACGGCACGGTACCCCAGGTCGAGCCGACCGGGTTGTTGTCCTGGCGCTGGTAGCCCACGGTGACGGTGGTGCTGTCGGTGAGGTCGCCTTCCAGCACCGCCATCCCGGACATTTTGTCTTCGGTGTAGCGGTCGTAGTAGTAGTCGCGGTCCTGGTAGGCGGCGACCACGCGGCTGCGGAAACGGCCATCGGCGGTCAGCGGCGCGTTGACGTCCGCTTCCATGCGGCGGAAATCCCAGCTGCCGGCGCTGATCGCGAAGGACGCATCGAACTCGCGACCGGGCCGCTTGCGCAGCAGGTTGACCGTGGCCGAGGGAATACCGGCACCGCTGAGCAGGCCGTTGGCGCCGCGGATCACCTCGATGCGGTCGTAGAACGCGGTGTCATATTCCTGGTTGGTGGACCCGCTGTAGGTGGGCAGGCCATCCACCTGGAAGTCGGTGATGGTGAAGCCACGCGCGTAGTAGAGCGGGCGCTGGGTATCGTAAAAGGACACGTTGACGCCGGTGACGTTGCGCATCACGTCGTTGATGCTGTACAGCGATTCGCTCTGCAGGCGTTCCAGGCCGATCACGCTGGTCGACTGCGGGGTCTCCTGCAGCGTGATGGGCAGGCGCGTACTGCTCGACGGCGTGGCCTGGGCGGCGACTACGCGGACCTTGTCCAGGGTCCTGGCGTCGGTGGTGCCGGCTGCATCGGTGGCGGCATCGGCCAGCGCCAGCGACGGGGTCAGCGACAGCACGGAGAGCAGGGCCAGGCCCAGCGGCGCACGGCGGGGGGAGCGGAGCGGACGGTCACGGAAAGACATGCAGGGGTCTCGAATCGGTCTCGGGAGAGGGGGCAGCACAGCGGCCCGACGCGACAGCGCCAGGCGACAGGTCCTTCTGAAGGCGGCGCGGGCAAGCGTCCGCCAGGGGTGCCGTGGAGCGTTCAGCGGGGCAGACGGCAGTCCGTTGAGACCGTCCAGCACCCGCACCGGCGATGTAGCGGGGTGCAAATGTAAAGCGTTCGCATTCGCTTTACAAATAGTCACTGCGACGCCAAGGGGCGCGGAGGGTCGTGCGGGACGACATTGGCGGCCGGTATCCGCGTCGACGGGTGCCGCGACGGGCCGCAGCATCCGGCCGGCCCCCGGCGGGGGCCGCTCCGGCAAAGGCGCCCGGTGGCGGGCGCCGCAGGCCTTACAGTGCCTGGAGTTCTTCGTTGGCGTTGCGCTTCTTCTCGGCCGGTGCGTTGGCCGGCGGGGTCAGCATCACCGCCGGCGACGTGTCCACCGGCACGTCCAGGTAGGGCAGCTTCAGGGTTTCGCTGGTCTGGCGGCGCACTTCGTTGGTCAGCGCCGCGCTGTCGTTGAGCTTTCGCCCGTACGACGGCACGATCTGCTTCAGCCGCGTTTCCCACCCGGCCGCCATCTGCTCGGGGAAGGCCTTCCTGAGCAGCTCCAGCATGATCGGCGGCGAGGTCGAGGCGCCCGGAGACGCACCCAGCAGGGCCGCGAGGGTGTGGTCCTTGTCGGTCACGATCTCGGTGCCGAACTGCAGGATCGCGCCCTTCTCCGGATCACGCTTGATGATCTGCACCCGCTGCCCGGCGGTGACCAGTGTCCAGTCCTCGCGCTTGGCGCTGGGAAAGTACTTGACCAGTTCGGCCTGGCGGTCGTCGTCGTTCAGGCGCGCCTGGCCCATCAGATACTTCACCAGGTCCAGGTTCTCGGCGCCCACGTCGAGCATGCCGGCCACGTTGTTGTGGTTCACCGACGAATACAGATCGAACCACGACCCGTGCTTGAGGAACTTGGTGCTGTACAGCGCGAAGGGCCCGAACAGCACCACCGGCTTGCCATCCAGCTTGCGCGCATCCAGGTGCGGCACCGACATCGGCGGCGAGCCGGTCTCGGCCATGCCGTATGCCTTCACCCCGTGACGCCCGGCGATGGCCGGCGACTGGAACGCCAGGAACTGGCCGCCCACCGGGAAGCCGGCGTAGTTCTTCGACTCCGGGATGCCCGACAGCTGCAGCAGCTTCAACGCGGCACCACCGGCACCAATGAACACAAAGCGCGACTTGATCGTCGACTCGGTGCCCGAGCTGAGGTCCTTCACGGTGACGTTCCAGCTCTTGTCATCGTTCTGGCGCAGCGCGCCGACTTCATGCTTCAGATGCAGCTGGAAGTTCGGGCTGCGCTGCAGGCCGGCGGTGAGCTGGCGGGTGATCACGCCGAAGTTCACGTCGGTGCCCAGCGGCATCCAGGTGGCCGCCACCTTCTGCTTCGGATCGCGGCCTTCCATCAACAGCGGTGCCCACTGCCGGATCTGCGCGGGATCTTCGGAGTACTGCATGCCGTAGAACAGCGGGTTCTTCACCAGCGCCTGCTGGCGCTTGTGCAGATAGGCGATGTTGTCGTCGCCCCACACAAAGCTCATGTGCGGGGTGGGGTTGATGAAGTCCGACGGCTGGCTCAGGCGGCCGGCCTTGACCTGGTGCGACCAGAACTGGCGCGAGATTTCGAACTGCTCGGCGATGCCCACCGCACGCTTGGTCTCGATGCTGCCATCGGGCAGTTCCGGGGTGTAGTTGAGTTCGGCGAACGCCGAATGCCCGGTGCCGGCGTTGTTCCAGCCGTCCGAGCTTTCCAGCGCGACGCCGTCGAGGCGCTCATAGAGCTGGATGTTCCAGTCCGGCTGCAGTTCCTGCAGGAACGTGGCCAGGGTGATGCTCATGATGCCGCCGCCGATCAGGACCACGTCCACCGGCTTGTCGTTGCCGGCGGCGGGGACCGAGCGCTGCGTCAGCGGCCAGTACAGGAAGAGGGCCGATGCCAGCAGCAACAGCACGAGCAGGCCGAGGGCGACCTTCGCTATTTTTCTCATGGGGATCCCAGAGGAAGGAGACGTGAACAGGATGCCGCCGCTGCCGGGGACGCCCGTGAAAACAGGGGTCACAGCGGTTCCTTGGCGCGGATTCTAGCCCTTTCCGGTACGGATTTGGTGCAACGCAGCATCCGATGGGGTGACCCCGCCGGTTCCCGCAGGTAAACTGAATGCGCAACGGATCGCTACGAAAGAGACAGGTACGCAATGGCAAGGACGCTGGTTGTGGTCGGTGACCACCTCCATCTGGGCGGCACGGTACTGGCCGGCTCGCCCTTCACGGATATCGACGGACGCGCAGTGGCCCGGGTCAACGACGCGGTGCTGTGCAGCAAGCACGGCCCCGGCGTGATAGCCAGCGGCGACGCCACCCTGATCATCGACGGCAACCCGGTCGCCCGGCATGGCGACAAGGCCAGCTGTGGCTGCACGCTGCTGGCCGGCCAGCAGGCGACGGTGAGCGTGGAGGCCGGCGGCGGCGGCGGTGGCGGTGGTGGTAGCGGTGGGTCCGGCAACGCCGCCGCGGTGCTCGCCGCCGCAGTCTCCATCGCGGCGGCAGTGCTGAAGGCGAGCAAGCCTGCCGATGCGCCACCGGCCGCGCCCGAGGAGGCCCCGCAATGCTGGGTGAGTGACCATGAGGCGAAGATCGCGGTGAACGCCGACGGGCGTTATTCCGAAACGTTCGACCCGGCGGGCACCCGCTACGACTGGACGTTCCCGGTGACCTACAGCATCGCCGTGCCGCTCAGGTCCGGCGGGGATGTCGTGGTGTCGATCAAGGTCCGCGTGCAGCCGCTGGCCGGCGTCACCGCCGGCGACGTCACCACGGCCAAGCTGCGCATGATGGAAGGCGTGGATACCTACTGGAACGGCAAGTTCACCCTGGCGGTCAACGACCCGCAGTGCGGCACGCGCACGTTCCCGATCCGCTATGCGATCCAGTGGGTGGACGGTGGCCAGGACTACACGCTGCAGCTGCACAAGGAGTACGACCGCGAAATGGTCGATCCGCCGCTGGTGTATGTCGCCACCACCACCGACCCCTGGACCTACGCGCACGAGTTTGCCCACACCCTGGGCCTGCCCGACGAGTATTCCGAGAACGAGGACGACGCCTCGGACACGGTGCGCTACATCCGCCCCGACGGCACTGTCGACCCCGTGGGGGTGGAGGCGATGGCCTACCGCGACAGCACCGACCCGCAGGCCACCATCATGTCCACGTACCATAGCGCCGGTACCCACCCCAGGCATGCCTGGAACATCGGTCGCGAGGTGCAGGAACTGCTCCGTCGCGAGCTCGGCCGGGAGCTGACATGCACCGTTTCCTGATTCCCCTGATTGCCCTGTTTGCCGTTTCACCTTCGTCTGCACAGAACCCAGAGCCTGCCCCCATGATCGAACTCCACGCCCGCTGCATCGACGACGCCCACTGCCGCTTCACCGGCGACGACGTCCGGGTGGAACTGGAACTGCGCAACGGCGGCCGCAGCGCGGTGGCGCTGCCGGTCGCCTTCCTGCGCAAGCGCGGCCCGGCGGTACGGCTGGTGGACCGCCATTCGGGCAAGGAAAAGCAGTTGCGCCGCAACCCGGTGGACGGCCTGATGCTGAAGGACCTGGAGACCCTGGCACCGGGCCAGTCGGTGCGTTTCAGCTGGCCGATCGTGCCGAAGGAAATCAACGATTTCGCGCTGCGCCCGGTCGATCTGGATGCGGTCTTCAGCTTCAACATCACCCCCGAACGCAAGGGTGCCGACGCCACCATCGTGCGCGCGAAGGTGCACATCGTGGACGGCCGCGCCGGGCTCGACGCGCGCTGAGCCGGCTGGCGGCCGGGGGGCTCAGGTCCCGCCCAGCGTGAAATACTCCAGCAGGAAGTAGGTCGCCTGGTACGCCAGCGCGGTCGCGGCCAGCAGCAGATGGGCGCGCCGCGATCGCAGCGCGACGCCCAGCCCGGCAATCAGCAGCATTGCCGCGGTGTGCAGCAGATAGGCCTCGCCCAGCGCCTGCCAGCGGCTGTGGCCCTTGATCGCCGTATCCCCCAGGTCCAGCAGGGTGATCAGCGCCAGCACCCCGAAAAAGCCGCTGCGACGCTGCAGCAGGTAGTTCTCCAGGCTGCCGAACTCGCGCACGTCGTCGGGGAACAGCAGCACGCACAGCATGTACCAGGCGGCGCAGTAGCCGATCACGAACACGTAGGTGCCGAAGGTCCAGTGCCGCACCTCGGTGAGCCGGAACTCCCACCACCAGAACGTCACCACCGAGACCAGCGCCCACGCCACCCAGCACAGGTGGACCCACGACAGTCCCCGGCGCTGGGGGTGCTCGATGATCGACGCCAGCCCGCGCAGCAGTGTGGTGATGCTCAGGCCGAGGATGATGCCGAGCACCACCCGGATATGCAGGAACAGCGGATCGCTTTCCATCGACGACCCCGTGGCGGGAATGGGCTGATGCTGCCCGCGAGCAGGTCAGCGGCGCGTGACCGCCGTCACCGCCGCGCTCGCGGGCTATCGCTTCTTCCGCACCAGCGCCGCCGAGGCCCCCAGCACCGCGCGGGTCAGCAGCGACATCGTCTGCACATCGCCCTTCCAGTGCTGCCAGTACAGCGGCACGTCTTCCCAGGCGCGCGGCTTCATCAGCACCAGCCGGCCGGCCTCCAGGTGGCGCTTGACCAGGGGCAGGGGATTCATGGTCCAGCCCAGCCCGCCGAGGTTGGCCTGCACGAATGCGCGGGTCGACGGAATCCACCAGGTCGGGGCGGTCAGCGGCAGGTCCTCACCGGCCAGGCGCCGGGCGAAGCGTGCCTGCAGGTCGTCCTTGCGGTTGAACACCAGCACCGGGGCCTGCGCCAGCGACTGAGCGTTGACGCCCTTGGCGAAGTGCTGGGCATGGAAGGCCGGGGTGCACGTGGCGGCGTAGCGGATGCTGCCCAGCGCGTGGATCTGGCAGCCCTGCACCGGCTCGTCCAGCGTGGTCACGGCACCCAGCACCGCGCCTTGGCGGAGCAGCGCGACTGTGTGGTCCTGGTCTTCCAGGCGCAGGTCCAGGGTGGTGCCGGTCTGTGCGGCGAAGCTGCGCGCAGCCTCGGGAAACCAGGTTTCCAGACTGTCGTGGTTGACCGCTACCGGGATGCTGGCGTGCGGGAGGTCCTCGTCGGCGATGCCCATGCGATGCAGGGCGTCGTGCTCGAGCAGCGCGGTCTGCTCGGCCAGCTGCACCAGCACCTGGCCTTCCGGGGTCGCCACCGCCGGGGACGAGCGCTTGACCAGCAGCCGGCCGACCCGGTCCTCCAGCGCCTTGATCCGTTGGGACACCGCCGAGGCGGTGACATTGAGCGACTGGGCGGCGCGCTCGAAACTGCCTTCGCGGACGACGGCGGCAAGGGCGCGGAGCTGGGCGTGGTCGATCCGCATGATCTTAAGTATGGCTAAAGGAGGTTAAGTAAGTTTAGCTCTACTTTTCCATGCTGCGGCGCGACAATACGCGCCATCCGGTGCTGTACGCCTTGGCGAGGCACCGCCCCCCGCAACACAGGTGGTCTCCCATGTTCTCCATCATTTCCGGCAGCGCCGGGCTCGCCGCATGGTTCAGCGGCGCCGCCACCGGCATTGGTCTGTTCGCCGTCGTCGGCGCGCAGAGCGCCTTCATCCTGCGCCAGGGCATCCTGCGCAAGCACATCGTGCCGGTCGTGGCGACCTGCGCGGCGATCGACGCCGCCTTCATTTTCGCCAGCGTCGCCGGCCTGCGCACCCTGACGCAGGCGCTGCCGTGGCTGACCACGGCGGTGCTGTGGGGCGGCGTGGCGTTCCTGGCCTGGTATGCGTGGCAGTCGGCGCGCCGCGCGCTGGCCGGCGGTGGCGGCGGCATGGACATGGACGACGGCGGCGACACCTCGCGCCGCGCGGTGCTGATGTCGGCCGTCGGCTTTTCGCTGATCAACCCGCACTTCTGGCTGGACATGATGGTGATCGGTTCGATTGCCGAGAACTTCGGTACGTCGCGCATGGCCTTCGCCGCCGGCGTGGTCACCGCCAGCTGCCTGTGGCTGACCGCGCAGGGGCTCGGCGCGCGCCTGCTGGCACCGTTGTTCACCAAGCCGAAGACCTGGCGCATCCTCGATGGCACCATCGCGGTGATCCTGTCGATCCTGGCGCTGACCCTCGCGTTCCGCGGTATGCATTGATACCTCTCTCCATCGATGCATGCCTTGAATGGCACCGTTCGCGGTGCCATTTTTCTGTGTGCTTTCCGCACTGGTTCCCGACCCTGCCTTCCGCCTAGAATCGGGCGCTTGGACATGAAGTCCGATAGCCGGGGGAATGGATGAGCAGGATCAGATGGGCCGCCATGCTGGCGGTGGTGTGTGCGGCACTTCCGGCGCAGGCCGGGACGGTGGATCTGGACCGCTATCTGCGGCAGCAGAGTTTCGAGGACATCCAGATATCGCCGGGAGGCGAGTACATCGCCGCGACGATACCGCTGGAAGATGCAACCGCGGTAGCGATCCTGCGTCTGCCGGACATGCAGATGGTGGGCAATTTCAAACCGCCCAGGAACAACCACGCCCATACGGTCAACTGGGTCAGCAACGAGCGCATCGTGGTCGGCCTGGCCCAGAAGCTCGGCGCGCGCGATGCGCCGCAGCCCACCGGCGAGCTGTTCGGCATCAATGCCGATGGCAAGCGCGCCGAGCTGCTCGTCGGCTACCGGGTGCAGGAAGGTCAGGGTACCTATATCAAGGTCAAGAAAGCGGGCGATGTGGCCGCCTACATGGCCGACGACCTGCCCGACGACGACCGGTATGCGCTGATCGAGGTGTGGCCCTTCAGCGACGATCCCTATCCGCAGGTCGAACGCATGGACGTGCTCAGCGGCCGGCGCACGATGGTGGTGCGGTCGCCGGTGCAGCGCGGCAGCTTCACCACCGACAACCAGGGCGAGGTGCGCTTTGCACTGGGCGCGGCGAACGACCGCGTCAACAAGCTGTACTACCGCGCGCCTGGCGGCGAGTGGTCGCTGGTCAACAGCCAGAGCGTGAGCGGGCGCACCGAGGTACCGCTGGGCTTCTCGGCCGATGGCCGTCTGGCCTACCTGCAGGTCGAACAGGCCAGCGGGCCGGATGCGATCGTCAGCTGGGACCCGGAGACCAACGAGCGCCGGACGCTGTTGCGCGATGCGGTCGTGGACCCGCATCGGATCATCCGCCAGCCCGGCACCCGCATCCCGGTTGGTGCGCTGTACCTGGGCGATACGCCCCGTACCGCGTTCTTCGATGACGCCTCGGCCACGGCGCGGCAGTACCGCAGCCTGGAAGCCGCGCTGGGTGGGCCGGTCTACATCACCTCCAGCACCCGCGATGGCAGCAAGCTGCTGCTGGAAACCTGGTCCGGGCGCAATCCCGGCGACTTCTTCCTGTTCGATACCGCCCGCAAGAACGCCGCGCACCTGGCCAGCCGCAGCCACTGGATCGACGCGACCAAGAGTGCCGAGGTACGGCCGGTTGCCTTCAAGGCCCGCGACGGTCTGCCGCTGCATGGGTTCCTCACGCTGCCGTACGGCAGCGACGGGCGCAACCTGCCGATGGTGGTGGTGCCGCACGGCGGGCCGATCGGCGTGTTCGATCGCGGTGATTACGACATCGAGTCGCAACTGCTGGCTGCCGCCGGTTATGCCGTCATGCAGATCAACTTCCGCGGCTCGTCCAACTATGGGCGCGCACATACCGAGGCCGGCCGCCTGCAGTGGGGCATGGCGATGCAGGACGATGTCACCGATGCCACGCGCTGGGCGATCGCGCAGGGCGTGGCCGACAAGGCGCGCATCTGCATCTACGGCGCCAGCTATGGCGGCTACGCGGCGATGATGGGGGCGGTGCGCGAGCCCGGCCTGTACCAGTGCGCGGCCGGGTATGTAGGCGTGTATGACCTGCCGCTGATGTACGCGCGCGGCGATGTGCAGAAGACCGCATTCGGCCTGACTTACCTGCGCGAGTGGATGGGCCGTCCGAAGGACCTGGCCGACCGCTCGCCGGTCAACCTGGCCGAGAGCATCAAGGTGCCGGTGTTCCTGGCTGCCGGCGGCAAGGACGAGCGCGCGCCGATCGAGCATACCAAGCGCATGGAAGCCGCCCTCAAGAAGGCCGGCGTACCGGTGGAATCGCTGTACTACCCCACCGAAGGGCACGGGTTCTACACCGAGGAACATCGCACCGTGTACTACACCCGGTTGCTGGCGTTCCTGTCGCGCAGCCTCGGCGGTGCCACGGCCACCACTACACCTGCTGGCAAGGGCAAGGCGCCCTGACCGCGCCGCGTGCGGTGGCGGCATCGCCCGCCGCCGCGCCGCACCGGGGCCTGCCTGGCCCGGAACATCGTTATCTGCCGGACACGCCGTCCGGCAGCCAAGGGGGAAGGATGCGTACGTTGACTCTGGCGGCACTGGCCGTCTGCATGACCCTGGCCGGGCAGGCCGCCGCGGTGGATCTGGATCACTACCTCCGCCGGGACAAATTCACCAGCATCAAGATTTCGCCATCGGGCGACTACTTCGCCGCCACCGTGCCGATGGAGGACCGTACCGCGCTGGCGATCATGCACCGCGTGGAAGGTCGACTGACCGGCTCGTTCGTGCCGCCGCGCGACAACCATGCGTCCGACTTCCACTGGGCCAGCGATGACCGTGTGGTGATCGGCCTGGCCGAGAAGTTCGGCTCGCATGATGCGCCGCGCCCCACCGGCGAGCTGTTCGCCATGAACGCCAACGGCGGCCGGGGCGAGCTGCTGATCGGCTACCGCGCGACCGCGCGGCAGGGATCGCGCATCCAGCCGAAGAAGGGCGACGCGGTGGCTGCGTTCCTGGCCGACGACCTGCCCAATGATCCGCGCGGCGTGCTGGTCACCACGTGGCCGTTCTCCGCCGATCCCTTCACCCGCGCCGAGCGCCTGGACGTGGTCACCGGTCATCGCCAGGTGGCCGCGCGCGCACCGGTCCAGCGCGCGCGCTTTGCGACCGACCCGCAGGGCGAGGTGCGTTTTGCCTATGGGGCCGGCGGCGACAACATCAACAAGCTGTACTACCGCGCGGCGGCCGGCAACGACTGGACGCTGGTCAACGATGAGAACGTCAGTGGGCACATCGAACGGCCGGTCGGCTTCTCCTCCGATGGCACGCTGGCCTACCTGATCGTGGAGCAGCCGCGCGGGCCGGCGGCATTCGTCTCGTGGAACCCGGCCACCGGCGAACGCCTGCCCGTGCTCTCCGATCCCGTCGTGGACCCGGCACGGGTGATCTACCGGCAGGGCACCTCGATCCCGGTCGGTGCGCTGTTCATGGGCGATACCCCGCGGACGCGCTTCTTCGACGAGAAATCCGCCGACGCACGCATGCATCGCAGCCTGGAAGCGGCCTTCGGCGGCGAGGCGGTGTATGTCACCTCGTCCACCCGCGACGGCAAGCGCCTGCTGCTGGAAGTCTGGTCCGGCCGCAACCCCGGCGACTTCTTCCTGTTCGACACTGTGGCCAAACATGCCGAACACCTGCTGAGCCGCAGCGACTGGATCGATCCGGAGGCGGCGGCGGTGGTGCGCCCGATCGCGCTGAAGGCACGCGACGGTCTGCCGCTGCACGGCTACGTGACCGTGCCCAAGGGCAGCGAAGGCAAGCGCCTGCCGATGGTGGTGGTGCCGCACGGCGGTCCGTTCGATGTCTATGACGATGGCCGTTACGACAGCGAGAACCAGTTGCTGGCCGCCGCCGGTTATGCGGTGCTGCAGGTCAATTTCCGTGGCTCGGGCAACTACGGCCGTGCCCACGAGCAGGCCGGCGCGCGCCAGTGGGGCGGCACGATGCAGGACGACGTGACCGACGCCACCCGCTGGGCGGTGGAACAGGGCATCGCCGACGGCTCGAAGATCTGCATCTACGGTGCCAGCTACGGCGGCTACGCCGCGCTGATGGGCGTGGCCAGGGAACCGGCGCTGTACCGTTGCGCGGCGGGCTATGTGGGCGTCTACGATCTGCCGATGATGCATACCACCGGCGACATCCAGGGGCGGCGCTCGGGCGAAACCTATCTGAAGGAATGGATCGGCGAGCGGAGCGAGCTCGCGGCGGTGTCGCCGGTCAATCTGGCCGACCGCATCAAGGTGCCGGTGTTCCTGGCGGCCGGGGGCCAGGACGAACGCGCCCCCATCCAGCACACCAGGCGCATGGAAGCGGCGTTGCAGAAGGCCGGTGTTCCGGTGGAGTCGTTGTACTACCCCACCGAAGGCCACGGCTTCTACACCGACGACCACCGGCGCGAGTACTACACCAGGCTGCTCGCCTTCCTGTCGCGCACCCTGGGCGGCGCGACCGCCACGGCACCGGCGGCACCGGCCCAGCCCTGAGCCGGCACGGCGGACGATGGCGCCTGCGCGCCATCGTCCGGCGGGATCAGAACACGTAGTTGAGGTGCATCTGCGCCTGGGTGTCCGGAGTGCCCAGCAGGCGTTGCGCCAGCACCGCCCCGCCCAGCGCCAGGCGCTGGCGACGGTAATCCGCGCCGATCATCACCCGGTAGTCCACGCCCGACGTGCGGCCCGGCAGCTCGAATGCGTGGCCCGCCGCCCCGTGCAGATACGCCAGGCGACCGCGGGCATGCTCCTTGACGGAGCCGATCAATGCCGCGTCGCCACGCACTGTCCACGCCGACCCGACCCGCGCCTGCGCGCCCGTGCCGGCTTCCCACTGCACGCCACGGCGCGTGCCCGCGCCCACCGAGAGCCCGAATGCGTCGGCGCCATGTTCGTGGAAGGCGGCCTCGCGGGTGTGGAACGCGGTGACGCCCAGCCGCGGTTGCCAGTGCACGGCGGCGGCCACCACATCGCGGCTCAGCATGCTGCCGATGCGGGTGCGCGAGAGCGCGCGCCGGCTGTGCGCCGTCGTGTGCGTAGCGCCCCACTGGAGCTGTCGTTGACCGTCCATCCGGTGCCACTCGTTGCCGAGGGTGTGCTGCACGCGGAACGCACCCAACGACTGGCCGATGCCCACGCCGGCGAAGCGCGACTGGCTGCGCGTCTGCCCGCCGTCGTGCGCGACATCCGTGCTGAGCAGGCCGGACATCATCTGCAGATGGCGGCCGCCCTGCATCGGTACCGCCAACTGCAGGCCGCTGCCCACGCCCTGCACGCCGTAGCGGGTGTCAGCGCCCGGCCCGAACGCCAGCAGGTGGTGGCCGTCGGTCGGCGCGCTGCGTGCCAGGCTCGACCAGAACGCCTCGCCGTTGGCGGCCAGGCGCTGGCTCGCCGCCATCACCTGCCCACCGGACAGCTGGTGCAGGGCACGGTTGAACTCGGCGGTGTCGGCCACTTCCAGGCTGTGGAACAGCGCCGAGTTGCCATAACCAGCTTCCAGCGCGGCCGCCACGCCCTGGACCGATGCATCGGCCAGCGCGCGGTAGTCATTGCGTGTCATCACCACATCGACGTTGCCGCTGGCATCGCGCTCGGCCTGCGCGCGCCACACCACCGTCGCGCTGCGGATGTTGTCTTCACCGCTGTCGGCCCCGGTAAACACACCCGGCAGGTGGACCTGCGACGCGGCGGTACCGCGGGTGAAGCCGGTGTCCACCGCGACATCGGCCAGGTGACCGCCCTGATGCAGCGCCATGCGCCCGGCGCTGCCATCGGCGTTCGTGCCCACGGTGTAGCCGCTGATGCCGCGCGGTGCCTGCCAACCCAGGTCGGCACCGGGCCGATTGACCGCAGCGGTGGCGGCATCGGCGTTGATGCCGCTGCCGCTGCCATACACATTGACCTGGCCGTTGTTGATCAGCCGGCCGCTCCCGCCCCCCGCACTCTGGAAGGCATGCGAGTGGTCGGCGTGGATGTTGATCACGCCGCCACGGCGGTTGTTGAGCGTGGCCGAGCCATCCGAACGCATCGCCACCAGGTGCTGGCCGTTGGCCGCACCGGCGATACCGAGGTTGATCGTGCCGTCGTTGATCAGGGTGGCGCCGCGCGCGCCGGACATGGCCACGGCGTGATCACCGGTCACGGTGAGGGTACCCTGGTTGAGCAGCGTCGCCGATGCGCCTTCGGCATGCAGGGCCGCGTGGTTGCGGGCATGGCTGGTGATCTGTCCGCCCACCCGGTTGATGCCCGTGCTGGCGTGGGTATCGGCGAGCAGGGTGAGCACCCGGGCATCGGCATCGAGCACGATGCTGCCGTGGTTGTTGAACGCGTCGATGGTGTCGCGGTCATTGCCGACGCGCGCGGTGGTGGCGTGGATCAGGCTGCCCTGGTTCAGCGCGCCACTGGCGTGGAGGGTGCCGTGATTCTCGAACCCGGCGGCACCGCCCAGCACGAACCCGCCGCCGTCCACGACCAGCCTTGCGGGGCGCTGGCGCTCGCCGTTGTCGAAATCGCTGTCGCCCTGCAGCACCACCAGTGTGTCGCGCAGCTGCATGTCGCCGTGGTTGTCGATCTCCGCATCGCCATCCAGGGTGATGCGTGCCCCCTGTGCCGACAGGCGGCCGAAATTCTCCAGGCTGGCATCGGCCTGCAGATGCAGGCTGCCGCGCAGGTCGAGCTGGCCACGGTTGTCGAGGTCGCCATCACGCTCGATCACCAGGCGCGCGGCCTCGCCGACGCGCAGCGTACCGTGGTTGTGCAGATGACCGTTGCCGCGCACCGTGAGGCTGCCGGCATTCAGATCCAGGTGGCCGTCGTTGCGTGCGTTGCCGATGATGCGGGTGTCCACCGGCTGATTCCATACGGACTCACCGCCAGCCGCCACCAGGGTCTGGCGATCGCCGAACTGGCCGCCTTCCTGGCCGGGGACGGGACCGCCGCCGCTGTTCCCACCGCCATTGCCGCCGCCGTTGCTACCGCCGCCGCCGGCAGCGCCCGCCGCACCTGCTGCCACCGCGACAATGCCGCCGATCCACCACGCCGACAGGCCGCCTCGGCCGCTGCCCTGCGCCGTTTCGCAGTCGGTGTCGCCGACCGGATCGCACTGCGCCGCGGTTTCCGCGTGGGCAGGCAGTGCGGGCACGCCGCACAGGGTCAGGGCAATCATCGCGGCGAGCGGGTGGTGGAAGAGAACGGTACGGCGCATGGGCAGCTCCAGTCATGGGTACAGGACGAGGAAAGACGGAGCGGGTGCGGGTCGCGACACCGCTCCGACCGCGCGAAGGCGGTGAGGGTGCGTCATGGTCGTGACAACGCCGGAGGCTGTATTTGAAACAAATACGAAAATCCCAGAATGTGACCGGGTCGTATGGTGTTAGGAAACGTTTATGTGTTGCTGCTAAATCACAGCGCCTGAAACGCACAACGGCACCACATGGGTGCCGTTGTGCAGGTCCGTTGCGATGCCGCGCTACTTCACCCCGTGCATCATCCTTTTCAGCAGCGGTGAGCACAGCAGCGCCACCGCCGCACAGCCCAGGCCGATCCACATCAGCAGCCAGAACAGATGCTCGTAGCTGGCTGCGGCAGCGGCGATGTTCATCGCTTCGCCTTCGGGCACGTCGATCGCGGCGAGCTTGCCGAACAGCGCGGCCAAGGTTTCGGAGAACGCGGTGGCCAGGAACCAGGTGCCCATCATCAGGCTGACCACGCGCGGCGCGGCCAGCTGGGTGACCGCCGACAGGCCAACCGGCGACAGGCACATTTCGCCGATCTCCAGGATCAGATAGGCCAGTACCAGCCACCACACGCTGGCCATCTGGCCGGTGGCACCAACGTGCTGCGCGGCCAGTGCCAGCGGCACGAACGAGAGCGCGGCGAAGACCAGGCCGAACGAGGATTTGACCGGCTTGGACGGGTCCATGCGGCGACGGTCCAGCCACGCCCAGAGCATCGCGAACAATGGCGCCAGCACCACCAGGAACAGGCCGCCGAGATAGGTCAGCGAGCCGGCGGTCTGCGGAATCACCAGGCAGTCGCGGATCAGCATCACCAGCATCAGCGCGACGATGGCGATGAACAGGGTGCGCGGCGCGGCCGAGGCCGGGTTGCGTTCGGACAGACGCGCGGCCACCACGAAGCCCAGCGGCGCCAGCAGCAGCGAGGCGATCGACCACGGCAGCGGGGTGCCGCCCTGGATCACCAGCGCGGGCACCAGGTCCTTGGTCAGCAGGCGGTCGGTAAAGGTGACCCACGAGCCGTAGGTCTGCTCGTACAGGGTGAAGAACACCAGGGCCATGAAGATCAGCGCCATCAACGCGATCATCTGCTGGCGCTGCACCGGCGTGCAGCGGGTGCCGGTGAACCAGGCGAACCACACCAGCACGCCGCCCAGCACGACGATCATCAGCATCAACGCGAGGCTGATTTCGCCGCCCAGCGCGAAGGCGCCATTGGCGGCGGCCCACATCAGCGCGGCCACCGGGATCACCCCGAGCACCGCGACCGCGTAGATCAGCCATTCGCGGCGGATGCCGAGCACGCGGTGGCGCAGGGCCGGTGCGTCGGACGGTTCGGCATGGCCCTGCAGGTACTTCTGGCCCCACAGGAACATGACCAGACCGATCACCATGCCGATGCCGGCGGCGCCGAAGCCGTACTTCCAGCCGTAGGCTTCGCCGAGAAATCCACACACCAGCGAGGCGAACAATGCACCGAGGTTGATGCCGGCATAGAACAGCGAGAAGCCCGAGTCGCGGCGCGGGTCGTTCTCGGGATAGAGCTTGCCGACGATGGTGGAGATGTTGGGCTTGAGGAAGCCCACGCCCATGATGATCAGCGCCAGCGACAGGTAAGTGATGCCCAGCGCCGCCTCGTCGCGCACGATCTGGCCGTCGATGCGGGTGGCGGCGTGACCTTCGAAGGCCATGCCCAGGTGGCCGAGCACGAGCAGCACGCCGCCGAACACCACCGCCTTGCGCATGCCCAGCCAGCGGTCGGCGAGCAGGCCGCCGAACACCGGGATGCAATACACCAGACCCCCGTACGCACCGAGCAGGTCGAGCCCGGCCTTGTCGCCGAACAGGTGGTACTTGGTGAGGTACAGCAGCAGCAGCGCCTTCATGCCGTAGAACGAGAACCGCTCCCACATCTCGGTGAAGAAGCAGACGTACACCCCTTTGGGGTGACCGAGGAAGTCGTCGGAGGCGGGCAGGGCAATGGCGGTCATGGGCGGGCAGGCAACAGACAGGCGGCGATTATGCCCCCTGTGCTGCGCAGGTGCCGGCACCCGTTCGGGCCATTGCTACGGTGGGTGGGGGCCGACCGTTGGTCGGCACGCCCTGCTCACAGATACCGCAACCACGCCAGATCCCGCCGCCGTGCCTTCAACCGCGCGAACGCCCGGGTCGGCCAGTACAGGGCGAGGACCAGCACGGCGGTCAGGACCCACAGGGTGGCCACATGGTCCACCCCGACGTATGCCCCGTGGGTCGGCCCCCGGTACGCCTCGGCAAGCACGTACAGCAGCTTCAGCACGTACAGGTGCAGCAGGTAGAAGAACATCGGCGCGGCACCGATATCGGCCAGCGGTGCCAGCACACGCGCGACGGCCGGCCGCTCGTACAGGCGCAGCAGCAACAACCCCACACCCAGGGTCAGCAGCAGGAACAGCAGCGAAGGCGGGTACTTGGTGACGTTGAACATGCTCATCAGCGTCGCACCGGCGGTGCCCAGCGTCTGCCACGGACTGTCGCCGTAGACGTTGACCGCGCGCAGCAGCACGAAGCCGAGCAGGGCGCCCCCGCCGGCCAGCACCAGCCGCTGCTGGCGTTGTGCGGCATCGCCGCCGCGCGCGAACCACGGCCCGATCGCGTAGCCCAGGGCGATCACGCCGATCCACGGCAGCACCGGGTAGGAGGTGCGCAGGCGCAGGTGGTCACCCAGCGCGATCCAGTCGCGCTGGTGCAGCACCTTCCACAGGATCGCCAGCGGCCCGTCGCCCGTCACCCGCACACCGTCCAGCAGGTTGTGCCCGGCGATCAGCACCAGTGCCAGTGCCGCCAGCGCGCC
Organism: Stenotrophomonas sp. Marseille-Q5258; assembly: GCF_946900935.1. Classification (NCBI taxonomy): domain Bacteria; kingdom Pseudomonadati; phylum Pseudomonadota; class Gammaproteobacteria; order Lysobacterales; family Lysobacteraceae; genus Stenotrophomonas; species Stenotrophomonas sp. Marseille-Q5258. The sequence goes on from NZ_CAMPPN010000016.1 coordinate 25,491, forward strand.
ACGCGGCAGCCACAGCAGCCCGGCCAGGACGATCATGCTCAGGCCAATCGCCCAGATCACCTGCAGGTAGATCACGCTGGGCGGGAACTGCAGGGTCCAGGCGAAGTTGACCACCAGCAGCTCCAGCGCCACCAGGAACAGGCCCCGCTTGAGCAGGAACGCGCTGGTGGCGCGCCGGCCATCGGCCTTCGTGCTGCCATACAGCCAGGCCGACAGCCCGGTGAGCAGCACGAACACGGGGGCGCACAGGTGGGCGAGCAGGCGGCTGACGAACAGCGCCGGCTCGGTCTGGTCCACCACCATCGGGTCCGGGACCTGATGGTGCAGGTAGAACGTTTCGCGGACATGGTCCAGCAGCATCAGCACGATCACCGTGCCACGCAGCTGGTCGATGGAGGTCAGGCGGGAGGCGAGGGGAGTGGTCACGGCAACGCCAGGATGTGGCGCGATAGGATATAACATAACTAATTGGCGCGACCAGGTGACCGGGCGACCAGGCCTTGCCGATCCGGGCGGCATGGCGGCGGCGTTGCCGCCCTATCGTCGTGACCACCGTGAGTCACGCGCGCTGCAGCACGTTTCACACTGGACTTGCCCGGACATGAACGCTAGCGTGGACCAGATTTTTTGCCAGCAGGGGCTTACATGAACAACGACGCTGCGCCCAAACAGCTCACTTTCCGCGCGGTGGTGCTTGCCATCGTGCTGGCGGTGATCCTGTCGGCGGCCAACGCCTACCTGGGTCTGTTCGCAGGCCTGACCATCGCCACCGCGATTCCCGCGGCCGTCATCTCGATGGGCGTGCTGCGCCTGCTCGGCGGCGGCACCATCCTTGAGAACAACATCGTCCAGACCGGCGCCTCCGCCGGCTCGTCGATCGCCGCCGGTGTGATCTTCACCATCCCCGCACTGGTGATCATGGGCTACTGGCCGGACTTCAAGTACTGGTGGGTGCTGGGCATCGCCGGTCTGGGCGGCCTGCTGGGCGTGCTGTTCTCGGTGCCGCTGCGCCGGTCGATGATCGTCGAAGATCCACTGCCCTTCCCGGAAGGCAAGGCGGCCGCCGAAGTGCTCAAGGCCGGTGAGAACCCGGGCCCGGGCCTGAAGATCCTGGCGGTGTCGGCCGTGATCGGCGCCTTCGTGAAGCTGGCGGCCGAAAGTGGCCTGCGCCTGATCCCGGATGCCTGGGCCACCTCGGCCTACGTGGGCAGCTCGAAGATCACCGCCTTCATCGGCACCAACCTGTCCCCGGCGCTGCTCGGCGTGGGGTACATCGTCGGCCTGAATGTCGGCATCGTGGTGGTGTCCGGCTCGATCCTGACCTGGCACATCGCCATTCCGCTGTACCAGGCGTTCTTCATGAACACCGATCCGGCACTGGCGGCATCGATCGCCACGGCCAGCTCGACCGAGGCGGCATTCGCCATCTGGGGCGCGAAAATGCGTTACCTGGGCGTGGGCGCAATGCTGATCGGCGGCGTCTGGACCCTGATCTCGCTGCGCAAGTCGCTGCTCAACGGCGTCAAGAGCGGCTTTGCCGCCGCGCGCAAGAGCGGCGGACCGGCGCTGGCACACACCGAGCGCGACCTGCCGATGAAGTGGATGCTGGTGGCCCTGGTGGTGTTCACCCTGCCGCTGCTGGCGCTGTACCAGGCCATCGTGGGCCAGTGGCACGTGTCGATCCCGATGACCCTGATCATGATCGCTGCGGGCTTCCTGTTCGTGTCGGTCTCGGCCTACCTGGCCGGCCTGATCGGTTCGTCCAACAACCCGGTCTCGGGCATCACCATTTCCACCATCCTGTTCGCCTCGGCGGTGCTGGTGGTGCTGCTGGGGGCCGACGGCCTCAAGCCGGTCGGCGTTGGCGGGGCCCCGCTGGGTGCCGTGGCCGCGATCATGATCGGCGCGGTGGTGTGCTGTGCGGCGGCGGTCGGCGGTGACAACCTGCAGGATCTCAAGGCCGGTTACATCGTCGGCGCCACGCCGTGGAAGCAGCAGCTGATGCTGGGCATCGGTGCGTTCTCCTGCGCCCTGATCATGGCCCCGGTGCTGAACCTGCTGGCCACCGCATACGGCATCGGCGTCAAGTCCGAGCTGCACCCCAATGCACTGGCGGCGCCGCAGGCGAACCTGATGGCCTCGGTGGCCAAGGGCCTGTTCGGTGGCGAGCTGCCGTGGACCTTCATCGGCATCGGCGCCGTGGTCGGCGCGGCGATCATCGCCTTCGACAGCTGGCTGAAGGCGCGCAACGCCCGCTTCCGCGTGCCGGTGCTGGCGGCGGCGATCGGTATCTACCTGCCGCTGGAGCTGATGGTGCCGATCTTCCTGGGCGGCCTGATCGCCTATCTGGTGGAACGCTTCCACAAGGTGCGCGCCGACGACGAAGAAGGCCGCGACCGCGTGCACAAGCCGGGCGTGCTGTTCGCCGCCGGCCTGATCACCGGTGAGGCCCTGATGGGCATCGCCATCGCGGTCCCGATCGTGCTGAGCAGCCGTGCCGACGTGCTGGCCCTGCCGTTCCACCTGCCGGGCGCCCAATGGATCGGCCTGGTCGTGCTGTTCCTGGTCGGCTGGTTGATCTACCGCACCGGCAAGCGCGCCGTCGGCAACGTGTAAGCCGCCGCAGGGAGCCGGGCAGGGCCCGGCTCCACCGCCAGGGGGCGCGCGCAACGCGTGCCCCCACGGGGTTTGCCGGATCTGGCCAAGCCCATGACCTGTGGCCTTTGCTTCGGACCGGGTGCCGCCCTACCATCGGCGTTTTGCCGTCCCGCGGAGACCCCGATGAAACTTCGTTACGCCCTGCTGCCGTTGTGCCTGCTGACCGCGATGCCGTCGCTGGCGGCCACGCGCGGCCTGGATGTGCGCGACATGATCGCGCTGGATCGGGTTTCGGCCCCGCTGCTGACCGCCGACGGCGGCAAGGTGGTGTTCGCCAAGCGCGTGGTCGGGACGGACAGCAAGGCCAGCACCGGCCTGTACATCCGCGATCTGCGCACCCGTGACGCCGCACCGCCCAAGCCGCTGACCCCGGCCGGCTGGAACGTCAACTCCGCCGCGCTGTCCGGTGACGGCCAGACCGTGTACTTCCTGAGCGCCAAGGGCGGCAGCCAGCAGCTGTATGCCATGCCGACCGCCGGCGGCACGCCGCGCCAGCTCACCGATTTCCCGGTCGATGTGGACAGCTACCACGTGTCCCCGCAGGGCGACCGCGTGGCCTTCAGCAGCGGCGTGTTCCAGGCCTGCGGCTCGGACCTGGCCTGCACCAGCAGGAAGCTGGACGCGCACAAGGCGCGCAAGAACACCGGCGAAGTCTTCGACAGCCTGTTCGTGCGCCATTGGGACACCTGGAACGATGGCCGCCGCAATACGCTGTTCGTGGCGCCGCTGCCGGCAGCCAAGGGCGCCGCAGTCAAGGGCGCCTCGGCGATCAGCGCCACGCTCGATGGCGATGCGCCGTCCAAGCCGTTCGGTGGCAATGACGACTTCACCTGGTCCCCGGACGGTACGTCCGTGGTCGCTGCGATCCGCGTGGCCGGCAAGCAGGAGCCGTGGTCGACCAACTTCGACCTGTACCGTCTCGATGCAGACGGCAAGCAGGCACCGGTGAACCTCACCGCCGCCAACCCGGCCTGGGATGCCGGTCCGGTGTTCAGCGACGACGGCAAGACCCTGTACTACCGCGCGATGAAGCGCCCGGGCTTCGAAGCCGACCGCTTCGGCCTGATGGCGATGGACGTGGCCACCGGCAAGACCCGCGAGATCGCGCCGAAGTGGGACCGCTCGGCCGGCGAGATCGTCCTGTCCGGCGACGGCAAGGGCATCTACACCTCGGCCGACGACATGGGCGAACACCGCCTGTTCCTGGTCGATATCGACAGCGGCGAGGCGGCGGTGATCGCCGAAGGTGGCAGCATCGGGTCGCCGACCCGTGGCGGTACGACCCTGGCCTACACCCGCAACAGCCTCAAGAGCGGCGACCAGATCGTGGTGGCCGCCTTCGATGGTGCCAACGAGCGCGAGATCACCCCGAGCGCCGGCCAGATGCTGCCCGACGTGGCTTTTGGCGACTACGAGCAGTTCCAGTTCAAGGGCTGGAACAACGAGACCGTGCACGGTTACGTGGTCAAGCCGTACAACTACCAGGAAGGCAAGACCTACCCGGTGGCGTTCCTGATCCACGGCGGCCCGCAGGGCAGCTTCGGCAACGGCTGGAGCTACCGCTGGAACCCGCAGACCTACGCGGGCCAGGGCTACGCCGTGGTGATGATCGACTTCCACGGGTCCACCGGCTACGGCCAGGCCTTCACCGACGCGATCAGCCAGCACTGGGGCGACCGCCCGCTGGAAGACCTGCAGAAGGGCTGGGCGGCCGCGCAGAAGCAGTACCCGTTCCTCAACGGCGACAAGGCGTGCGCGCTGGGCGCCAGCTACGGCGGCTTCATGGTCAACTGGATTGCCGGCAACTGGAACGAGCCGTGGAAGTGCCTGGTCAACCATGACGGCGTGTTCGACCAGCGCATGATGGGCTACGCCACCGAGGAACTGTGGTTCACCGAGTGGGAGCAGGGCGGCACGCCGTACCAGAAGGCCGCGAACTACGAGAAGTTCAACCCGGTCAACCATGTTGCCGAGTGGAAGAAGCCGATCCTGGTGATCCACGGCCAGCTCGACTTCCGCATTCCGGTTGAACAGGGCCTGGCCGCGTTCACCGCTGCACAGCGCCAGGGCATCGAGTCCAAGTTCCTGTACTTCCCGGACGAAAACCACTGGGTGCTCAAGCCGCAGAACAGCGTGCAGTGGCACGACACCGTCAACGGCTGGTTGAAGCAGCACATCGGCCAGTAAGCCGGATTGCAGCGCCGCCCTCCGGGGCGGCGCTTTTCATTGGCGCCGGCGGCTGACCGGCACCCCCATCGACTCTGCAAGGTTGCCGGCCCCGGCCGGCACTACCAGGATGCTCTCATGCCCCTGATCCAGAACGACATCGTCGTCTTCGGCCTGATCGCCGCCACCCTCGGTGCCGTGTTCTGGACCGCCTCGCGACCGCGCGGGCTGTGGAAACACTTCTACGCCGTCGTGCCGGCTCTGCTGCTGTGCTATCTGATCCCCGGCATCTACAACACCGTCGGGCTGATCGACGGCCAGAACACGCGCCTGTACAACCCGATCGCCCGTGATGTCCTGCTGCCCGCCGCGCTGGTGCTGCTGACCCTGGCGGTGGACATCAAGGGCATTCTGCGGCTCGGCCCGAAACTCATCGCGATGTACCTGGGCGCGTCCTTCAGCATCATGCTCGGTGCAGTGGTGGCCTTTCTGGTGATGAAGTGGATGCATCCGTCCACCGTTGCCGGCGATACCTGGGCCGGCATGGCCGCGCTGGCCGGCAGCTGGATCGGTGGCGGCGCCAACATGCTGGCGATGCGCGAAGTGTTCGACGTCAACGCCACCACCTTCGGCCAGTTCGCCGTGGTCGACGTCGGCGTGGGCTACGTGTGGATGGCGGTGCTGATCTTCATGGCCGGCCATGCATCGAAGATCGACGCGGCCACCGGTGCCGATACCTCGGCGATCGATGCGCTGAAGGTGCGCATCGAGAAGTTCCAGGCCGAACACGAACGCGTGGCCAGCCTGACCGACCTGATGCTGATCATCGCGGTCGCCTTCGGCACCGTCGGCCTGTCGCATGCCATCGCCGGGCCGGTATCGGCCTGGTTCAAGGGCCACGTCAGCTGGGCCCCGCAGTTCAGCCTCGACGCGCCGTTCGTCTGGGTCGTGGTCATCTCCACCACCTGCGGTCTGGCCCTGAGCTTCACCCGGGCTCGCAATCTCGAAGGCGCCGGTGCCTCCAAGCTCGGCTCGTTGCTGCTCTACTTCCTGATCGCGTGCATCGGCATGCAGATGGACCTGCTCGCGCTGCTGGAACGCCCGTGGCTGTTCCTGCTCGGCTTGATCTGGATCGCCGTGCACATCGTCCTGCTGTCGACGCTGGCGATGGTGCTGAAGGTGCCGTTCTTCTACTTTGCGATCGGTTCGCAATCCAACATCGGTGGCCCGGCCTCGGCACCGGTCGTGGCGAGCGCGTTCCATCCGTCGCTGGCCCCGGTCGGCGTGCTGCTCGGCACGATGGGCTACGCCACCGGCACCTATCTGGCCTATATAGTCGGCGTCACCCTGCGCTCGCTGGCAGGGCACTAGCCCCCGGCCCACACCCGGGTAGCGCCCGACCGCTGGTCGGGCGACGGCGCGCAGCGCCGGGGACTTGCACGCACACAGAGCGCGTGCCGGCCAACGGCCGGCACTACCGATGCTTTACGCAGGAAGAAGACCGCGTTCGATCAGCCACGCTTTCGCGTCTTCCGCATCCTGCTCGAACCACGCTCTGGTCGACCCCAGGCGATACGTATACCCCCACGCGTCCATGTCGGCCATCAGCCGATCGCTGCCCACGCCCGGCAGCTGCGCGGCCAGCACGATCTGCAGGTAACAGGTGGCGTCTTCCTCGGGGACCGAATCGGTCGCGTCCGTGTGGACCCGTGCGCGCCGCTCCGGCGGCAGCACGATCAGGTGGCAGGCCTCGTGCAGCATCGAATGCACCGGCGTGTCGTCGCGGACGTACACATCGCTGCCGATGATGCCCGCCTCCGGCTCGCCCCAGTAGCTGCCCGGGATCGGCGCACCCGCCTCGATCCGATGCAGGCGCAGCGCATGCGCCGCCAGCAGTGTGGCGGCATCCTCGAAATCAATATCGCCTACGCAGGTGACCTGCGGCTCGGCGTCGGTGGCGACGGTGGTCATGCAATACGAAAAGTGCGCCCCTTCCGGAGGGAAGGGGCGGTGTCGGTCAGGGCTGCTGCGGACCTTCCGGCAGCGCCACGGAGATATCCAGCACGTCGTGCTCGCCGTCCTTGACCAGGTCCACCTTGACCGCGTCGGCGTCGATATTGACGTACTTCTTGATCACTTCCAGCAGCTCGCGCTGCAGCAGCGGCAGATAATCCGGGCCGCCACGGTGGCTGCGTTCCTGCGCGATGATGATCTGCAGGCGGTTCTTGGCCGTTTCGGCAGTGGTCTTCTTCCGGTTCAGGAAATCGAACAGTCCCATGCTTACCCTCCGAACAGCTTGCTGAAGAAGCCTTTCTTCTCCACGGTGGTGAAGCGCATCGGACGCTCTTCGCCGAGGATGCGGCCCACCGCATCTTCGTAGGCCTGGCCTGCCGCCGATTCGGGGTCCAGGATCACCGGCTCGCCCTTGTTGGACGCGTTCAGCACGTCGCCCGATTCGGGCACCACGCCGATCGCCTTCAGGCCCAGCACTTCCTCGACGTCGGTGATGCTCAGCATCTCGCCACTTTCCACCCGTGCCGGGCTGTAGCGTGTGAGAAGCAGGAACGCCGGCACACTCTGCCCGGACTCGGCCTTGTGCGTCTTCGAATCGAGCAGGCCGATGATGCGGTCGGAGTCGCGCACCGACGACACTTCCGGGTTCACCACCACCACGGCGCGGTCGGCGTAGTACATCGCCAGGAAGGCACCCTTCTCGATACCGGCCGGCGAGTCGCAGATGATGTAGTCAAAGCCGTCGGCGGCCAGGTCCTTGAGCACCTTGCCCACGCCTTCCTGGGTCAGCGCATCCTTGTCGCGGGTCTGCGAGGCAGCCAGCACGTACAGGTTGTCGAACCGCTTGTCCTTGATCAGCGCCTGCTTGAGCGTGGCTTCGCCGTGTACCACGTTGACGAAGTCGTACACCACGCGGCGCTCGCAGCCCATGATCAGGTCCAGGTTGCGCAGGCCGACGTCGAAGTCGATCACCGCCACCTTTTTGCCACGACGTGCCAGCCCGCAGGCCAGGCTGGCGCTGCTGGTGGTCTTGCCGACGCCGCCTTTGCCGGAGGTGACTACGATGATTTCAGCCAAAGGACTTCTCCTGATTCTTGTATTTTGGGGGCTGCATCAGTCCAGCGCAGCGATCTTGATCTGGTCCTGTTCCAGCCACACCTGCACGGCCTTGCCGCGCAGCGTGTCCGGGACATCGTCCAGTACCTTGTAATGGCCGGCAATGGCGACCAGTTCAGCATGGAAATCACGGCAGAAAATACGCGCCGTGGTATTGCCTTGGGCACCTGCCAGGGCGCGGCCCCGCAGCGTACCGTAGATATGGATGCTGCCGTCGGCGATAACTTCCGCGCCGGCGCCCACCGTGGCCATCACGGTCAGGTCGCAGTTTTCGGCATACAGCTGCTGGCCCGACCGCACGTTGCTGGTCTGCATGCGGCCGGGCTGCGACGCTGCAGCGGCCGGGGGCGCTGCAACCGGTGCGGGCGTGGCCGCCGCCGCGCGGGTGCGGCGCGGCGGTTCCGGTGCCGGTGGCGGGGCGACGGGTTCGGCCTCGGCGCGCTCGTACTGCGCGCGGAACTTGGCCAGCAGGGGCAGGCCGAGCTGCTGGGACAGCAGCTCGGTCTCGGTGGTGCCATAGGCCAGCGCCACCGGCAGCACGCCGGCACCACGCAGGCCATCGAGCAGTGCCCGGGCCGTGGCCACGTCGGGCATCTGGCTCAGGCCGCCGAAATCCAGAATCACCGCCGCGCGCCCGAACAGTTTGGGCGCGCGTGCCACGCGGTCGTGCATTTCACGGGTGAGGCGTTCTACGTCGAGGGTGCGGATGCGCAGGTTGGCGATACCGACCTGGCCGATCTTCAGTTCCCCGGCCTGTTCAAAATCCATGTTCGCTGCCACCAATCAGGTCCCCGTCGGCCGTTGTACGCGCAGCGGCTCGCGACGGTGGCCCACCCAGGGCACGTCGGGCAGCTGGTCGCCGTAGGTGTCGTGCACCCACTGGTAACTGCACAGGTCCTTGAGCAGCATGCTGGCGCGCACGTCCACGTGCGACATCGTGTTCTGCCCGACCTCGCGGAAGCCGAAGCTGCCGTGGAAGAGCAGGGCGGCGTCGGCGCCGTGGTCCAGGAACACCTCGCAGGTCATCTGCGGGTAGCGCAGCTCGGCGTAGCTCTGTGCATCGGCATAGAACGCACGGCCGACGCCACCGCCGCGACGGCGGCTGGCGACCACGATGCGGTCGATGTAGAAGAAGCCGGTGCCCAGGTGCTGCTTGAACCAGGCGAAGTTGGTGCTGTCGTGCTGGCTCTCGCTGCCGAAGCCGATCAGGAAACCGGCCAGGTTGCCGTCGCGCTCGGCGACGCGGAAATATTCAGCGGTTTCGTAGAACAGACGCAGTCGCGCGGCATCCAGCGGCAGGATGGCCAGGCCGGCGTTGTTGTTCAGGGCCAGGACGGAATCGAGCTCGTGCTCGCGCACGTCGCGGATGACAATCGACATTGTGACTCCGTGGGGTAACGCGGTTGGCCCATCAAGGGGCCCTGCGCCGGATTATTGCATGGGTGGCGGCCCCCCGCGACCCGGCGGCCATGACTTATGTCCGGGTGCAGGGGCGCAGGTTCAGCCTAAGATGCATCCATGTTGGGATACCTCAGCCAAACCCGAGTACTGCGACTGGCCGGCCTGTTCACCTGGGTCATGCTCGGCCTGCCGCTGGTGTACTCCCAGTACGAAGCCCTGATCCGCCACAGCGGTGGGGTGGACCTGTTCGCCGTGCTGCTGTTCGTGGCCTACCTGGCGTTCGGCGGGGGCTACCTGTGGCTGACCCGTGGTCTGCGCCACGGCGGCCACTCGGCCTGGTACGACCGCGCGATCCTGGTTCTGCTGACCGTGTCGGCCCTCGGGGTGAGCTTCCTCAGCGGTTCGGGCCTGGGCAGCATTCTGATGATGGTGGCCGCCGGGGTGATCCCGTGGATGCTGCCGGCACGGGTGGGCGTGATCTGGCTGCTGCTGAGCCAGCTGGCCGTCGCACCGGTCTACTACCTGTTCCTGCCGTTCTCGCTGTTCGAGGCGATAATGCAGTCGCTGCTGTACGGCGGCTTCTCCATGTTCATCTTCGTGACCAGCCTGGTCGCCCGGCAACAGACCGACGCCCGCGAGGAGCAGCGCCGGCTCAACACCGAACTGCGCGCCACCCGCGTGCTGCTGGCCGAGAGCGCGCGCGTCAACGAGCGCACCCGCATCTCGCGCGAGCTGCACGACCTGCTCGGCCACCACCTCACCGCGCTCAGCCTGAACCTGGAAGTGGCCGGCCACATCACCGAAGGCCAGGCCCAGGAACATGTGCACCAGGCCCACACCCTGGCCAAACTGCTGCTCACCGACGTGCGCGAGGCGGTCAGCCAGCTGCGCGACAGCGGCGCCATCGACCTGGCCGCCGCCCTGCGCCCGCTGACCGAACAGGTGCCGTCGCTGGACATCCACCTGGACATCGAAGAGCCGCTGAGCGTGGAAGACCCCGAGCGCGCGCACGTCCTGCTGCGCTGCACCCAGGAAATCATCACCAACGCCGTGCGCCACGCGCACGCCCGCAATCTCTGGATCCGCGTGCGCCGCGAGGCGCCGGGCATGGTGGTGCTGCAGGCGCATGATGACGGGGTGGGGGCCGACGGCATCGTGGTTGGCAATGGTTTGCGCGGGATGCGCGAACGCCTGCAACAATGCGGCGGAGAGCTGCAGATCGAAACCCGCCGGGGACAGGGCTTCCGCCTGTGCGCCTCGGTCCCCGGCGTGCCAGTGCTGATGCTGGGTGCCATCCTGGAAGGAGTGCGTTGATGATTCGCGTCTGCCTGGTCGACGACCAAACCCTGGTGCGGCAGGGGATCCGCTCGCTGCTGGCACTCGACGATGGCATCGAGGTGGTCGCCGAGGCCGCCGACGGGCGCCAGGCGGTGGACGTGGTTCCGCAGGTACGGCCCGACGTGGTGCTCATGGACATGCGCATGCCGGTGATGTCCGGGCTGGAAGCACTGCAGATGCTGTCGCGATTGAACCAGTTGCCGCCCACCATCATCCTGACCACGTTCGACGACGACCAGCTGGTGCTGGCCGGGTTGAAGGCCGGCGCCAAGGGCTACCTGCTCAAGGACGTCACCCTGGAACAGCTGGTCGGGGCGATCCGGACCGTGGCCGACGGCGGCTCGCTGGTCCAGCCGGCCGTGACCCAGCGCCTGCTGTCCGGGCTGGAGCACATGCGCAACGAATTCGTCAGCCTGGACCGGCCCGATCCGTTGACGGACCGCGAGACCGAGATCCTGCGGCTGATGGCCAGCGGGTTCTCCAACAAGGAGATCGCCAATTCGCTGGGCGTGGCCGAGGGCACCATCAAGAACCACGTGTCCAACATCCTGTCCAAGCTGGGCGTGCGCGACCGCACCCGGGCCGTATTGAAGGCCTTCGAACTCCAACTGGTCTGAGGCCCACGGCAAAAACATTCACCGATGGCCGAAAGGCTTGCGGCACAAGGGATGCGGGCGGCTGGCGAGGGGTTTTCGCCGAATCCGGCAAAGAAATATCGCCCATCCCCTACGTGCTGGCACCCGCGATGCGCTATCTTTCCGCTCCTTGTCTATGCAAAACCGCTGCCGGCATGGAAACCGGTGCGCCAATCCTGATCAACAACACCCGCGAAGCCTGCTAGGATTGGCGCTTCGCTTCAATCAACCCGGCCGTGGGATCGGCCCCGGAGACTCCTGAATGACCCGTATTATCGAGTTCCTGATCGCCTTGGGGATCGTGGCTGGCCTGTTCGTCATCATTGGCGTATGTCTGCCGGGCGAGCGCCATATTTCCGAAAGCATCGAGACCAACCGCAAGATGACGATCGTGTTCGACACGGTCAACAGCCTGCGCCGCTTCAAGGACTGGAACCCGCTGCTGCTGCGCGATCCCGCCGTTGAGCTGAAGCACTCCGGCCCGGCCGCCGGCGTGGGTGCCCGCCTGGACTACGCCTCCAAGGAAAGCTCCCTGGGCCAGGGCAGCTGGGTGATCACCGAGTCCGAGCAGAACAAGCACGTGGCGATCGCGATCGAGGACCCGAGCAAGGGCCACGACAAGACCACCAGCTTCACCCTCGAGCCGACCGGCAAGGGTGGCCGCAACGTCAAGATCACGCAGGACTACAGCGTCAAGTACGGCTTCGACCTGTTCGGTCGTTACGCCGGTCTGTACGTCAGCCGCCACATCGGTGACGACCTGAAGCTGGGTCTGAGCCGCATGGCCAACATGCTGGCCACCGTGCCGAACGTTGACTACCGCACTGCCGAAGCCCCGCTGACCGATCTGGCCATCGTCGATGTCCCGGTCGAAGACCTGCTGGTCGTCAACGCCGGCAACGTCGACCGCGGTCAGGAAACCATCACCAAGTCGATCCGCGACAACCAGGAATGGATCAAGCGCGTGATGGAGGCCAACAACCTCGAAGCCGCCGGTCCGCTGCGCATCATCACCACCGACTTCGGTCAGGAGAAGTACGCCTTCGACGTGGCCCAGCCGGTCAAGAAGAAGGGTGCTGAAGCGGCCTCGGCCGAGGCCCTGACGGTGAAGATCGACGGTGACGCACCGGTCAAGTACGTGCATGTCGCGCCGCACCGTTCGGCCCACGCGGCCTATACCGGCCACATGGCGGGTCTGGACGTGGCGCGCAACGCTCTGCGTGCCTGGGCTGTCACTGCCGGCAACGAAGTGATCGACCGTCCGTACGAATCCTGGAACGGTGGTGTGGACAAGTCCTTCACCCCGGAAGGTACGTACGACATCTACTGGGCCGTCAAGTAAACCGACGGTTGCCGTGATGTAACGCACGACGAAAACGCGCCGCTTCCTGCGGCGCGTTTTTTTTTGCCGCTCCGTTGTCGGAGCCTTGTCTGGAAGGATGGAAGGATGCTCAACCTCGAACGACGCGCGCGCAGACCCTCACTGCTGGCCTGCCTGGGCGGCCTGCTGGCCGCTGCGGCGGTGGGTCTGTCGGCCTATGCGTCGCATGGCATCGCCGAGCCGCTGGCGCAGTCGCACGTCAACACCGCCGCGCTGTTCGCCTTCGGGCACGGCGTGGCGCTGGCCGCACTGGGGGCCACCCAGCAGAACCGGGTCGGCAAGCTGGCCCTGTCAGTGCTGCTGCTGGGCACGCTGCTTTTCTCGGGCAGCCTGGTCGCCGGAGCGGTCTGGCAGTTCCGCATCGGCCTGGCGCCGGTCGGCGGCAGCGCGCTGATGCTGGGGTGGGTGGTGTACGCCTTCAATGCCCTGAGGCGTTGAGGTGCCGCGCTTCCGCCGCGGCTTCGATGTGGAGGAGGCATACGCCTGGCTGAGCCGGCGTGACCGTCGCCTCGGCACCTGGATGAAACGGCTCGGTCCGATCGAGCCGCCCCCGGGGTGGGGCCGCTCGTTCGACCCGGTCGATGCGCTGGCGCGGGCGATCCTGTTCCAGCAGCTCAGCGGCAAGGCGGCGTCCACCATCGTGGGCCGGGTGGAAGCGGCGATCGGCAGCCCGCGCCTGCACGCCGATACCCTGGCGCGCATCGATGATCCGGGCCTGCGCGCGTGCGGGGTGTCGGGCAACAAAGCGCTGGCGCTGCGTGACCTGGCGCGGCGCGAGGCGGCCGGCGAGATTCCCGACCTGCGCCGGATGTCGGTGATGGACCACGATGCGATCATTGCCGCGCTGGTGCCGATCCGTGGCATCGGCCGCTGGACCGTGGAAATGATGCTGATGTTCCGCCTGGGCCGGCCGGACATCCTGCCGGTCGACGACCTCGGCGTGCGCAAGGGTGCCCAGCGCGTGGACAAGGCCGCGCTGATGCCGACGCCGAAGGAACTGCAGGCGCGCGGCGCCGCGTGGGGCCCGTTCCGGACCTACGCCAGCCTGTACCTGTGGCGGATCGCCGATTTCACCGACGCGCCGAAGGCGCCCACCAACCGTTCGCAGGACTGAGCGCGGCGGGTCACTCCAGGGCCGGCGTCCTCGGCGCGAAGGCCGGGTCGTCGCTGAGCCGGCGGGGCGGATGGCGTTGCTCCTGCTTCAGGTGGCCGTGGTAGCGGAACGTGGCGATCGTGCCGCGCAGCATCACCCCGCAGACCACCACCATCCAGGCCAGGCCCGGCACCGTCGGGCCGTCGCCAACGACAAGCAGCAGGACCTTGCCCGCGAGGTAGTAGGCCATCAGCAGGCAGGCGGCCACGCGGCTGGCGCGCAGCACGCCCCAGGACAGCGCGATCTGGATGCACGCATCGACCAGGAACACGGCTGCGGCCAGCGACATGCCGATGCGCCCATCCGATGTCTCGATGCTGATCTGGACCGCATCACCCAGGTGGTACACGGCCATCCCCACTGCCAGCACGGCCAGGATCGCGCCCAGTGCGGCCATCTGCCGGATCGGTGAGGTGAGCGGGCGCGGTGCGTGATCCCACGCCCGGCGCGGTGCGGCTGGCCGCGTCGTCGTGCCCACCTGATACGGGCTGATGTCGTCCATGATCCCGCTCCCGTGTTCGAATGCGAAGGTTAGTCGCCCGCCGGGTGCCAGCACCAGTGCCAGGGTTCGTAGACGATGCCGTGCGGATTGTCGCGTGGGTAGCTCAACCGGAAGCCGGCGTCGGCCGCGTGCGCCGTCAGCCAGGCAAAGGCGGGGGTGGCCTCGAAGCTCGCTTCCGCCGGGGGTTCGCCCGGACTGCCGATGTCCAGCGCACGTCCACCGTGATGCTCGCTGTAGCCCGGTGCCGCGTTGACGGTGAGGATATCGGCCACCGCCAGCCCACGCGCGCGTTTGCGCTCGAAAATGCCGAGCTGGTAATCGTGGCTGCGATAGCCGGAGATGGCCTCCAGCACGATCCCGTCGGCGGCGGCCTGGGCGCGCATGCGCTGCCAGCTGCGTGCCGCGCGATGGTGCAGCCACAACGGGCGACGGTAGCGGTCGCGGCCGGCGAACTGCAGTCGTGCCGGTTCGGCTTCCAGCGCCAGCCCGGTCGTGTGCTCGTAGGCCTGCGCATCGACCCCGAGCTGCGCCAGGCGCAGCTCCAAGCCGTGCAGCGGCAATACCCCGTCCAGATCGTGCGCACGCTCGCGACCGGTGAGGTGGTGTTCGAGCGCATCCAGCGCCGCGTCGATGCCGGGTTCGCGCATCAGCCGCGGCACCAGCGGCAGTACGCCGTGCGTGGATACCGCCGCCAGGTAGCGACCATCACGCTTGCGCCGCAATACCGTGTGGGCAGTCGCCAGGGCACGCGCATCGGCATTGCCGCGTGCGCGCAGCAGTCCGCCGGGCCACAGTTCGATCTCGGCGGTATTGATCAGCAGGGCAGGGGATCGGCGCATGTGCCCAGCTTAGTGCGTGGCCGCAGGCCCGGCCAGCGCCTGCAGTGCCGCCAGCAGGGCGCGGGGCTGCTCGGGACTGAGCAGGAGCACGCTGCCGTCGTGCAGGGGGATGTGCAGCACGCGGCTGGCGTCGGTGAGCAGGCAGTACGCACGGTTGCCGTCGCGCAGCCGGTAGTGCCCGGCGTTGAAGCCGGGCACGCCGTAGCCGTTGAGCATCATCCGCGGGCGGAGCGCGTCATGTCCGGCCAGGTCCACCACCCGCGCCTTGGCCAGCATCATCGCCTGCACCGGCACCTGCCTGCGGTAGAACGCGGCCGTGACGTCCAGCGTGCTGCCCTGCAGGGTGATGCGGCGGCGGAAAAAGGCCCAGGTCAGCACCGCCAGCAGAAGCGCCAGGAACGGCACGGTCAACGCCAGTTCGTGCATGGTGCGCTGGTCGGACTGCAGCGTGCCGACCACGATCAGCGCCGCGCAGCCGAGCAGCGGCACCCACAGCCAGAGCAGCCGCCACACCGGTGCAGGTGCCACCGCGAAGGTGCGGGCGGCAGGGAGTGCCGCGCTCACGGCTGTGCTCCGATCCATCGCGCCACATCATCAATCAGCGGCGCGGCCACGTGGCCGGGCCGGGTGTATTCCTTCGGCGATCCCGGACCTTCACCGGCGATGCCGAGGTGATTCAGTGCCGGGTAGTCGCGGAAGGTGACCGCACGTTGCCGTGCCAGCCCGCGCCTCCACAGCTGCCAGTCGGTATCGACCACCTGGAAGTCGCGCCCGCCCTGCAGCAGCAGGATCGGCTGCGCCAGGGCGCGCGCGTCGGCAACCGGATCGATCGCCTCGAACGACTGCCAGTACCGTGCCGGCTGGCCCAGCGGCAGGTCGGTGGCGGCAGTCGGTGTCGTGCCGCGCGCGGCGGCGATCTGCGCATCGAGCTTGTCCAGGAAGGCCTGCTCATCGGCACTGATCTGGCCGTCCAGGCCCAGCAGGTAGCGGTTCTGTTCGGGCAGCAGGGTGAGCAGCGAGCGCGCCGGCGCGGACCAGAGCACTACCCCGGCGACCTTGCCCGAGTGGCTGGCGATGCGCGGGGCCAGCATGCCGCCCTGGCTGTGGCCCATCACATAAAGATGCCGCGGATCGATACCGGCGGTAGCGGCCAGCGCCGCAATGGCGGCCACCGCATCGTCGGTGGTTTCATCGTCCACGGTGTAGTCGGTACCGCTGAAATCCTGCGGACGGGCGTGGGTACGCTTGTCGTAACGCAGGACCGCGATGCCCTGCGCCGCCAACCCGCGCGCCACGTCCAGGAAGGGCCGGTTGGCGCCGATGGTTTCATCGCGGTCTTGTGGACCGGAGCCATGCACCAGCACCACCGCGCGGAACGGCCCCGTGCCGGCGGGCATGGCCAGCGTGCCGGGAAGGCTGCCTCTGGTGGTGGGAATCTCCAGCGGCTGCTCGCGATAACCGGCGCCGGCAGGCACGTCCGGGGCGGGCGTCGCAGGCGTGGCGGCGGGCCGGAAGATCAGCCCGGCGACACGGCCGGCCGCATCCACGGCCACCTGCGCATCGACCGTGCCGGTGGCGAACTGCAGGGGCTGCACGACAACCTGCATGCCCTGGTGGGCGGTCACCCGCGCCGCGCCGCGGCCGCGCGGTTCGCCGAAGGACTGCCACAGCGCCTGCAGCGTGGCGGCGGGCGCGGCCTGGGCCAGTTCCGGCGTGAACAGCGCCTCGGCCGCCTGCGCATCGCCGGCCTGCAGTCGGTCCAGCACGGCAGTGGCGGTCTGTTCCGGCGGCGCGGCCGCAGCCGCCAGCGCCAGGCTGGCGAACATCAGAGCGGCGCCGCGACGGAGCGTCGTGTGCATCTCAGGCCTCCTGTTTGAAGACCAGGACCGCTGCGGTCATCGGTGCGGCCATGACGATGTTGACCAGCTCCCAGCCAAGCTGCCCATGCCGGTTCAGTTGCGTCTGCACTTCCTCGGTGTCCATCTTCCCCGACCAGCTGGGCTTCACTTCCACGGTCAGGTACTTCCAACGCTTGCTCATTCACTGTTCTCCTTGTTGGCATCCGGTTTGGGAAGGCGTCCGGCCTTGCGCAGTGCGTCGCGCAGCACGTACTCGATCTGTGCGTTGAGGCTGCGCAGCTCGTCATCGGCCCAGCGCTGCGCGGCCGCCAGCACGTCGGCGTTGATGCGCAGCGGATAGGCTTTCTTCTCGGCCATGACGTCAGTACAACGAGCCGGCGTTGACGATCGGCTGGGTGCCACGGTCCGAGCACAGCACCGTCAGCAGGTTGCTGACCATGTGCGCCTTGCGCTCTTCGTCCAGCTGCACGACGCCGTTTTTCTGCAGCTCGGCCAAGGCCATTTCGACCATGCCCACCGCACCGGCCACGATCCGCGTACGTGCGGCGATCACGGCGTTGGCCTGCTGGCGCTGCAGCATCGCCTGGGCGATTTCGGCGGCGTAGGCCAGGTGGCTGATGCGCGCGTCGAGCACCTGTACGCCGGCATCGGCCAGGCGCTCGGCCAGTTCGTCCTTGAGGTGCTGGGAGATCTCGGCGGCGTGACTGCGCAGGGAGAGCTGGCCGTCTTCATGCTGGTCGTACGGGTAGCTGGTGGCCATCGCGCGCAGGGCCGATTCGGACTGGATGTGCACGAAGCTCTCGTAGTCGTCCACGTTGTAGACCGCCTCGGAGGCGTCCACCACCTGCCAGACGATCACTGCGGCGATCTCGATCGGGCTGCCATCCAGTTCATTGACCTTCAGTTTGCCGCTTTCGAAGTTGCGCACGCGCTGGCTGACCTTTCTCTTGCTGAAGAAGGGGTTGTTCCAGCGCAGACCGTTGTCCTTGACCGTGCCGACATATTTGCCGAACAGGCTCAGCACCACGGCCTGGTTGGGCTGCACGGTGTATACGCCGGCCAGCACCAACAGCGCCAGGGCACCGATGCCCAGCCCCGCGAGGATCGACAGCACCGCCAGCGCGCCGCCGGCCTGCTTCTGCTCGATGACACCGCCCACAAACAGGGCGCCGCCCAGCAGAGACGCCAGCAGCACCAGGGCGAGCAGCACCAGGCCGGACATCGAACGGATGGTTTTCTCTTTCACGGGGATCGTCCTTGGGAGGGTTGGGACTCAAAGATATCAAAATGATATCAACATGCAAGTGCCTCCTGTCCCGGGATCATCCCGTCGCCGGCCGCCACGCTCTAGAATGCCCACCCGCCCCTGATGCCCGGAAAACGCCATGACCACGCTCGGCACGCCGCTGTCTCCTTCCGCCACCCGCGTCCTTCTGCTGGGCTCGGGCGAACTGGGCAAGGAGGTCGCCATCGAGCTGCAGCGGCTGGGGGTGGAGGTGATCGCCGCCGACCGCTATGCCGATGCCCCGGCGATGCAGGTGGCGCATCGCGCGCATGTGATCGACATGCTCGATGCGATGGCGCTGCGCGCGCTGATTGCCCAGGAACAGCCGCACCTGATCGTCCCGGAGATCGAGGCCATCCACACCGAAACGCTGGTGCAGCTCGAGCAGGAGACCGGCCAGCGCGTGGTGCCCACCGCGCGCGCCGCGCGCCTGACGATGGACCGCGAAGGCATCCGTCGCTTGGCCGCCGAAACCCTGGGGCTGCCGACCTCGCCGTACCGGTTCGTCGATACCGAGGCCGAGTACCGCGCCGCCGTGGCGGCGATCGGCCTGCCGTGCGTGGTCAAACCGGTGATGTCGTCGTCGGGCAAGGGCCAGAGCACCCTGCGCAGCGAGGCCGACATCGCGCCGGCCTGGGAATACGCGCAGACCGGCGGCCGCGCCGGCGCGGGGCGCTGCATCGTCGAAGGCTTCATCGATTTCGACTACGAAATCACCCTGCTGACGGTGCGCCATGCCGGCGGCACCTCGTTCTGTGCGCCGATCGGCCACTGGCAGAAGGACGGCGACTACCGCGAAAGCTGGCAGCCGCAGCCGATGTCGCCGCGCGCGCTGGCGCGTGCCGAGGAAATCTCGCAGGCCATCACCGACGATCTCGGCGGCTGGGGCCTGTTCGGCGTGGAGCTGTTCGTGAAGGGCGACGAGGTGTGGTTCAGCGAAGTCTCGCCGCGCCCGCATGACACCGGCCTGGTCACGCTGGCCTCGCAGGAACTGAGCGAGTTCGCGCTGCACGCCCGGGCGATTCTCGGCCTGCCGATCCCGCTGATCCGCCAGTGCGGTCCGTCCGCCTCCTGCGCGATGCTGGCGCACGGCGAAGGCGTGCCCTTCTTCAGCAATGTGGATGCCGCACTGGTCCATCCCGACACGGCGCTGCGCCTGTTCGGCAAGCCCAGCGTGCATGGTCACCGCCGCGTCGGCGTGACCCTGGCGCGCGGCGCCGATATCGACGACGCACGCCGCATCGCGCGTGAGGCGGCCGACGCCATCGGGATTGAACTGCGCCCCTGACCGGGGCGCAATGAAGCGGTAGGTACGTCCCTCAGCGCACGTCCACCCACACCAGGTGGTGGTCGCTGCCATCGGCGATTTTCGCCTCCGGGTGTTCGTTGGCGGGCCAGAACACGCCGCTGCCCACGTAGCTGAAACCGACCGAGGGCAGCACGTAATCCAGGCGCATCGTGCCCGACTTCGGCCCGAAATCGCCGGTGGCATGGAACGGCGCACCCTTGCGTACGATGCCCTTGGCCGCATAGGCCAGGCTGGTCTGTTCGGCGCCTGCACTGCGCGGGGTCGGATAGCGCAGCACGCGTGCGTTCTCGATCAGCTCGACAATCGCCTCGTGGCGGCCATCGCCATCGACCGGGTCGTTGTTGAGGTCGCCCAGGATCACGAAGCGCGCGTCCTGCGCCAGGCCGCCGCACTGGCCGCGGTCGTCGCACAGCCAGGGCTTGTCGCCGGCCGACAGGTACTCCTGCCACAGGCGCAGCTCATCGTGGTTGCGCGCGGCGTTGCGCTTTTCCGGGCCATCGAACACCGGCGGGGTGGGGTGCGAGACCAGCGCGTGGACCACGCCGTTCGGCGTGGTCACCGGCACGTCCCAATGCGATTTGGAGGACAGGCGCAGCTGCGACCACACGTGGTCGTTGTAGAAGGAGGTGCCCGTCCGCGGATCGATCGGCCGCAGCGCGCCCGGCATCGTGCTCCACTTCAGCAACTGGAAGCTGCGGACCTTGTCCGCATCGATCGGGTAGCGCGACAGCACCAGCATGCCGTACTGGCCCGGGTGCAGGCCGTAGCCCCAGGCATCGTTGCCGCGGGCGCGGCCGTCGCCGCCGATCTCACCGTTGTTGTCCAGGTCCAGCCCGCTCTGTACGCCGGTGTTGACCGGGGCGAGATAGCGGTAGGCGTAGTGCAGCGGCTCGCCGCCGCCGGGCTGGGCGGTGCCCAGGTAGCGCTGCTGGAACAGGTCGGCGGCGCGGTGGGCGTCGTCGTAGTCGAACTCGTTGAGCAGCACCAGGTCCGGGCGGACCTGCTGCAGCACTGCGGCGATCTTGCGTGCGTGCTCGCTGTCGCCTTCCAGCTCGGCGATCAGCCCGCCGGTCTCGTCGCTGTACAGCGAGGTGTTGTAGGTGGCAATCCGCAGGGGCGCGGAGGACGTGTCCGGCATGGCGGCGGTCTTGACGGGGCTCTGGGCGCAGGCGCTGCACAGCAGGGCCAGGGCAAGGATCAGGGGATGGGCTTTCATGCGCATATTCTGCACCCGACGCGATGTCAGCGGTGCGTCAGCGCCCGTCCCGGTCGTCGTCGAAATCGTGCCAGCGGCGGCCGTCGTAGGCCTCCAGCGGGCGGAAGCGGCGCTTGTAGTCCATCTTGCGGTGGTCGCGGATCCAGTAGCCCAGGTACAGGTGTGGCAACTGTTCGCGACGGGCCCAGGCGATCTGCTGCAGGATCGCGAAGGTGCCCAGGCCGCGCGCGGCCTGGTCCGGATCGAAGAAGGTGTACACCGCCGACAGCCCCTGCGGGGTGACGTCGGTGACGGCCACGCCGAGCAGGTCGCCGCGGTGCCCCGGCTGGCCCGGCCCGCGCACCTCCAGGAAGCGGCCCTGCGACCATTGCCCGATCAGGAACTGGTCGAACTCGTGCGGGCCGTGTTCGTCCATGCCGCCCTGGGCGTGGCGATGGGTCAGGTAGCGGTGGTACAGCGCGAACTGCTCGTCGGTCTGTTCGGCTGCCACGATCCGCACCTCAAGGTCGGCGTTGCGTGCCAGGCAGCGGCGCTGGCTGCGGTCTGGCGCGAAGCGCGCCACCGGGACACGCACCGCCACGCAGGCATGGCACTGCGCGCAGTGCGGGCGGTAGACCAGATCGCCCGAGCGGCGGAAGCCCCAGCTCAGCGCCATCGGGTACAGGGACCCCAGGCGTGCGTCGTGGGGGTCGAGCACCAGGTCGCGCGCGGCCCGGTCCGGCCAGTAGCCACAGGGGTGGTCGCCGGTCTGGAACAGTCGCAGCTCGTCGTCGCGGTCGCCGTGTATTGCCATGCGCCCAGCATAGCGCCCGGCCGTCGCAGGCGGCGCGACTGTCTGCCAAATGAACACGGCCGCCGGGACGGTCAACCCCGACGGCGCCCGCGCGTTGTTACCGGTGTGGGTGCCCACGCACCGCACACGGATTTCCCTACGAACCGGAGTGACCCATGCGCAATCGCAACCCCCTTCTGCTGATGGCCCTGCTGATGACCACCGGTGCGACCGGTCTGGCGGTGGCCGCCGATGCCCCGACCCCGACCGGTGCGCCGGCCCGCGCCACGCTGGACACCAACGGCGACGGTTTCATCGACCGCACCGAGGCGGCCAAGGCGCCGCGTCTTGCCGCCAAGTTCGACACCCTGGACGCCAACAAGGATGGCAAGCTCTCGCGCGAAGAACTGCCGCGCTGGCATGGCAAGCGGCACGGTCGTGGCCCGGGTGGCCGCGGCGACATGCTGGCCAGGCTGGATACCAACAAGGACGGCCGTATCAGCCGCGAGGAGGCCAAGGCTGATCCGCGCCTGGCCGCGCGCTTCGACCAGATGGACGTCAACAAGGATGGCTACCTGGACAAAGCCGACCGCGAGCTGCGCATGAAGCAGCACCGCGATGCGTGGTTCGCTGCCGCCGACACCAACAAGGACGGCCAGATCAGCAAGGCCGAGTTCGACGCCGCCAAGGGCCCGTTCGGTGGTCCGCGCGGCGGTCACCGGGGTGACGCTCCGCCGGCACCGAAGGCCCGCTGACGCAGCGTCCGCCCATCGCAACGCACCGCCGGGCCCCGGCCCGGCACCCCACACCGCCGGTCATCGACCGGCGGTGTGCTGTCCGGCCTCAGGCATGCCCCAGCCGGACGCCCCGGGCGATCACCCCGGCGATCACCACGAGCATCAGCAGGTTCACCGCCATCATCGCCTTGCCGCCGTACATCCACTGGTAGGTCCACGTTGGCCCGCTGCGTCCGTGGCGGGCGGCATCGCGGGCGATCATCGGCGCCATGATCCGCTGCAGCGGCACCAGGCACTGGTAGTTGACGACGGCCAGCCCGATCACCAGCGCGATCAGCGGCCAATACCACGTGGCCTGCAGCGCGGTCAGAACGAAAACCGCCATGCACATCAGCATGGCGGTGAAGGTGCTGTAGTGCACGAACCCGCGCACGGCCGCGCGCTCGGCGTCGGTTTCCGCATAGCGCATCAGGTAGCGCCCGCCGAGGTAGCTGCCGACTACGCCGCCCACCATGCCGCCCACCGCCGCGCCCCAGTCGAAGCCACTGCCAAACAGGTGGCTCTGGCTGGCGGCGGCGCCCAGCGAGCCCATCGCCGCGCCGCCGGACAGGCTGGCACCCCCCAACCCGAGCTTGCCGGTACCGATGCCGGTGCCGATCAGGATCGCCGCACTGGCCGTGCCGGGCGCAGCGACCAGCGCCATCGACACCACCGTGGTGGCGAACGCCGCGCTGGGCGCCGAACTGCGGGCAAAGTCGCCGAAGCGGCGCAGCATCTCCTCGCGTACCGTGGCCCGCGCCCGCGACAGCCGTTTGCGCACGGCGGCATCGCTCAACCCGAGCAGGTCGGCCACCTGCTGGGAACGCTGGCCCTCGCGGTAATACAGCAGCAGCGTTTCGCGGCTGTCTTCGGGCAGCGCTGAAATGATTTCCTCGGCGGCCACTTCTTCTTCCACCCGTTGCAGGTACTCCGGCGCGCTGGGACGGGGATCGGCGGCCATGCTGATCGCCATCTCGGCCGCCTCTCCCGACAGTGGCCGGCCGCGGTTGGCGCGCAGCCAGTCGCGGGCCAGGTTGCGGGTGATCTGGCGCAGCCACGGCAGGAAGCTGGCGTGGCTGTGCAGCTGGTTGAGCTGCTGCCAGGCCTTGATGAAGGCCTCCTGCGCGATGTCCTCGCTGGCCTGCACGTCGCGGGTGATCGCCAGGGCGATCGCGGTCACCGTGTTCTGGCAGGCCAGCACGATACGGCCGTAGGACTGCTGACAGCCGCCCGCAGCGGCGGGCAGTTCGCGCTCCAGTGTGGCGGTCAACGGGTGTGGCGTCATGGCATCGGTCCCTGGGGAGAGTGACATCATGACGGGGCAGGGCAGGGAATGTGACCGCCGGACGCGGCTTACGGTTGCTGTGCCGGCGTGATCCGCACGCGGACGTCTTCCTCTTCCTGTGCCGGTTGGGTGGCCGGTGCCTGCGGTGGCGCCTGCCGGGTCTGCACGGGCTCCGTCGTGGGCGCGCCACGGTGGCGCATCATCACCACCATCGCCACTGCTGCGATGACCAGCAGCAGGCCGATGCGGATGCGCCAGGCCCAGTTGCGGCGCGGCGCCACCTCGCCTACCTGGTCGCGGAAGGCGAACTCGGCGGTGGGGTGGTCGCGCCGGGTGGTTTCCAGCAGGCGTGCGTCGCGCAGGATCTCACGCGCGCGCGGCTGATCGTCGGCATGCACCACCCACAGGGTCGGGTGGGTGGACGCCTTGCTGGTGTCCAGGTAGCTGAACTGGCTGCCGCGCTTGCTGTGGTACGAGCGCCCGTTGGTGATGCGCACGTCGATGCCCGCATCGCGCAGCAGCTGGGCCACGCCTTCCACGGTTTCCACGCGCTGGCTGCTGAAAATCTGACGCATATCGAATTAGTCCTTGGCCGGGACGGCGGCGGCCGCGGCACTGTCGGTGACCACGCGGATCAGCCCTTCCTGCGCGGTGCTGGCGACCAGTACACCGTCGCGGGTGAAGAACTGGCCACGGGCCAGGCCGCGCGAATCCTGCGCGCTGGGGCTGTCCAGCGAATACAGCAGCCAGTCGTCGGCGCGGAACGGGCGGTGGAACCAGATGGCGTGGTCAAGCGAGGCCATCTGCACGTGTGGCTGGTAATAGCTGATGCCGTGCGGGAACGTGGCCGTGCCGAGCAGGTGGAAGTCCGAGGCATAGGCCAGCAGGGCCTGATGCAGCTCGGGGGCATCGCCCACGGTTTCGTTCAACCGCAGCCACACCTGGTGATAGGGCGGCCGCTTGGGCGGGTTGAGTTCGTCGCGCGGGTACACGTGGCGGAACTCGAACGGGCCGCCGCGCGACAGCCAGCGCTGGACCTTGATCGGCAGGCGTTCGAGCACCTCCGGCGGCAGCGGGCGGTTGGGTTCGATGTCTTCAGGTTGCGGCACTTCCGGCATCTTGTGCTGATGCTCGGCACCGCTCTCGGCCTGCTGGAACGAGGCCGCGCAGAAGAAAATGACCTTGCCGTGCTGGATCGCGGTGACCCGGCGCACCGAGAAGCTGCCGCCATCGCGGGTGCGGTCCACGTCGTAGACGATGGGGTGGTCGATGTTGCCGGCACGCAGGAAATAGGCGTGCAGTGAATGCACGTGGCGGCCGTTGTCCACCGTGGCCTGCGCGGCCGACAGCGCCTGGCCCAGCACCTGCCCACCGAACACATACTTGGTGCCGATGTCGCGGCTCTGGCCGCGGAACAGGTTGTCTTCCAGGCGTTCGAGCGTGAGCAGGTCGATCAGCTCGGAAACGACGGGTTCGTGCGTGTCGGACAAGGGAGGCAACCAGCAGAGGGGGGCGAACCCGAATTATAGGGCAGCGCCGGCCGCTGGCCGGCATGACGGCCCCCGCGTGCTGGTCAGGCCTTGCCCAGCCGGGCGACCAGGGTCTGGAGTGCCTGCTGGGCGTCCGGGGCGTACCAGGCCTCCACGAAGCGGTCCAGCTGGATCAGGTCAGGATGCAGCGCTTCATGCAGATCGGTGCGTGCGATGGCGCGGGTGAGCAGCATCGGCTGGCGCGGCAGCTTCAGCAGGCGCTGCAGCCAGGCCACCGCGCGCGGCACCACCTGCGGCGCGTCGGCCAGTTCGTCCACCAGGCCGATGGCCAGCGCGCGCTCGGCCGGCACCATCTCCCCGCCGATCAGCAACTGGGTGGCGCGGTGATGGCCCACCACGCGACGCATCAGGCGCTGGATGCCTTCCGGCGCCACCAGGCCGACCTGCACCTCGTTCAGTCCGATCACCGTCGGCTGGGCCGGGTCCGCGCTGCGCGCCAGCACCCGGTAGTCGCAGCACAGGGCCAGCACGCAACCGCCGGCCGGCGCATGCCCGGTCAGTGCCGCCACCACCGGTACGCGGCATTCGGCCAGGGTGCGCACTGCGCCGAAGAACGCCTGCCAGCTGTCCAGCAGCTTGTGCCTGTCCTCACCGTGGCCGAGCAGGTGCGGCACATCCATGCCGGCGCTGAAGATGCGCTCGCTGCCGGACAGCACGATGCCGTGCACATCGTCGGTCATGGCCTGGTTGACCGCATGGATCAGGTGACGGCACAGCTCGGTGTCCAGTGCGTTCACCGG
Source organism: Stenotrophomonas sp. Marseille-Q5258 (assembly GCF_946900935.1). Taxonomy (NCBI): domain Bacteria; kingdom Pseudomonadati; phylum Pseudomonadota; class Gammaproteobacteria; order Lysobacterales; family Lysobacteraceae; genus Stenotrophomonas; species Stenotrophomonas sp. Marseille-Q5258. Next base: position 51,485 of record NZ_CAMPPN010000016.1, read on the forward strand.
CGGGCGTGCCAGCCGCAGCTCGCGGATGGGGCCGTGGTTGATCACCTCGATAAGCGTCGTCATGCTGCGATCTCGTTGCGGACAGGGAACTGAGGCGATGATAACCAAACCATTCGTGTGCGTATTGTTGGGCCTGTGTGCGTTCGCAGCATCGGCCGCGGCGGCCGAACCTGCGTGCGTGACCGTGCGTGAGGGCTGGGTGCGCCTGCCGCCGGGCGCGATGCCGATGGCGGCCGGCTACGGGCGGATCCGCAATGACTGCCCGAATGCCGTGGTGGTGGTCGGCGCGGGCAGCCGGGCATTCGGCGATGTGTCGCTGCATGAGACCACCCTGGTCAATGGCGTCAGCCGGATGCGCGAGGTCGAGCGGATGCCGATCGCACCGGGCGCCACGGTGAACCTGAAACCCGGTGGCCTGCACTTGATGCTGATGCAGCCTGCCATCGCCCTGAAGGAAGGCGGACAGGTTCCGCTGCGGCTGAGCCTGGAAGACGGCCGCAAGGTGGACGCCACCCTGCAGGTGCGCAGAGCGACGCCCTGACAACGCGCGGTACTGATCGGGGCCGGATAGGCGGATCAACCGCAGCCGGGTGGAACCCGGCGCTACGAGGCGTTGCGGATCGCATCCGGCAGTGGCGCGCTTTTGCCGGTCTGAGTGTCCATCCACACCACCACCACGTTGCCGTCCGAATACAGGCGGGTGTCGTCCTGCTGGTCCACGATGCGATGTCCGATGGTGATGCTGCTGTTGCCCAGCCGCTCCACGAACAGTTCCACCACAATGTCGTTGGGCCACACGATCGGCAGGCGGTAATTGACGTTGGTGGCCGCCACCACGGGGGCGATGCGGTCGGTCATCGATACGCCGTCCACGCCCAGCATCCAGCGCACGCGCGCCTCCTCCAGATAGGAGATGTACTTGGCGTTGTTGACGTGGCCCATGCTGTCCATGTCGCGCCAGCGCACGCTGATCGGTACGCGGGCAAGGATGGTGTGGTCGGTGCTCATCAGGCGTCCTTCTTCTTGCGGGTGGTGCCGGTCTTGCTGGCCTTGCCGGTACTCTTGGCAGCGGCTGCCTTCCTGGCCGGCTTTTCCGGCTTGACCTTGCGGGGAGGGCGGGCGTCAGGCTTGTTGGCCACGGCGGCCGGGCGCTCCGGGCGCGCAGTGATCGAGGGCAGCATCTTGGCCAGGAACTGGCCGGTGTACGAAGCCGGGTGCGCGGCCACGTCTTCCGGCGTGCCGGTGACCAGGATGGTGCCACCGCGGTGGCCGCCCTCCGGACCCAGATCGACGATCCAGTCGGCGGTCTTGATCACATCCAGGTTGTGCTCGATCACCACCACCGTGTTGCCCTCGTCGCGCAGCTTGTGCAGCACGCCGAGCAGCGCTTCGATGTCGTGGAAGTGCAGGCCGGTGGTTGGCTCGTCGAGGATGTACAGGGTGCGGCCGGTATCGCGCCGCGACAGTTCCTTGGACAGCTTCACGCGCTGCGCTTCACCGCCGGAGAGGGTGGTCGCGCTCTGGCCCAGCTTGATGTAGCTCAGGCCCACATCGACCAGCGTTTCCAGCTTGCGTGCGATGGACGGCACCGGCTCGAACAGCTTCAGCGCATCTTCGACGGTCATCTGCAGCACGTCGTTGATGTTGTAGCCCTTGTACAGGATCTCCAGCGTTTCGCGGTTGTAGCGTTTGCCGTGGCACACATCGCAGGGCACGTACACGTCCGGCAGGAAGTGCATTTCCACCTTGATCAGGCCATCGCCCTGGCAGGCTTCGCAGCGGCCGCCGCGGACGTTGAAGCTGAAGCGCCCCGGCGAATAGCCGCGCGCACGCGCTTCAGGCACCTGCGCGTACAGCTCGCGCAGCGGGGTGAACAGACCGGTGTAGGTGGCCGGGTTCGAGCGCGGCGTGCGGCCGATCGGCGACTGGTCGATGTCCACCACCTTGTCGAACAGGTCCAGCCCGTCGACCTCCTTGTACGGCGCGATCGGGTGTGAGGCACCGTTGATCTCGTTGGCGGCCAGCGAGAACAGGGTGTCGTTGATCAGCGTCGACTTGCCCGAGCCGGACACGCCGGTAATGCAGGTCAGCAGACCCGACGGAATGTCCAGGTCCACGCCCTTGAGATTGTTGCCGCTGGCACCGCGCAGGTGCAGCGTCATCTTCGGGTTGGGCTTGTGCCGGCGCGCCGGAATCTCGATGGCGCGCTTGCCCGACAGGTACTGGCCGGTGAGCGAGCGCGGTGCATCCAGGATGTCCTGCAGCGTGCCCTGGCCGACGATCTCGCCGCCGTGCACGCCCGCGCCCGGGCCGATGTCCAGCACGTAATCGGCCAGGCGGATGGCGTCTTCGTCATGCTCGACCACGATCACCGTGTTGCCCAGGTCGCGCAGGCGGGTGAGGGTGCCGAGCAGGCGTTCGTTGTCGCGCTGGTGCAGGCCGATGGACGGCTCGTCGAGCACGTACATCACGCCGACCAGGCCCGCACCGATCTGGCTGGCCAGCCGGATGCGCTGGGCTTCGCCACCGGACAGAGTGTCAGCCTTGCGCTCCAGGGTGAGGTAATCCAGGCCCACATCGACCAGGAAGCCCAGCCGCTCGCCGATCTCCTTGACGATCTTGCCGGCGATCTCGCCACGCCAGCCCGGCAGGCTCATGCCGCTGAAGAACTTCAGCGCCTCGTCGATCGGCAGCACCACCAGTTCCGGCAGCGCACGGTCGGCCACGAACACATGGCGGGCGGCCTTGTTCAGGCGCGCGCCGTGGCACTCGGGGCAGTCGCGTTCGCTGATGTACTTGGCCAGTTCCTCGCGCACCGCCGCCGATTCGGTTTCCTTGTAGCGGCGCTCGAGATTGGGAATGATGCCCTCGAAGCGGTGCTTGCGCTGGGTGCGCCCGCCGGCCTCGGTGAAGTAGGTGAAGGTGATGGTCTCCTCGCCGCTGCCGTACAGCACGGCCTGGCGCACGTCCTCGGGCAGGCTCTGCCACGGCGCGTCCACGTCGAACCTGTAGTGCTTGGCCAGCGAGGCGATCAGCTGGAAGTAATAGGCATTGCGGCGGTCCCAGCCGCGCACGGCGCCGGCCGACAGCGACAGCTCCGGGTGCACAACCACGCGCGAGGGATCGAAGAACTCGGCCATGCCCAGGCCGTCGCAGCCGGGGCAGGCGCCCACCGGCGAGTTGAACGAGAACAGGCGCGGTTCCAGCTCCGGCAGCGAGTAATCGCAGACCGGGCAGCTGTACTTGGACGAGAACAGATGGGCCGGCGCGTCTTCGACATCCAGCGACTGCACCGAGACCATGCCGTCGCCGAGCTTGAGCGCGGTTTCAAAGCTCTCGGCCAGGCGCTGCTTGATGTCCTCGCGCGGGCGGAAGCGGTCGATCACCGCTTCGATGGTGTGCTTCTGGCGCAGCGCCAGCGGCGGCACCGCATCGATTTCATGCAGCACGCCGTCCACGCGCACGCGCACGAACCCCTGCGCGCGCAGCTGGTCGAACACCTGGGCATGCTCGCCCTTGCGTTCGCGGATCACCGGGGCCAGCAGCATGTAGCGCTGTTCCTGGTCCAGGGTCAGAACGTGATCGACCATCTGGCTGACCGTCTGCGCTTCCAGCGGGTAGCCGTGGTCGGGGCAGCGCGGGCTGCCGACACGGGCGTACAGCAGACGCAGGTAGTCGTAGATCTCGGTGATCGTGCCGACGGTCGAACGCGGGTTGTGCGACGTCGACTTCTGCTCGATCGAGATCGCCGGGGACAGACCCTCGATGTGGTCCAGGTCCGGCTTCTCCATCACGCTCAGGAACTGCCGGGCATAGGCCGACAACGACTCCACGTAGCGGCGTTGGCCTTCGGCGTAGATCGTGTCGAACGCCAGCGAGGACTTGCCCGAGCCGGACAGGCCGGTGATGACGATGAGCTTGTCGCGGGGCAGGTCGAGATCGATGTTCTTGAGATTGTGCGTCCGCGCGCCGCGGATGCGGATGAAATCCATCGCCATGGGGGATCCGTTGTGGGGCTTCGACCCGGGGGTCGGCAAGCGGGTGGGGCAAGCGGAGACGGCAATCGGTCAGCCTACCGAGCTTGGGATTTGGGGGCAATCGGCGACATTGCCAGCCCCGTGTCTCATTCCCTGAGACCGGCTGGGCCTCAACCTGAACGGGGTTCAGGCGATTGCGCCCCAGACCCGGGGGTGGGTTGACCCGGGCCGGGGTGAGTCATTAAAATTCCGCTTCTGTCCGCCCTCGATGGCGGCAGTCCATAGACCACAATAACTACAGAGGAAGTCTGGTCATGTACGCAGTACTGGTAACCGGCGGTAAGCAATACCGCGTGGCGCAGGGCGAAACGCTCCGCGTTGAAAAGCTCGATGTCGACGTTGGCAACGAGATCAAGTTCGACAACATCCTGATGCTGGGCGACAGCGATGGCATCAAGCTGGGCGACGCACTGAGCGGCGCTTCGGTCACCGCCAAGGTCGTGTCCCAGGGTCGTGCCGACAAGGTCCGGATCATCAAGTTCCGTCGCCGTAAGCACCACATGAAGCGCCAGGGTCACCGTCAGTACTACACCGAAATCGAGATCACCGGCATCGCCGGTGGCAGCAAGTAATAAGGAGAAGCAGTCATGGCACATAAAAAGGGCGTAGGCTCATCGCGCAACGGTCGCGACTCCAACCCGAAGTACCTCGGCGTCAAGATCTTCGGTGGCCAGGCCATCGATGCCGGCAACATCATCGTGCGTCAGCGCGGCACCCAGTTCCACCCGGGTTCCGGCGTTGGCCTGGGCCGTGACCACACCCTGTTCGCGCTGATCGACGGCAAGGTGGAGTTCTCGGTGAAGGGCCCGAAGAAGCGTCGTACCGTCAGCGTCGTCGCCGAAGCCTGATCTTCGCGACACGCAGGCGCCCACGCCTCGGCGTGGGGCCGCTGACGAAAGCCCCGCTTCGGCGGGGTTTTTGTTTTTGTTGAACGCATACCGGGCGGGATCCTTCCCGCCGCCGTCCCTGGATCGTACCGGGGACGTTAGACTCTGCGGTCGGGCGCATCCGCTGCCCGCCGCCTCCAGTTGGCATCCAGAATCATGAAACTTGTAGACGAAGCAGAAATCCAGGTCACCGCCGGCAATGGCGGCAACGGCTGCGTCGGTTTCCGTCGCGAGAAGTTCATTCCGCTGGGCGGCCCGGACGGCGGTGATGGCGGCAACGGCGGCAGCGTGTGGATCCGCGCCGACGAAAACCTCAACACCCTGGTGGACTTCCGCCACGAGCGCATCTTCAAGGCGCAGCGCGGCGAGAACGGGATGGGCCGCCAGGCCTACGGCAAGGGCGGCGAAGACCTGGTCATCACCGTGCCGGTCGGCACCGTGGTCATCAACGTCAGCACCGACGAAGTGATCGGCGATCTGACCGGGCATGGCGATCGCCTGCTGGTGGCCAAGGGGGGCAAGGGCGGCCTGGGCAACATGCACTTCAAGAGCTCCACCAACCGTTCGCCGCGCCAGGCGCTGCCGGGCGAGGAGGGCGAGGAGCGTCTGCTCAAGCTGGAGCTGAAGCTGCTGGCCGACGTTGGCCTGCTCGGCTTCCCGAACGCCGGCAAGAGCACCCTGATCCGTGCGGTGTCCGCGGCGACCCCGAAGGTGGCGGACTATCCGTTCACGACCCTGTATCCGAATCTGGGCGTGGTCCGGGTCGAGAATTACCGCAGCTTCGTGATCGCCGACATTCCCGGCCTGATCGAAGGGGCGGCCGATGGCGCTGGCCTGGGTGCGCAGTTCCTGCGCCACCTGCAGCGCACCCGCCTGCTGCTGCACCTCGTGGACATCTCCCCGATGGAAGGCGGCGTGGAGGGCGTGTCGCCGATCGAGCAGGTGCGCGCGATCGAGCGTGAGCTGGAGAAGCACGATCCGGAGCTGCTGCAGAAGCCGCGCTGGCTGGTGCTCAACAAGGCCGACCTGATGTTCGAGGACGAGGCCAAGGCCGCCGCCGAGAAGATCATCGCCGAGCTGGGCTGGACCCAGCCGTGGTACCTGGTCTCGGCACTGGGTCGTGAAGGCACCTGGCCGATCATGACCAACATCATGGCCTTCTTCGACCGCCAGAAGGAAGACGAGGCGCAAGCGCGCGATGCGTACTGAGCGCATCCGCGCGCCCCTGAACAACCCGGCTTCGGCCGGGTTTTTCTGTGGTGCCGCCGGTATCCCGCGCCGCACTGCCGGGCGCTGTGCGGTCCGCGGCGCGCACGCCGCACGTGGATGCCGCCCAACAAAAAACCCGGCCAGGGCCGGGCTTTTCTGTACCGCCGAAAGCAGGGCTTCCGGCAGTCACTTCGCCGTATCAGGCGGCCTTGAGGGCCTTGATGCGCGCGGTCAGGCGGCTCTTGTGGCGAGCGGCCTTGTTCTTGTGGATCAGACCACGCGAGCTGAAACGGTCGAGGATCGGCTGGGCGACGGCAAAGGCTGCCTCGGCGCCGGCGGCGTCATTGGCATCCAGAGCCTTGATCACCTTCTTGACAGCGGTGCGCAGCATCGAACGCTGAGCCGTATTGCGCGCGTTGCGCACGACGGTCTGCTTGGCGCGCTTCTTGGCGGACTTGATATTGGCCACAGTGGTGGTTTCCTGAAAAATCGGTGTAATGGGAACAGCAAGCTGGAAAGTATGATGGCTCGAAAAATGTACGTCAAGTCAATTGTCAAGAGGGAACACGGGTGAGTTCACCGAAGATGTTGCGGGGCCTGCTGTCGTTCAGCAGCATGACCATGATTTCGCGCGTACTGGGGTTGGTACGCGACCTGGCCGTGACCACCACGTTCGGCACCAATGCGGTGACCGACGCCTTCTGGGTCGCCTTCCGGGTGCCCAATTTCCTGCGCCGGCTGTTCGCGGAGGGCTCGTTCGCCACCGCCTTCGTGCCGGTGTTCACGGAGGTGAAGGAAACCCGTCCGCATGCCGAGCTGCGCGAGCTGATGTCGCGGGTGGCCGGTACCCTGGGCGGGGTGCTGCTGCTGGTGACTGCGCTGGCGCTGATCTTCGCCCCGCAGCTGGCCACACTGTTCTCCAGCGGCGTCGAGACCGATCCGGCCAAGCACGGGCTGCTGGTGGACCTGTTCCGGCTGACCTTCCCGTTCCTGCTGTTCGTCTCGCTGACGGCCCTGGCCGGCGGGGCGCTGAACAGCTTCCAGCGCTTCGCGATGCCGGCGCTGACCCCGGTCATCCTCAACCTGTGCATGATCGCCGGCGCGCTGTGGCTGGCCCCGCGGCTGGGTGGCACCCCCGAAAAGCAGATTCTGGCCCTGGGTTGGGCCGTGCTGGCGGCGGGTCTGCTGCAGCTGCTGTTCCAGTTGCCCTCGTTGAAGGGCATCAACCTGCTCACGCTGCCGCGCTGGGGCTGGACCCATCCCGGCGTGCGCAAGGTGCTGACCCTGATGGTGCCGACCCTGTTCGGCTCCTCCGTGGCCCAGATCAACCTGCTGCTGGACACCGTGATCGCCGCCAAGCTCACCGACGGTTCGCAGTCCTGGCTGTCGCTGGCCGACCGCTTCCTGGAACTGCCGCTGGGCGTGTTCGGGGTGGCGCTGGGCACGGTGATCCTGCCCGCGCTGGCCCGCCATCACGTCAGTACCGACAAGGTAGGCTTCTCCAATGCCCTGGACTGGGGCCTGCGCACCACGCTGCTGATCGCGGTGCCAGCCATGCTTGGCCTGCTGCTGCTGGCCGAACCGCTGATCGCCACGCTGTTCCAGCACGGCCAGTTCACCCCGTTCGACACCCGGATGACCGCATTGTCGGTGTACGGACTGAGCCTGGCCCTGCCGGCGTTCGCCCTGCTCAAAGTGGTGCTGCCGGCGTTCTACGCCCGGCAGGACACGAGCACCCCGGTGCGTGCCGGCCTGGTCGCCCTGGTGGCCAACATGGTCTTCAATTTCGCGCTGCTGGCGGTGCTGTACCAGGTAATGGTGCCGGAGGCGCTGAAGGCGCAGGGGGTCTGGGTGGCACTGGGCAAGCAGCCCGGCCTGCACCTGGCCCTGGGCATCGCCAGCGCGCTGTCCAGTTACCTGAACCTTGGCCTGCTCTGGTACTGGCTGGGCAAGACCCGGGTGTACCAGCCGCGGCCGGGCTGGGTGGGCTATGTGACGAAGCTGGGCCTGGCCTGCGCGGCGATGGTGGCGGTGCTGCTGGGCCTGCTGCAGCTGATGTCCGACTTCACCGGGATGGACAAGTGGCATCGCATCGGCAACCTGGCCGCGCTGGTCGGCGGCGGTGGTCTGACCTATCTGCTGGCCCTGGTGGCGATGGGCTTCCGCCCGCGTCACCTGCGCGAGCATTGATCCGGCGGGCACCCGGCTATACTTCATGGCTATCCCTTGCAAAGCATCGGCCCCGGTGGGCCGCATTCCAAGTTGATGAGCAGGCTGTTTAGAAGCGTTGAGGGCGGGCCGTTGTTCCCGCACGGAAGCGTGGTCTGCATCGGTGCATTCGACGGCCTGCACCTGGGCCATCGTGCGCTGGTGCGCCACGCGGTAGCGCGTGCGCGCGCGATGGGCGTGGCCGCCGTGGCGGTTGCGTTCGAGCCGTTGCCGCGCGAGTACTTCGCCCAGGGCGAACCACCGCCGCGGCTGACCCTGGCCCGCGACAAGGTGGCGATGCTGCGCGAACTGGGCGTGGACGGAATCGGCCTGCTGCGCTTCGATGCGCGCATGGCCGCGATGCCGGCCGAGGCGTTCGTGGAGCAGTTGCTGGTGCAGCGGCTGAGCGCGCGCGAGGTCTGGATCGGACCGGAGTTCTGCTTCGGCAACCGCCGCAGGGGCGACCTGGCCCTGCTGCAGGCGATGGGTGCCGACCGTGGCTTCAGTGCCGGCGAGATCGAACCGGTGGACCTGCGCGGCGAGCGCATTTCCAGCACCCGCATCCGCCAGCTGCTGCGTGCCGGCGATTTCAGCCACGCCGCCGACCTGCTGGGCCGCCCCTATGCGATCGGTGGCCGGGTGGTGCGCGGCCGCCAGTTGGGCCGTACCCTCGGTTTCCCGACTGCCAACCTGCGCTTCCCGAAGACGCCGGCGCTGTCGGGCATCTATGCCACCTGGGTGCATGGCGTGTTCGACCAGCCGTGGCCCTCGGTGTCCAGCTTCGGAACCCGGCCCACGGTGGACGGGGTGGAGCCGCTGCTGGAAGCGCACCTGTTCGACTTCCAGGGCGACCTCTACGGGCGCCACATCGAAGTGGAGTTCGTGGCCAAGCTGCGCGATGAAGAAAAGTTCCATGACCTGGCGGCGCTGACCGACCAGATGCACCGTGACGCCGAACAGGCGCGCCACATCCTTTCCGAACACAGATTGCGAGCCACTGCGTGAGCCAGGACTACAAAGCCACCCTTCATCTGCCGGCAACCGAATTCCCGATGCGCGGCGACCTGCCCAAGCGCGAGCCGGGCATTCTGTCGCGCTGGGAAGACGAGGGCCTGTACGCCCGCCTGCGCGAGAACGCGCAGGGTCGCCCGCTGTTCGTGCTGCACGACGGCCCGCCCTATGCCAATGGCCAGATCCACCTGGGCCATGCGGTCAACAAGATCCTCAAGGACATCATCGTCAAGTCGCGCTACCTGGCCGGCTTCGATGCGCCCTACGTGCCGGGCTGGGACTGCCACGGCCTGCCGATCGAGATCGCGGTCGAGAAGAAGTGGGGCAAGGTCGGCACCAAGCTCGACGCCGTACAGTTCCGCCAGAAGTGCCGCGAGTTCGCCGAAGAGCAGATCGAACTGCAGCGCCGCGACTTCAAGCGCCTGGGCGTGATCGGTGACTGGGACAACCCGTACAAGACGCTGAGTTTCGACTTCGAGGCCAACGAGATCCGCGCGCTGTCCAAGGTATTCGCCAACGGCCACATCGTGCGCGGCGCCAAGCCGGTGCACTGGTGCTTCGACTGCGGCTCGGCGCTGGCCGAGGCCGAGATCGAGTACCAGGACAAGACCTCGCCGGCGATCGACGTCGCCTACGTGGCGCGCGACCCGGCGCAGCTGGCCACACGCTTCGGCGTCAGCCTGCCGGCCGATGTTGAGGTGGCCGTGCCGATCTGGACGACCACGCCGTGGACGCTGCCGGCTTCGCTGGCGGTGTCGCTGGGTGCCGATATCCAGTACGCGCTGGTCGAAGGCCCGGCGCATGCCGGCAAGCGCCGCTGGCTGGTGATCGCCGCCGCCCTCGCCGAGCGCGCGCTGCGCCGCTACGGCGTGCAGGAGGTGGTGGCGCACGGCCACGCCGCCGGTGCCGCGCTGGAAAACCTGCTGCTGGCCCATCCGTTCTACCCCCAGCGCGACATCCCGCTGCTCAACGGCGCGCACGTCTCCGACGAAGACGGTACCGGCGCGGTGCATACCGCCCCGGGCCACGGCCAGGAAGACTTCGTGGTCAGCCAGCAGTACGGGCTGATGGACGCGTACAACGCCGGCCAGATCAATCCGGTCGACGGTCGCGGCGTGTACCTGCCCTCCACGCCGCCGGCCGGCGATGTGGTGCTGGCGGGCGTGCACCTGTGGAAGGCACAGCCGCTGATCGTGGACGTGCTGCGCGACAGCGGCGCGCTGCTGGCCTTCGTCGAGATCCAGCACAGCTACCCGCACTGCTGGCGCCACAAGACGCCGGTGGTGTTCCGCGCCACCCCGCAGTGGTTCATCTCGATGGACAAGGCCAACCTGCGTCGCGACGCGATGGCCGCCATCGAGAACGTGGGCTGGTTCCCGAGCTGGGGCAAGGCGCGCATCGGCAGCATGGTCGATGGCCGTCCGGACTGGTGCATCAGCCGCCAGCGCACCTGGGGCGTGCCGATCGCGCTGTTCACCCACCGCGAAACCGGCGAGCCGCATCCGCGCACCGTCGAACTGATGCAGCAGGTCGCCGACCGCGTGCAGGTCGAGGGCATCGACGTGTGGTACTCGCTGGACAGCGCCGAGCTGCTGGGCGAGGACGCGCCGCACTACGAGAAGGTCACCGACATCCTTGATGTGTGGTTCGACTCCGGCGTCACCCATGAAGGCGTGCTGCTGGCGCGCGGCTTCGGCAAGCCGGCCGACCTGTACCTGGAAGGCTCGGACCAGCACCGCGGCTGGTTCCAGTCCTCGCTGCTCACCGGCGTGGCGATCGACAGGCATGCCCCGTACAAGCAGTGCCTCACCCACGGCTTCACCGTGGACGAGCACGGCCGCAAGATGTCCAAGTCGCTGGGCAACGGCATCGAGCCGCAGGACATCATGAAGACCCTGGGCGCGGACATCCTGCGCCTGTGGATCGCCTCGGCCGACTACAGCAATGAAATGTCGCTGTCGCAGGAAATCCTCAAGCGCAACGCCGATGCCTACCGGCGCCTGCGCAACACCGCGCGCTTCCTGCTCGGCAACCTGGACGGCTTCGACCCGGCGCAGCACCTGGTGGCCCCGGCCGACATGGTCGCGCTGGACCGCTGGATCGTGCATCGCGCCTTCGAGGTGCAGGAGAAGATCAAGGCCGCCTACACCAGCTACAACATGGCCGAGATCGTGCAGCTGCTGCTGAACTTCTGCAGCGTGGACCTGGGCTCGTTGTACCTGGATGTGACCAAGGATCGCCTGTACACGATGCCGACCGACTCGCGCGGCCGCCGTTCGGCGCAGAGCGCGATGTATCACATCGCCGAAGCGTTCACGCGCTGGATCGCGCCGATCCTGAGCTTCACCGCCGACGAGCTGTGGGGCTACCTGCCGGGCGAGCGCAAGGACAACGTGCTGTTCGCCACCTGGTACGAAGGCCTGGCTCCGCTGCCGGCCGATGCCGCGCTGGGCGCCGCCGATTTCGATCAGCTGTTGGCCCTGCGCGAGCAGGTCGCCAAGGTGCTGGAGCCGATGCGCGCCAATGGCGCGATCGGTGCCGCGCTGGAAGCGGAGATCACCGTGGCCGCCGATGCGGAAACCGCCGCGCGCTGGCAGCCGCTGGCCGAGGAACTGCGCTTCCTGCTGATCAGTGGCGATGTGCAGGTGCGTCCGGCAACCACTGACGAGGTGTTCGTCAGCGCCCAGCCGACCACCAAGCAGAAGTGCGTGCGTTGTTGGCACTACCGTGCCGATGTCGGCAGTGTGGCCGCCCATCCCGAGCTGTGCGGTCGCTGCGCGACCAACATCGACGGTGCCGGCGAAGACCGGCGGTGGTTCTGATGAGCGCCGCGCGTCCGCGTCCCAACGCCCTGGTGTGGCTGCTGCTGTCGGTGGTGGTCATCGGCCTGGACCAGTGGAGCAAGGCCTGGGTGCTGTCCAGCCTGCCCGAGTTCCAGCCGGTGCCGGTCATCGACGGCGTCTGGAACTGGTACCGCACCTACAACACCGGTGCGGCGTTCAGTTTCCTGAGCGATGCCGGTGGCTGGCAGCTGTGGTTCTTCACCGCGCTGGCTGTTGCCATCAGCGCCCTGATGGCCAAGTGGCTGTGGGAAACCCCCCGCGCCAACTGGCGTCGGGCGCTGCCCTTCGCCCTGGTCATCGGCGGTGCCATCGGCAACGTCATCGACCGCCAGGTACACGGGCACGTGGTGGACTTCATCCAGTGGTACATCGGCAGTTATGCCTGGCCGTCGTTCAACATCGCCGATGCGGCGATCGTGGCCGGTGCCGTGGGCATTGCCGTGTTCGGGCTGTTCGAAGGCAAGGCCAGCAAAAAAGCGGGATAATCCCTCCCTGTATTCAGCAATAACCGGCTCGCGCCGGCCGGAGTATCTGACCGATGGATGTGTTGCTTGCCAATCCGCGTGGGTTCTGTGCCGGTGTCGATCGTGCGATCGAGATCGTCAAGCGCGCGATCGAGACCCTGGGGGCGCCGATCTACGTGCGCCATGAGGTCGTGCACAACCGTTTCGTGGTCGACGACCTCAAAAGCCGCGGCGCCATCTTCGTCGAGGAACTCGACGAAGTGCCGGACAACAATACGGTGATCTTCAGTGCCCACGGGGTGTCCCAGGCCGTGCGCCTGGAAGCGGACCGTCGCGGCCTGAAGGTGTTCGACGCAACCTGCCCGCTGGTCACCAAGGTGCACCTGGAAGTGGCACGGCACTGCCGCGCCGGCCGCGACGTGGTGCTGATCGGCCATGCCGGCCACCCGGAAGTGGAAGGCACGATGGGGCAGTGGGACCGCGAACGCGGCAACGGTCGGATCTACCTGGTCGAAGACGTCCAGGACGTGGATACGCTGGTGCTGGATCAGCCGGAGAACTTCGCCTACACCACCCAGACCACCCTGTCGGTGGATGACACCCGCAGCATCATCGACGCACTGCGCGCCCGTTTCCCGGCGATGCAGGGGCCGAAGAATGACGACATCTGCTACGCCACCCAGAACCGCCAGGACGCCGTCCGCGACCTGGCCAAGCGCTGCGACCTGGTGCTGGTGGTGGGCTCGCCCAACAGCTCCAACTCCAACCGGCTCAGCGAGCTGGCCCGGCGCGAGGGCGTGGAGTCCTACCTGATCGACGGCGCCGAGGAGATCGATCCGGCGTGGGTTGTCGGCAAGCAGCACATCGGTCTCACCGCCGGCGCGTCGGCGCCCCAGGTGCTGGTCGATGGCGTGATCGAGCGGCTCAAGGCACTGGGCGCCAGCAGTATTGGCGAGCTCGATGGCGAGCCCGAGTCGATGGTGTTCGCGCTGCCGAAGGAGCTGCGGCTGCGCCTGATCTCCTGATCGGTGCGGCGGCCAGGGGCATGACCTTTGGCCATGTGGTTCGCTGACGTGCAGGTCTAGCATCGGGTCTTTCGTATGCTGGAAGCCGAGCCTGATGAAACTGCGTGCCGCCGTCCTCTCCGTGCTGCTGGTCCTGTCCGCCTCGGGCGTACATGCGCAGACGCCGCCGCCGCAGGACGTTGCCTTCCCCGGCCTGCTGCGCATCGACGTGGACGCACGTGACATCGGCCGGCGCATCTTCAAGGTCAAGGCCACCGTGCCGGCCAGGCCGGGTCCGCTGACCCTGCTGTATCCGCAGTGGCTGCCCGGCAGCCATTCGCCGAGCGGTCCGATCGACAAGCTCGCTGGCCTGGTGGTCACCGCCAACGGCACGCCACTGGCGTGGACGCGCGACCCCTACGATGTGTATGCCTTCCGCGTGGACGTGCCGCAGGGCGCCACCGAGGTGGTCGCCGAGTTCAAGTTCCTGTCCTCGCAGGGGGGGACCCAGGGCAGGGTGGTGATGACCCCGGACATGCTCAACCTGCAGTGGAATGCCAACTCGCTGTATCCGGCCGGCGTGGTCACCCGCAACATCCAGGCCCAGGCCACGGTCACGCTGCCGCCGGGCTGGTCCTACGCCACCGCGTTGGACACCGAGCGCCGCGACGGCGACACGGTGGTGTTCAAGCCGATCAGCTACGACCACCTGGTCGATTCGCCGCTGTTCGCCGGCCGCCACTTCCAGCGCTTCGACCTTGACCCCGGCGCCAAGGTACCGGTGCACCTGAACGTATTTGCCGACCAGGCCACATCGCTGGTCGCCAAGCCCGAGCAGCTGCAGGCGCACCGCGCGCTGGTGCAGCAGATGTACAAGCTCTACGGCGCGCGTCATTTCGACCGCTACGAGTTCCTCCTCGCGCTCACCGACAAGCTCGGCGGCATCGGCCTGGAGCATCAGCGCTCCAGCGAGAACAGCGGCGAACCGGGTTACTTCACCGAGTGGGACAAGACCTGGCTGGGACGCGACCTGCTGCCGCACGAGTTCAACCACTCCTGGAACGGCAAGTACCGCCGTGGCGCGGACCTGACCACGCCGAACTTCAACGTGCCGATGGGCGACAGCCTGCTCTGGCTCTACGAAGGACAGACCCAGTTCTGGGGCCAGGTACTGGCCGCGCGCTCGGGGCTGTGGAGCGTGCAGCAGACCCGCGACGTGCTGGCCAATGTCGCCGCCACCTACGATCGCGGCCGCCCCGGGCTGGGCTGGCGCACCCTGCAGGACACCACCAACGATCCCACCATCGCCCAGCGCCGCGCACTGGCCTTCCGCAACTACCAGTTGAGCGAGGATTACTACTCCGGCGGCCAGATGATGTGGCTGGACGTGGAGGGCAAGCTGCGCGCGCTTACCGGCAACCGACGCGGACTGGATGATTTCGCCAAGGCGTTCTTCGGCATGAACGACGGCGACTGGAACGTCCATCCGTACACCTTCGATGACGTGGTGACCACCTTGAACGGCGTGGCGCCCTTCGACTGGGCCACCTTCCTGCGCGAGCGTCTGGATGGCCACGGCCCGCTCACCGGCGGGCTGGAGGCGGCCGGCTGGAGGCTGGTCTACACCGACACGCCCAACGACGCATTCAAGGCGCAGGAATCCCGGGCCAGGACCAACAACCTGCTGTACTCGATCGGCGTGTCGATCAGCGACGCCGGCTACATCAGCGACGTGCTGTGGGACAGCCCCGCGTTCAACGCGGGCCTGGCCCCGGGCATGACCGTGCTGGGCCTGGATGGCCGCGTGTTCAACGGCCAGGTGCTCAAGGATGCGATCACCGCCGCACGCACCGGCAAGGCGCCGCTCTCGTTGCTGGTCAAGCGCGTGGACCGCATCGACAGCGTTGTGCTGGACTACCACGATGGCCTGAAGTATCCGTCGCTGGAGCGCATTGGCGGCAGGCCCGACCGCCTTGCCGAGCTGTGGAAGCCGCGATGAGCCCGCGCCTGCGCGATGTGCTGATCCTGATCGCGGCGGTCGCGGCGATCATCGGCGCCGGACTGGAGGGCGATGCACGCTGGCTGCACTGGCTGGCCAAGCCGCTGACCACGCTGCTGATCGCGTCCATCGTCTGGCGTGCGACACCGCTGGCCGGCAGTGGCTATCGCCGGGCGGTGCTGGCCGGCATGCTGCTGTCCTGCATCGGCGACATCGCGTTGATGCTGCCGGTGGATGCGTTCGTCCCGGGGTTGCTCGCGTTCCTGCTCGCGCACGTGTGCTACATCGTCGCCTTCCGCGCCGGGTGGCGCAGCGGACGCAGCCTGTGGGCCGCCGCGGGTCTGCTGGCGCTGTTCGCCGGCGCCAACCTCAACGGCCTGTGGCCGCTGCTGCCTGCCGATCTGCGTGTGCCGGTGGAGGTGTATGTGGCCGTGCTGGCGCTGATGGCGACGCTGGCGCTCGCGCGGGCCGGAGCGTGGCCACGCCCCACCGGTGAGGAGGGGCGCAGCGCACGCTGGGCGGCGTGGGGCGCCGCGCTGTTCGTGGTCAGCGATTCGGTCCTGGCCTGGGACCGCTTCGGCGGCGGCCTGCCGCTCGCGGCGCTGTGCATCCTGGCCACGTACTACGCCGCGCAGTACTGCATCGCGCGCTCGGTGCCGCGTTCGGCCTAGCGGCACCGCATGAGGTGGCCCGTCGGCGACGGGCCGTCCCGCTCAGGTGAGATCGTTCACCGTCGCACCGGGCGCGCTAATCTTCACCGACTGGATGCCGGCCTCGCGCGCGGTCACCGACGAATACGTTTCGCTGGTGCCGATGATCTGGCTGTTGGCCGCCTTCAGGTTGAACATCGGCGCCCCATTGTTGGCGTTCCTGCGCGTGTAACGCGTGTCCAGCGGCGCATTCTCGCGCACCGATTCGATCCCGTTCAGTGCGTTCTGTCTGCTGGTGTAGCGCTCGCTGGACAGCAGCGTTTCGCCGTTGCCGGCCTTCAGCGTGAAGTGGAACTGATCCCCTGAGCGTTTCAGGTCATAGCGTGCTGCCATAGCGGATATCCCCTGGTTGATCGGTCGGTACCCCGGACGTAAGGCATGAGCCTTTTACGACAGGCTCGCGCATTCAATCAGGGAATGCCTCAGCAGCGGGTAGGGAAAGTCCGTTACAGCGCTCAGCGCACCTGCAGCGTCATCATGAAGTAGCGGCCCAGCGGATCATCCAGCCCCGGCGCCAGCCCGCCGTTGCCGCTCAGGTAGTTGACCGGCGGCGCGTCCCACAGGTTGTGCACATCCAGCGCCAGCAGCACGCGCGGCCCCAGCTGGCGGCCCACGTGCAGGTTCCAGCGCAGCTGGTCGGGGTTGTGGCAACGGCCCTGCTCGCGCTGCGTGGCCGGGCAGGCGTCACCCGGCAGCCATGCGCGGGTGCGGCCCACGTAATTGGCGCGCAGCGCGAGGTCCCAGCGGTCGCTCTGCCACTGCGTGGTAAGCACCGCCGACAGCGTGGGCGTGGCATGTCCGCGCAGGTCGACCGTCTCGCCGTGCGCGCGGTGGCGGCGCAGCGTCTGCTGGCGCAGCGCATCCAGCGATACCCGCCACGGCCCCTCGGCCGACCGGCCGAACCGGTAGTCGCCGCGCAACACCCAGTTGCGCGACACCGTGCGGCCGATGTTGTCGAACGACAGTCGCAGCGCCTGCAGCCGGCCGGCGTCATCCAGCACCCAGGTGGCGCGGTTCCAGAACGCATCGGCCGGGTGCAGGTCCAGGATCTCGTTGCGCAGGTCGACCACATTGCCGGTCAGCGACAGCGACAGGTCCTCGCGTGGCGACCACACCACCCCCAGCGAATGGCTGCGTGTGGTTTCCGGATCGAGGGCGCTGTTCTCCACCACGCCCACGTCCACCACGCAGCCCTGCGCGGCGGTGATCGCACACCGGGGCAGGGCGTTGGAGGTGGGCAGCACCACCTGGCCGAAGTAGCCGGGCGGGCGCCGGCGCTCGAACAGGCTGGGCGCGCGGTAGCCACGGCCACTGGACCACAGCAGCGACCACTGCTCGGACGGCGTCCAGCGCAGCCCGGCACGCGGCGAGAACGCGGTGTCATCGCCATCGCGGTCCAGCCGGGCCGCCACGTCCAGGCGCAGGGTATCGGTGAATGGCAGGCCCAGTTCGGCGTAGGCGGCGTTGGACAGGCGCGACAGTCGCCGGTGCTCCACCGGCAGTCCCAGTGCCAGCTCGCCGTCGCCGATCAACGCGTCCGGGTGCGCGCTCCAGGCCTCGTGGCGCAGGTCCAGGCCGGTGGCCAGTTGCACCGGGCCGCCGGGCCATTGCGCCAGATCGCGCTGCAGTCCGGCCCACGCCTGCCACTGGTCGGTGCGGCCGCGGTTGCGGATGGCCGGGAACAGATGCTCGGCCAGCGGCGCGGTCAGCGCGTTGAAGCCGGGCAGGAAGCCCTGCTGGGCCGCCTCGTACAGGCGCTGGGTGCGCACCGTGCCGGCCGTGTGGAGCGACACGGCGCTGTGCTGGCGACTGATCCCGGCGTCCCAGTTGCGGCCCGCCTGGTCGCGGCCCACGCCCACGGTGACGTCGGCTGTAGTGGCCTCCACACGTGGGCGCACGCTGCCGCCTTCCTGGAACACATAGTTGAACAGCAGTCCTTCGCCGATGCGCAGCGCGGCCGCGGTCGGCCCGAGTTCGAAGCGCTGCCGGTCCTCGCTGCCGCGCACTTCGGCAAACGCGTAGTGGCCGTCGCCGAACGCATGCCGGTAGCGTCCGTACGCGGCCACGGTGGTGGCCGCCGGCTGCAGCGAGCGGCCACGCGAACTGTCGAACCAGCAGCCGTCCGCATCGCGCTGCAACGGCGCCGCACAGCGCGTTGCCGGCAGGTACAGGCCGCTGTCGGTCAACAGGCCGATCGGGTAGCGCTCCTGTTCCACATGCCACGCGCGGCTGTCGCCGGCCAACGGCTGTACCCGCTGCAGATCAATGCCGGCAAACCAGCGGTCGCCGTTGGCGCGGGTGGCGCCGGTGGCCAGCTGCACGCGCTGCTGGTCGCCATCGCCACGGCTGCTCACGCCCGACTGCAGCATCGCTTCGGGACCGTCGGCCTGCTCGCGCAGGATGATGTTGACCACCCCGGACATCGCGTCGGCGCCGTAGATGGCCGACGCCCCGCCGCGCACCAGTTCGATGCGCTCGACGAAGCTCAGCGGGATGCCGCCCAGGTCGGTCAGCGCGCCCTGTTCCAGTGACACCATCGGGTAGCGCGGCAGACGTCGGCCGTTGACCAGGAACAGCGTCGCACGCGGCCCCATTCCATCCAGGCTGGTGGTCGCCGCCGCGCCCACCGGCAGGTACAGCGAATCGCCCCCGCGCGAGGTTGCCAGCGGCGGATGGCCGTTCATGCCGGGCAGGTGCCGCAGCAGATCGAACAGCGAGCCGTAGCCGCTGCGCAGCATCTCATCGCGCTCGATCACCACCACCGGCAGCGAGGCCTGCACCGAACTGCGCGGCAAGCGGCTGCCGGTGACATGCACCGGCGCCATCTCGACCTGCGCACCCAGCACCGGTGACGGGGCTGGGGCAGGGCGCCGTCGCGCGGGCACCGGTGCCGGTGCGACGGCAACGCGGCGCACCACGAACACGCCCGGGGTCGTCTGCAGCACGTGGACCGGCAACCCGGTGACCAGGCGGGCCAACGCCGCATCGTCCTCCAGCGTGGCGTCCAGCCCGGGGGTGGTCAGGCCGGCCAGCTCGGCGGCATCGAACAGCAGCACCCGCTGGCTCTGCCGCGCCCACTGCTGCAGGGCCGGCGCGAGCGGGCCGCGCGGAATGTGGTAGCCGACATCGGCGCGTTCGCGCGCGCCCACCGGTGGGATCAGTGTCCACGACAGCGCGCACGACATCGCCACGACGAACACGCGCCATCGCAGCCACCGCCACCGTCGTTGCCCCCCCCGTACGGCCATCGACGTCAGTGCCGGCGGCGCAGTTCCAGCGCGCCGTCGGCGCGCTGTTGTCCGGTGATCGACCAGCCCTGTTCCAGCGCGGCGAGCAGGCCCGCACGATCCTCCGCACGGAACGTACCGCTGACCGCCAGCGCCGCGATCGCCGGATCGGCGATCACCATCGGCGTGGCGTGGTAGCGGTTCATGCGTTCCACCACGGTCTGCAGCGGCGTCGCGTCGAAGACCAGCCGGCCATCCAGCCAGGCATCGGCCGTGCCCTGGGGCAGCGTGGGGCCGGGCGTGATCTGCCCCGATGCCTGCACCTGCAGCTGCTGGCCCGGCTGCGACAGCATCAGGTGTCCGCCCTGCGTGCCGTCGCTGCGCACCTCCACCGCGCCGTCCAGCAGCGCCACGTCGATGCGGTTGTCCTGCCAGCGTTCCACCTGGAAGGTGGTGCCGATGTCCTCAATGGTGCTGTTGCCCGCCTGCACCCGCAGCGGCCTGCGCGATGGAGCCACCTGCAGCTGGATGCGACCGCGGTCCAGCGTGATGTGGCGCTGCCGCAGCCCGAACCGGGTGGTCATCGCCGCGCCGGCATCCAGCGTGACCCGGCTGCCATCGGCCAGCGTGCGCTGCTGCGGCAGATGCGTGGCGTTGGCATAGTGCTGCGGCGTGGGCTGCCTATCCGTCACCCATGCCCAGACCAGGCCAACGGCCAGGCACAGGCTGGCGGCAATCGCCACGGCAGGCAGCCATCGCGCACGGCGCGGGCGCGCACTCCGCGCCGTGCCGGCACGCACCCACGGATCATTGGCCAGCTGGCCCATCTGTTGATGCAGCGTTTCGGCCTGCACCCAGGCGCGCACATGCCCCGGGTCTTCGGCCAGCCAGTGTTCGAACGCATCGCGTTCGGCACGGCTGCAATCCGGCGCCTCCAGTCGTGCCACCCAATGGGCGGCCTGGTCGAATGCCGGTTCGTCGCGGCGGTGCGTGGCAGCCCGCATCAGGTGTCTCCGTCCTGGCCGAAGGTGTCGGGGCCCAGTTCCTGGCGCAGTCCCTGCAGGGCGCGGGCAATGTGTTTTTCCACCGTCTTGGCGGTAATGCCCCGGTGGCGGGCGATCTGCGCATAGCTCATGCCGCTGATCCGGTTGAGCAGGTACACCTCGCGGCAGCGCTCGGGCAGCTTGAACAGCGCCTGCCGCAACAGGGACAGCATCTGCCCCGACTCGGCCTGGCGCAGCGGTCCCGGAGCGGTGCAGAGCGGTTCGGCCGCGCCATCGCCGTCGGCCAGTGGCAGGTGCGTGCGCGCGTGTGGTGACCGCCCGCGGTCGGCCAGCCGGTTGCGCGCAATCCGGTACAGCAGCAGGCGCAGTTCTTCGCTGCCATGCGACTGGTAGCGGATCAGCCGTTCCATGCAGTCCTGGGCGATGTCCTCGGCGTCGTCTGCACTGGCCCCCCGCGCGCGCAGGAAGGCGCACAGCGGCGCGCGCTCGTCCCGCACGAACGCAGCGAACCGCTCGGGCCGCGGCAGCGGTTCCGGGTCGTAGCGCAGCAGGGGGGACGGAGCGGACAGAACGGAACCTCGAACGGCAACGATCACGGGCATCCCGAGTATTACGCGACGTTGACAGGATGTGAAAGGCCGAAAGTGCCACCCTTTGAAAATGAATGCGTTCATTTTTATGTCGATGCCCGACTGGGGGAGATCGTCGTTCCGCCACGTTCTGCACAGGTCCCGCGCGATGCGGGGTAGGACCTTTTCTGGAGAGAAAGCATGAAGCAATCGGTGTTGAGTGTGGCGTTGGCAGGCCTGCTGGGCGTGGCGGCGATGGGCGCGGCGGGTGAAGCCGCCGCGATGAGCTACCACGTACAGGGCGATCGGATCTTCCTCAGCGGCGGCGTGACCTACGCCGACGTGGTCTCGCTGCCGGCGCTGCTGGCCAAGGCGCAGGCCGAAGGGCGTCCGATCCGTGAAGTGGTGCTGCGCACCTCCAACGGCGGCGCGCTGATTGCCGGTGAGTGGCTGCAGGGCGTGATCCGCACGGCCGGCCTGAACACCATCGTGTCCGGCCACTGCATTTCCTCGTGCTCCATCATGCAGTCCGGTGGCGTCGAACGTTACATGGCCGGCGACCTGCCGACCGTTGATTCGGTGCAGATCCACGCCGCCAGCAGTGGCGGCAAGGTGATCTACACGCCGTCGGCGCGCATGACCGAGATCTACACCGGCAACTACGGTGGTGGCATGGATGCCGGCCTGCTGCGCAAGGCGATGTACGAAGTGGTGCAGCCCAACGGCCTGCTGGTGTTCTCCGATCCGGCGCGCACCCGCGGCAACTCGGTGAGCTTCGATCCGGACGGGTCCGGCGCCAAGCGCGTGACCTTCGCCGGCGAGGACATGTTCAACAACAACATCATGACTTCGGCCGAATACCGCGCCCCGGGCGACACGCTCAACGTGACCGCCAACGTCACCGGCGACATCAACGCCGGCTACCTGCGCACCGGCCGCCAGCTGCAGACGTTCGTCGATGACGATTTCGCGCGCTGGAACACCGACTGGCAGTCCACCTACATCAATCTGGCGCAGTCCATCTACAACGCGTCCAGCCGCGGGCCCAACGGCATCGGTCCGGACTCGGTGCAGGACTATCTCAGCGACCCCGGCATCCAGGCCCTGCTGCTGTCCAAGCTGCGCCTTAATGATCTCGCCGCATCCACCCTCGACGATTCGATGGGCGTCATCCGCGTCACCAACGGTGCCGTGTGGCGCACCGCCGCCACCACCGGCGCGGACTTCATGCTGGTCGACAACGGCACCATCGCCCTGGAAGGCGGCGCTCTGCGCGCGGCTGAAGTGCGCGTCATGCAGACCAGCATGCTGGTCGGTCATGGCGACATCGCCTCGCCGGCAATGGACCTCAACGCACTGGCCGAGGGCAGCGGCCCGTCGTGGCGCGAAGACGGCTTCAACCGTCTGCGCGTGTACGGCACCCTGATGCCGCGCGGCGGCGATCTGGTCACCCACGGCTACGTCAACATCATGCCGGGCGGCAAGGTCCTGTTCGACGTCACCGAGAACGGCGGCGCCGCCAACGGCCGCCTGCGCGTCGGCACCTTCTTCGACGACGAGCAGATCGACGGCGCCCTGGTGATCTCGCCCGGTGCGCACCTGGAACTGAACGTCGCGCGCGGCTACTACGACCGCAGCTACCGTCGCGACCTGGTCACCGGCCCCATCTACCAGGACGGCTTCCAGGATGTGGTGCGCCTGGGCGACACCGGCTACACCGCCAGCATCGCCGAGGGCGAGGTGTTCCGCCCGCGCCACAACTCGCTGCTGAGCTTCAACGTCGTGCAGAGCGCCAACGGCCTGTCGCTGACCGCCAACCCGGGCTTCGACCAGCTCGGCCTGTTCGCCAACGCCACCTCCGGCGACGGCCTGGGCCGCGCGCTCGCCAGTGCCGCCACCGGCAACGCCGCCGGCCTCAAGCCGCTGCTGGCCTCGCTGCAGTTCTCCGACCGCGACGTGATCGCACAGCAGGCCGGCGGCCTGCGCGGCGACAGCCACGCCACCCTGCGCCTGGCCGACACCGCCCTGGTGGGCAGCATCGGCAACGTCGTGCAGCAGCACCAGTTCGACATGCGCAGCAGCGGCGGCGACGCCGACGGCCTGGCAGCGCAGGCCGCACAGGCCGCCTCGGCGCAGCCGGGCATGGGCAATGGCAGCCTGTTCAACCAGCTGGCCATGCACCTGGTGCAGCCGGCCGGCGACACCGGCAGCGCCGGCACCGCTGGCGAGCGTCGCGGCGTTGGCATGTGGGGCCGCGGGTTCGGCAGCCAGGGGCGCATCGACGCCGACGGCGGCGTGGCCGGCATGACCCACACCACCGGCGGCATCGTGCTCGGCGCCGATACGCGCCTGGCCGACGACAAGGTCACCCTGGGTGTCAGCGTGGCCGCAGCGGAGATGTCCACCAAGGGCCGCGACGGCGCCGGCTTCAGCGGTGACGTACGCGCGCTGGACGTGGGCGGCTACCTGGATGCCGCGTACTCGCGCGGCTACCTGTCGGCCTCGCTGCGCTACACCGACCTGCGCCATGACACCCACCGCAGCATCGTGGGTATCGAAGGCCTGGAAGCGCCGCTGCGCGCCAAGTACGACAGCGACGCGCTGTCGGCCCGCCTGGAGCACGGCTTCTCCTTCACCACCGCCCGCGGTCTGGTGATCCAGCCGCTGCTGCCGGTGGTCGATTACGCCCGCCTGTCCAACGTCCGCTTCAACGAAGGGCAGGGCGCCGGCGCCCTGGCCGGCCGCAGCGACAGCCTGGAGAGCATCCGCGTGGGTGCCGGCCTGCAGCTGTTCAAGACCTTCGAAGGCCGCAAGGGCGAGCGCATCACCCCGCACGCCCGCGTCCTGTGGCAGAAGGAGCTGGGCGACACCCAGGCCCAGTTCAGCACCGGCTTCGCGGCCGCGCCGGACCTGGTCTTCGGTTCGACCAGCCAGTCGGTGGGCGAGCAGGTCCTGAGCTGGAACGTCGGCGTCACCAGCCGCGCCAGCGAGCGCCTGTCGATCATGATCGACTACGTCGGCGAGCGCCGGGACGGTCAGGACCAGAACGGCGTGATGCTGGGCCTGGGCTACCGCTTCTGAGCCCAGGGGCGTCCGGGCAATTGACCGCCCGGACGCCCGGCCTTAGAATTGCCAGCTCAGCCGGAATAGCTCAGTTGGTAGAGCGGCGCATTCGTAATGCGTAGGTCGTAGGTTCGATTCCTATTTCCGGCACCAGATACAGCAAAAAGCCCCGGCCTTGGTCGGGGCTTTTTGTTTGTGCATTCCTTCCCCTGCCGGGGGATTGCGTGGGCAGCCCCCCCAGGAACGATGCGGATAACGGATTGCCCTATCGACCGTTCGGATTGCATTGGTTCATAAAGCCACTTCAAATACCTCTGGCGATGACCAGTTGCTTGCAGATGGTTGGAATCTCACCCCCATCTATCGAGACGCGATGTCGCTGGTCGCCAGGACCATCGAAGGCCCCGGCGTGCCGAGGGCGAGTTGGACCTATCAGTACGCCAACCTGGGTGGGAAGTACAACCGCGAGGTGCGTCAGCAGGGATGGCCGATGGTGCCGGTGGGCCAGTCCGAACCGAAGATCACGATCGAGACCCAGCCGGACGGTGTGGTCAAGACCTATGAGTTCGGCAAGGAGGTCGCCTACAACGATGGCCTGCTGCTGGCGACCTCCACCAGTTCCGGCGGCGCCGTTGTCCGCACCGATCGCAGCGTCTACTACCCCGATGCGGAGCTTGCCACTGCGCCATTCCCACGCGCGGCAGGACGCAACCTGAAGTACGGTGCCACCGAGCTGGGCGAGCACCTGAACAGGCCGGTCCAGTCCACGCTGACTACCCAGGATGGCGTGCAGTTCACCCGAACGGTCCAGGCGTTCGATCCCTCCGTGCGCGAGATCGAGGTTGCTGAGTCCAACTCGAACGGCCAGGGCCGGAGCATCTCGACCCAGTACTACGACAACCCGCAGCTATGGGTGCGGGGCCAGGTGGCCAGAAGCCTGGTGAACGGCATCGAGCAATCGCGCACCGAGTTCGATACAGCCACCGCGCAACCTGTACGTGCCTACGTCTTCGGGCGCTTGGCGCAGCAGGTATGGCAACGGCATCGTGCACACGATGCAGCAGAACGAGCGTCAACTGCCGGTGCGAAGCACGGATTCAGGTGTTCTCGACTTTGATACGCGATTCGATCGGAATGGCAATGTCAGCGACATCTATGACCTGGCACTGGGGGCGTTCTACAACCGGCACATGCTCTACGACGGTCTGGATCGTCTGATCGCGGCAGGATCCAACAACTTTGGCGGCGATTCCTGGCACCGGTTCAGCTACGACGCGCTGGACAACCTGACCAGCTGGATGTTGCCGGGTGTCAAAGACCATCGCTTCTGGTACGACGCGCACAACCGCCTCACCAATGTGCGGGATGGTGCGGGCAATACGCTTATCGGCCTGAGCTATGACGTGCAGGGCAACCTGAAGTTGAAGAATGGCCTCAATCACGTTTTTGACTATGGCAATCGTCTGCGCGAGGTCAGCGGAAAGGAGAGCTATCGCTATGACGCGCTGGGGCGCCGCATCTTTGCCTCAGCCCCAGGACTCGGAGTGGTGCTTTCGCAGTACGCGCAGGACGGCCGGCTGGTATTCCAGAGTGATGGCCGCAAGGGCCTGGGGCGCGAGTACGTCCATCTGGCCGGTAGCCTGATCGCTCGCCGGGACTACGCAGGTGTGGACGCCAAGATCACCTACCTGCACACCGATTCGCTGGGTAGCCCGGTTGCCAGTACTGATGCTTCCGGTAACGTGATCGAGCGTACTCATTACGAGCCGTATGGCGCGCCCATCGGCAAGGTGGTGGATGGCCCTGGCTACACCGGGCATGTGATGGACGGCGAGACCGGGCTGGTGCAGATGCAGCAGCGCTACTACGATCCGCAAATCGGAAGGTTCCTGTCCGTGGATCCGGTGACGGCGTATAGCAACCCGGTGGGCGCGTTTAACCGGTATTGGTATGCCAACAACAATCCCTACAAGTTCACGGATCCAGATGGGCGCCGAGCTTGTGGCAAAGATACAAGGAGCGCCCTGAAACAGGGCGCTCGCGGCGGCGTGCTAATGGTGAATGGCGGGAGGAGTGAGCGGTCCCAGCAGCAAGCTGAGACAGTAGGCAAGGCTGCGACCACTGCAGCTAACAACGCATTGAGTTCAATCCAAGAAAGAGAATTTGAAACGCCAGGGAGCGCGGCAAGAGCTTGGGATGATCGAGTCCGTAGGATCGCAGATAAATTTGACGCCGAGATTGCGTCCAGAATTTTCTATAGCAAAGATGGCGTTGTTCTTGGATCTGCTACAAGCGATGGACTTAGGTTTTCAGTCAATCCCGACTTTTCATCCGGGCCGACGCCCTACTCGATAACCGCCGGTTTCGTACATACACATCCGACAATGAGCTTGTTTAGTGGCAATGATTTGAATTATGCGATTGGGCAGTACAGGAGGGCTAACGGCTGGACCCGCAACGGACAATTTGATCAAAGTGCTATTGTGACATTGCCGGGCGGGCGAGTTGTTGAGTGGAAAGTGAGTAGCTATATGGGCTCTGGTGGAGTGTCATACTTGAACGAGAGTTACTATAATGATCATTAGGCCTTGGCTTTGTTTCCTTGCACTCTCTCTCTTTTCATGTGGCGTAACAGCGGGCAATGCCGAAAAAGAAGGAGGCTGTTATGCCGTTTCAAAAGGTGTACGCGGCGATGGCCCCGTTCGCGTCTGTGTGTCGTTATTTCCAGAATTGTGGACGCGCCACGATGTTGGCTACATTGAGGTTACGGGCTATATCGCTTATGTCGACGGCTCGCCATACATGTTCGCATCAAAAGATCTTTATGTTTATTCTGGAGGAAAAGGCGGGGTTGCTCTTGGTGTTGCCTTGTCAGAGGTCGATCGCTTTAAACGACTAATGGCAAATGATTCTGCAGCGACTGTAGCCGGATTGTACCTCCCCGGATACGGCGAGAAAAATAGTGCGTTGGGACGAATCGAGATTATTGGGCAGCATTATTGGCTGCAAGAGATGGCAGGAGAGCGGCCACAATTGCCGATCGATTGATTCGTTTGGACTCTTGATGTTGGCTCGCAGCGTTCGCAGCCGAAGCATCGAACCAAACAGGTCGCTGAATGGCGGGATCCGGTTTGCTTCCTAACCGTCGGTGCAATAGAAAGCCCGCCAATGGCGGGCTTTTTGTTTGCTTTGGCCAAACCAATCAACCGCTCTGCTGCAGCACCGTATCCAACATCTGCATGACAAACCGCTGCTGTGCTTTGGGCAGCGCCGCGATGCGCTCCAGCTGTAGCCGTTCAATCCCTCGCGAGGCATCGCCCTCGGCTTGGCTGTAATGACCCACTGATTTCCTGCTCAGGCGTTACTTTCCCCGAAGGAGACACCGATGAGCGAAGTGATGGAAGAAGAGATCAAGCGTTGGACGGTCCGTCGCAAGTCGGCACTGGTCCTTGAGATCATCCAGGGCAAGACCACCGTGGCTGCGGCCAGCCGCCAGTTTGACCTGACGCCGGCCGAGATCGAGAGCTGGGTCGAAGATGGCAAGCGCGGCATGGAGAACGCGCTGCGGGCCAAGCCGGAGGACGTGCGCGAGCAGTACGAGCGCCAGCTCAAAGACCTGCAGGAAGCCTACGGCGAGGCCATGCTGGAGATCCGCGCCCGAAAAAAGCTGGCCTCCCTGCTGGGAAAGGACGAGAGCTGATGCTCTCGGTGCAGCAGGGCCTGAAGGACGAAGGTGTAGCGGTACCGATGACCAAGCTGTGCCAGTGGTTCGGTGTGGCGCGGCGGACGACGTACTACAAGCCGACCCGTTCGCCTGCAAAGGTCAAAGCGGAGCTTGCCGAGCCGATCAAGGAGATGATCGAGGCGGAGCCGTCGTTCGGCTACCGCACGGTGGCTGCATTGCTGGGCATGAACAAGAACACCGTCCAGCGGATCTTCCAGCTCAAGGTCTGGCAGGTGCGCAAGCGCGCACTTGGGCAACGGCCCAGGATCGAGGCAAAGGTCTCTCGTGCCGAACGGCCCGACCAGCGATGGGCCACAGACCTGTGCCGTGTATGGGGAGGCAAGGACGGCTGGCTGAGCCTGGCGCTGGTGATCGACTGCAGCACGCGGCAGCTGCTGGGCTGGCACCTGTCACGCACCGGCAAGGCGAGCACTGCCTCAGCCGCTCTGGAGCAGGCCTTGATCGCCCGCTTTGGCACGCTGGGACGTGTGCCGGAGCCTTTCCTGCTGCGCTCGGATAACGGTCTGGTCTTCACCAGCCGTGACTACACGCGCCTGGTGCGCAGTTACGGCCTGAAACAGGAATTCATCACACCGCACTGCCCGCAGCAGAACGGGATGGTGGAGCGCGTGATCCGGACGCTTAAGGAGCAGTGCGCGCATCGACACCGGTTTGAGAGCCAAGTCCATGCCCTGCGGATCATTGGCGACTGGATTGGCTTCTACAACCAACAGCGCCCACATCAGGCGCTGAAGATGATGACCCCAGACGCGGCTCATGCCGCTACATTAACCGCATGACCTGAGCAGAAAACAGTGGGTCATTAAATGGCAATATTAGCAACACTGCAACTTGCGAACCGAATTCGAATAATGCATCCGGTTACCAAGAGGTGAAACGTGTTGATGTAGCCGGTAAGGCCCACACCAATCCAGATGGAGCTACAATTGCAACGCCTCGCGTAAAAGAGGCAGGACAGGGTGTACGCCCGGCACTGCCAGAAGAACTGCCTAAGCTTAAATGAGATCATCTATGAACACCGCTATCTCGTTGTTGCAAAAATGGTATGCGCGGCACTGTGGCGAAGATTGGGAGCATTCCTACGGTATCAAAATAGATACGCTGGATAATCCGGGGTGGATACTTACCATCGACTTGGCTGATACGGAGTTCAGTGAAGTTTCACTGCCCCGGAATCGCATTGATCGTTCAGAAGTAGATTGGATCCAGTCTGAGATCTCGCAGCAGCGCTACATTGCTTGTGGGGGCGTCTTCAACTTAGAAGAGATGGTTGTTGAATTTCTCATATTCGCTGGTGAGCGCGGAGTCGAGAATCTCGGCGCGTCTGCCTATGACGCTGAGTCGTAGATAGTCCTGCTCGATAGTTAGGATCGACTTTCACCCCTCTGCCGTGAGTACTAGATATGTTCATCACGGACGATCCGCATCCAAACACCGGCTCGTATCCTGTCCTAAGTTGGCTCTATCGCCACTTGCGGACAACCCGCCCGATGTCAGCTGCCCTCACCAAGCGCATCGTTGTCTCAGCTGAGCCCCGAGATCGCCCCTATGAGCTCAGGGACGCTCAGGTTCGCGGCCTGATCTTGCGAGTGCAGCCCTCGGGTCATAAAGCATGGATCGTCACCTGGGCGCATGGTAAGCGTCGTACCTTGGGCTCGGTCGATCACCTGTCACTTGATCACGCCCGCGACCAAGCCCGGCAGGCGGTAGCCGAATACGTTCATTCGGGCTTGCCGACGCTCGCGAAGACCAAGCCCACCAGTTGCACACTCGAAACTCTGCTCAACGATCACTTCGAACCTTGGGCTGTTGCCGAGCTCAAGGGTGGTCGTCAGTATCCGGATCGCATTCTGCAGCTCGTGCGAGCTGTGAAGTGGGCTGTCTAGACTGACGGGCCAGAGCAGGGCGCGCGATCTGGAAGGTTACTAATCACGCGCAGGATTTGGTTATCGAAGGTCAGCACTCATTTCACGCAGAGTCCGTCACCGGCTCCGCCATTCTGACCCGGTTCCGTCCGCCCGCTTTCGCCTCATACAGCGCCTCGTCGGCGCGCCCGATCAGTTCCTCAAGCAGTGTCTGATCGCACCCGGGCAGCGCGTCACCGATGGCACCGCCGACACTGATGGATACCGCAATCCGTTCGCCACCGACGCTGATCGGTTCGGCGGCAATCGCACGGCGCAGGCGCTCCGCGGTGATGTGGACCTCGTCGTTGGTGGGCGCGGCGAGCAGGGCGATGAACTCCTCACCGCCGAAGCGGGCGAGCAGGTCGCGGTCGCGCAGCGCTTCCCGGCAGCGCTTTGCGACAACCTTGAGCACTTCGTCGCCGATCGGATGGCCGTAGGTGTCGTTGATCTTCTTGAAATGGTCCACGTCGAGCATGAGCACGGCGACGGCACGCCCCTGGGCCTCGCGGGCCGCGATGATCTGTGCGGAGCGCTCCTCGAAGTGGCGGCGGTTGGGGATGCCGGTGAGCGGGTCGGATGCCGCGAGGCGGCGCAGCTCGGCCGCCATCAGCAGGTCGGCGGTGACGTCCTCGAACAACCAGATGCGCCCGTGCTCGCCATTGCCGCGCACCGGGTGGGTATCCACTTCGTAGGTGCGCTCGCCGAGCGTCCAGTTGAGTTTCGCCGCGAAGTTCATGTCCCCGATCTGGGTAGCGTAGGCCTGCTCCAGTTCGGCATGGTTGTCGCAGCGCTGCCGCAGTGCCCGCATCGGGCCGGCGAGGTCGGCGGCGCGGTGGTTGCCGGGAGTGCTGCCCAGCAGGTCCGCCGCGCGCTCGTTGACCACGGCACTCTGGCCGTCGCCGTCGATCAGGACGATGCCTGCGGGCACGCTCTCCACGAGGTCGATGAACTGGTTGCGCACGATGGACTCACGCACCGCCTCGCGCCGTGCCGACAGAAGCCGGGCGACGCTGCCTGCCAGCAGCGGGATCTGCGCTGTGAGGGGCGGCGCATGGTGCCGCCATAGCAGGAGCAGGCCGCTGAGTGTCGCCCCGTGGGAAGGCGCAGGGACGAACAGGAGGTGTGCGGCGGGGCCGCCGAGGGCATGCATGAAGGCGCTGGGCAGCCGGAAGCCGCTTGCCTCCATCGCCTGGCCGTCCCATGCGTGGTCGAACACGCCGCTACGGGCCATGTTGAAGCCGGCCGCCGGCACGGTGGGGGACGCGGTGGCCCAGCTGGCGCGCCCGTCTGCCTGGATCTCGATCGCCATGACCAGGTCCGCCTGGGTCGTGAGGCGGACGAAGTCGCACAGTGCGGCCAGTGCCTGGCTGTCGGTCGTGGTCAACGTGGTGCCCCACCCAGACGATGCGTCAGGATGCGGACGACTTCCTCCGGTGCCGTCATGTGCGGCAGGTGGCCCGACGCGTCGATGACGTCCAGGGTCGCGCCGTCGATGGCCTTCTCCAGCCACTGTCCGACGGCCACGGGTACGGCCATGTCGTGGGCGGTCTGGACCAGGTGGACCGGCGTGGAGACCTGCGGTGCCAGCGACCGCAGGTCGGAGGTGAAGATTGTCCGCGAGGTGCTGAGTGCGATATCCGGGCGCATCTGGAACAGGGTGTTGGAGAAGTCGGCGATGACCGCGCTGTCGTCCACACCGACCACCATCGGCGCGAAACCTGCCACCCAGGCCTGGTAGTTGGCGCGCATGCTCTCGAACAGATGTTCCAGGTCATCCGGCTGGAAGCCGCCGGTGTAGCCGTCGTCGTCGAGATAGCGGGGCGAGGCGCCGATGATGACCATGCGTTCGAACAGATCCGGTCGCGCCACCGAGGCGGCTGCGCCGATCATGCCGCTCATCGAGTGCCCGATGTAGGTGCAGTTGCGCAGGTCGAGCTCGTCCATGATGTCGAGCAGGTCGTCGGCGTAGCCGAACAGCGAGCCATGTCGCTCGGGATCGTAGACGTCGGCGCCGCGTGGACCGCACCCGGCCAGGTCGAAGGACACCACGTCGTACCGCTCCTCCAGCCAGGGCCGCAGGGCGGTCCAGGCGGTCTGGTCGGTGCCGAATCCATGCGAGAGGATGACGACGTCTTTACCGTTGCCGCTGCGGCGGCCGTTGAAGCTGCTGAAGCTGTTCAAGCACATCTGCCCATCGCGTCGCACAAGTGCCCGATGGTAGGGGAGAGGTGGGGGCGGGGTCTATCGCATGGCGCTGACCGGCCTATAATCCCCTCACATATTCCGCAGATCCAAGAGCACGGAGGCTCGACGCCATGTCCATTGCCGCAATTCCCGACGTTTCGCTGGTCGACAACAGTGAGCAGCGCACCCCGCTGATCCTGGTACTGGACTGCTCCGGCAGCATGGGCGGTGGTCCGATCGAGCAGCTGAACGCAGGGTTGAAGCTGCTCGAGCAGGAGCTGAAGGCCGATGTGATCGCGGCCAAGCGCGTGCGCGTGCTGCTGGTCGAGTACGGCGGCATGGACAACGCCGCAGTCAGTGGCGACTGGTGCGACGCGATGGATTTCGTTGCGCCGCAGCTTGTGGCCAATGGCACCACGCCGACCGGCGCTGCCGTGGAGCTGGCGCTGCAGGAGATCGAGGACGAGAAGTCCCGCTTCCGCCAGGCGGGCGTGGCATACACGCGGCCGTGGCTGTTCCTGATGTCCGATGGCCAGCCCACCGACGCGTGGGAAGAGGTGGCCGCGCAGTGCCGCGATGCCGAGCAGCAGAACAAGGTGGCGGTGTTCCCCATTGCCGTGGGTGACGCCGATATGGGGGTGCTCGGCCAGTTCAGCCGCAATGGCGAGCGCGGCGTGAAGCGCCTGCAGGGGCTGCAGTTCAAGGAACTGTTCCTGTGGCTCAGCGCGAGCATGCGCGTGGTGTCCAACTCGACGCCCGGCGGCCAGGTGCAGCTGCCGGCGACGGACAGCTGGTCGCAAGTACCGGTCTGACCATGTCCTGGCGCGTGATGGCCGCATCGGCCACGGGGCGTTCCCATCTCGATCGCGGGCAACCCTGCCAGGATGCCTTCGCATCGGCATGCGTGCGTGGGATGGTGGTGGCGGTGGTCTGCGATGGCGCGGGCTCGGCGGCGCACAGCGACGTCGGCGCGCGGCATTTTTCCGCCCGCGTGGTCGAGGCGGTGTGCCGGGCGCCGACGCTGGGCGATGAACCGCTGGCGATGACGGTGGATGTACTGCGGGCGATGCTGGAAGCCGCTGTGGACGACGCGCGCGAACAGCTGGCGGCAGTGGCGGCGGCGCAGCGGCTGACGCTCTCCGACCACGCCTGCACGCTGGTGGGGGCCATCGCCACTGCGCGCGGCGGCTGGTTCTTCCACGTCGGCGATGGCGTGGCGGCCTGCGCCTTCAATGGCGGCATGGCCGATGCGGTCTCGCTGCCGGCCAATGGCGAATACGCCAATGAGACCTGGTTCGTGACCGGTGCGAACTGGCGCGAGCAGTTGCGGCTGACCCGCTTCGAGGGCGATGTGCAGGCGCTGGTGCTGATGTCCGACGGCGTGCAGCCGTTTGCGATGACGCGCGCAGGGGACAGCCTGTTCCCGCCCTTCATTGCACCAGTACTCCGCTATCTCGCCGGCGTGGACAGCGAACACGGCAGCGACGCGTTGCACGCGACGCTGGCGGACCCGCGGACCGACCAGATCACCGGCGACGACAAGACGTTGCTCGTGGCGCTGCCGGCCTGAGCCGATGCCGACGCGCAGCGGCGACACGATTTACGACCAGCGCGGCACACCGCTGACGCTGGGGCGGCTGCTCAAAAGCGGTGGCGCCGGCAGCGTGTTCCTGCTGAAGGAGCGGCCGCAGGAAGTGGCCAAGCTGTACCACTCCAGCAAGGATGCGCCGGTGTACGAGCGCAAGCTGCGCGCGATGCTGGAGTTGCAGCCGGAATTGCCGGCGGTGGAAGAGAACGGTCAGCGGCTGGTGCAGATCGCCTGGCCGGTGAGCCTGCTGCGCGACCGCGCGCGGCAGTTCATAGGGTTCACCATGCCGATTCTGGATGTGTCGGCCACCAGCGACCTGGAGCATGTGCTGCAGGAACGCCAGGCGCGTGCGGAAGGCCTGCCGACCGGGCTCGGTGCGAAGATGACCCTGGCCGCCAATCTGGCGGCGATGCTGGCCACGCTGCACCGTCGCCAGCACTATGTCGTGGACCTCAAGCCACTCAACGTGCGGTTCTACCGAGATGCGCTGTACATCGCGATGCTCGATTGCGATGGCTTCAGCATCCAGGGCAAGGGTGAGCGCTTTCCGGCGGGGCAGGTCACGCCGGACTACCTGGCCGCCGAGTTCCAGCAGCGCGGCGTGAGCGCCGGTGCCGAAGAGGCGCAGGACCGCTTTGCGCTGGCGGTGATGGTGTTCCAGCTGCTCAACTCGGGCCTGCACCCCTATGCGGGGCGGCCGAAGGGGGCGGCGCTGCCCAGCGACCTGCCAGGGCGGATCGCCGCGAACCTGTACCCGTACGGGCGCAAGGCGCATGCGCAGATGCTGCCGTCGCCGGTAAGCGGCCATGAGGCGTTTCCGGCGGCGTTGCGCGAGATGTTCGACCGCGCGTTCTCGACCCAGGCGCGCCGCCGGCCGTCGGCGCAGGAATGGGCCACGCTGCTGCTGGACTACGCGCGGCGCAGTGCAGGGCACCTGGTGGAATGCAGCCAGGATGCCGCGCATCAGCACTTCGCCGGCATGCCCTGTGCGGCCTGCGCGCGCGCGGGGCTGCTGGCCGGCACTGCGCGCGCGGCCAAGGCGCAGTCGCGGCGCAAGGCCGGCAGCGGCGGCAAGCGGCGGCAGCCGGCCCGGCGCCCGGCGGGCAACGCCCCTGCGGCCCAGGGGGCCACGGCCGCCGCCCGGGTTCCGGCAGGACAGGCGGGCCAGGCTGCCACTGCCAGCACGCTGCCCGGCATCGGCACGCGGGCGACGATGGCGGTGATCGGCACCCTGCTGCTGGGCTGGGTGATGGGGTGGGGCATGCCGGCGTTCCGGCGCTACGCGGACCTGGCGGTGCCGTCGATGTCCGACGGCCTGCCGCTGGGGATGCATCTGGTGATGCTGGGTGTCGCGATTCTGGTCTTCGTCCTGTTCGTGCCGGTGCTGATCCTGAGCAGACGGCCATGAAGGTCATCGCGATCCTGATCATCGCGATGGTGGTGTTCATCGGGCTGTCGCCCTTCTGGGGCTGGTCTGGCGCGCTGGTGTACGGGGCTATCGCATGGCTTGGGCACCTGCTGGCCACCGGCCCGCTGGGCGACGGCCGCGCGGCGTTCCGCACGGCGGTGCTGCTGGGCGGCACGGTGTCGGTGCTGTCGTTCCTGCGCGTGGCGTGGCAGGACCGCGCGTTGAGCTATCTGCTCGCCGGCGGTGGTCTGGGCTTCGTGTTCTTCCTGATCTTCTTTGCCACCGGCCTGTCGCCGGAACGGGCCGCCCGCAACGCCGCGCCGGTGGAACGGGCCGAGGACGCGCCGGAACAGCATGGCCGCGTGCCGCACTGGTACTCGCGCGCCCACTTCGAACGCGAGATGGTGGCCAAGGTGCAGGAGACCGCACGGGCCGCGGCGCGCGGTGATCGTCAGGGCGCCGATGCGCTGCTTGAGGAGCTGCACCGTTGGGCGCGCAACCCGCCCCGGGTGGCGGAGGATGCGGCCGCCTATGAGCGCCTGCGGCTGGCCTACAACGACACCGTGGAGGCGCTGGGCAAGCTGAACGTCGGCGGTCGGGATGCGCGCGGACGACGCGTGCCGGCCCCGGCCCCGGATCCGGCCTCCGCCGAGCAGATCCAGACGCTGGAAGCGCGGCAGGTGGAACTGCTGGAACAGATGTGGGACCAGTCTGCGTCGAACATCAACGTGCCGCTGCGGTTGATGGCGATCGATCTCAGGACGCTGGCGGTATCGCGGTGGTTGGGCCGTGACGCGGCCGTCGATGCCGAGTCCGATGCCGCGATGGAGCGACGGTTGTGGCGGGTCCATGCGCTGCAGGAGGTGCTGTTCGCCTATGCGCCGATGGACCGGCGGCTGTGGGAAGCCTACGCGGCAACGGTGCTGGACAAGGACGAAGAGCTGTCGCTGGGTGCGCTGGTGATCGCCGGCATGCTCGAAGGGCGCGAGCGCATGGTCGGCGCCGATGCCGGCGCATTCGACGTGAACACGCTGATGCTGGGCAGCGATGTCTTGACCATGTCCACGCTGGCCGGGAGCGGGTCGTCGACCCGACGGGACATTCTGGCGTCGCGTGCGGCCTTGTTGATCGGGACGCCCGCCGCCGATCCCGCGCCTGCACAGGGGCCGGATGCGGTGCCGCGCGCCGAGCGGGTGATCGAGGTGCCGACCGGGCGCACGCCGCGTCACGACGTGCATGCCGAGCGGGCGATGCCGCCGGCTGGATTATTGATCGAGCGTACGGGACTGGCACTGCGGCCGCCGCCCGAACCGCCTGCGCCGATGCCGCGCCGCGATCGTGGCGAGGTGCAGGTTGATCTGGCCGCCGCCGGATTCAAGGTGACGCCACCGGGCATCCCGTTGCGCCCGCCGGGTATCGTCACGGACACGCGTGCGGTGCTGGTGCTCGATGTCTGGGAGAACGGGCAGGTGACGTCGGTACTGATAGAGACCGGCAGCGGCAACCCGGACCTGGACCAGGCGGCCCGATATGGCGCGCGCGGCTGGCGAAGCGCCACCAAGGTGCCCAAGGGCGGCGAGCGCAGGCGCGTCGAGGTGGTGTTCAGGGCGCCTGTCACCGTGCAGGCGCCGCCTCCTGCGGAGGATGTCGCGCCGTTCCCGGTCGGTACCACGCCGCCGCCGCCGAAGTTGAATCCGGCGCAGTCGCTCGGGGCGCAGTTGTCGGCGCAGGCGCGCCGCCATCCGCCGCGTTATCCCACGATGCAGGGCGGCGAAAGGCCCGATGGACGGGTCGTGGTGATGCTCAGGATGTCCGCCGGCGGGCGGGTGCTGGACGCGCGCGTGGCCGAGAGCAGCGGCCACCCCGAGCTCGATCGCGCAGCCTTGCAGGCCGCGCGCGGCTGGCATGTGACCCCGACGCGGGCGGTGACGGACGTGGACGAGATCACGCTGCGCATCCCGGTGACCTTCAACACGGGAATCTGAGCGGCCCGGGCACGCGCTTCCGCGCTATCGTGGCAGGGGCCCACTCACCGAGCTCCCGATGAAGATCGCCGTTTTCAGCACACGCCCCTACGACCGTCTGTTCCTGGATGCCGCCAACGCACGTGATGGCGGGAACGCCGGCTTTGCGTTTCTGTATTTCGACGCCGCGTTGGATGTACGCTCGGTGGCGCTGGCGCAGGGCTGCGAAGCAGTCTGTGTGTTCGTCAACGATCGTCTGGATGCGGCGGTACTGGAGGCGCTGCATGCCCAGGGCGTGCGCGCGCTGCTGCTGCGCTGCGCGGGATTCAACAACGTCGATGTGGCTGCGGCGCAGCGGCTGGGCCTGTTCGTGGCGCGCGTGCCGGCGTATTCCCCCGAGGCGGTGGCCGAATACACGCTGGCGCTGGTCATGACGCTCAATCGCCAGACGCATCGCGCGTACAACCGTGTGCGCGACGGCAATTTCATGCTCGATGGCCTGCTTGGCCGCACGTTGCATGGCAAAACGGTGGGTATCGTCGGCACCGGGCAGATCGGCCTGGCCACCGCGCGGATCTTCCACGGCATGGGGTGCACGGTGCTGGGCCACGACCCGTGTCCGTCCACCGCCTTCGAGGCGATCGGTGCGTCCGTGGCGCTGGAGGTGCTGCTGGCGCGCTCGGACATCGTGTCACTGCATTGCCCGGTGACGCCTCAGACCCATCATCTGATCGACACGGCCGCGCTGGCGGCGATGAAGCCTGGTGCGATGCTGATCAACACCTCGCGCGGCGGGCTGGTCGATACCCACGCGGTGATCAATGCGCTGAAGTCGCGCCATCTCGGCCACTTGGCCATTGACGTATACGAGCAGGAAAGCGCGCTGTTCTTCCAGGATCGCTCCGGTGAGATCATTGACGATGAGGTGTTCCAGCGCCTGATGACCTTCCCGAACGTATTGGTGACCGGCCATCAGGGCTTCTTCACCGCCGAGGCGCTGCAGGAGATCGCGCAGATTACGCTGCGCAATCTGGGACATTTCGCGGCAGGCACGCCATGCCCGAACGCGGTTCCGCCGCCTGCCGGATAGCCCCGCAGAACGCACGCGGCCGCTCCAGTGACGGAGCGGCCGCGTGCGTCGGGACAACGGGTGCCTGTGCGTCAGGCGTCAGGGCGAGTCCTGCAGCAACTGCTTGGCGATCAGGTCTGCGGTGAAACGCGAGCCGGCCGGCGTGAGGTGCACGATATCCAGGTAGAACGTCTCACCACTCTTGGAGTCGGAGCGGGTCAGGCAGCCATCCTCGTTGCACAGCACCTCGGTCAGCGAGATGTACTCCACGCCGGTCTGCTTGGCGAGATCGCGCAGGAGCACTTCGGCCGTGGCGGTGCGGTAATCGGCCCCACCGGCAGCGGCATCCTGGCCCATGCCGTACTTGGTGTAATCCAGTCGCGGCGGCGGGGTGGCATGCAGCGGGTCATCGCGCCAGAGATTGAACACGATCCGCGACGGGGTGTCCTTCCAGGACGGCGGCGGCCCCAGCATGACCACGCGGCGCACACCAAGCGCCTTCAGGCGGGCGAGCGTGGCAGGCAGATTGGCCTTGTCATACTCATGCCACATGGCCGCCATCAGCACGGTGTCGGGCTTGAGCCGCGCGATCGACGCCAAGGCCCAGTCGTTGTTGTAGGTGCAGGCCGGATTGGGACCTGCGAAACCGGCCATCGGCGGACACGCCGACGAGGTGAACTGCGCCAGGCGCATCTTCCCGCTGCGCTGCTGCAGACCACGAATGCCGGTGTACAGCGATGCCGCAGACGAGTCACCCCACAGCACCCAGAGCGGCTGGGTGCCTTGATCCACGCATTCGGGCGCGTACTTGTCTGCGTTCTCGCCCATCTCCATGAAGCAGATGTGGTTGCGCAGGCCGGCGCGATACGCCTCCAGGTCGTACTCGGTGGCGCGCTGGATGATTTCCGGATAGCGCGACGGATACCCGGCGTTCTTCCAGGTCTTGTAGCCGAGGACGCCGATGATGGCCATGCCCACCAGCAGGGCGGCGACCTTGAGGCCGCCGCGCCGCGAGGAGCGCAGCGGCCGCTCGACCAGGCGCCAGGTGAGCCAGGCGAGGACAACGCTGGCCAGCAGCAGGCCGGCGCGGTCCAGCGTGCTCAGGTCGCCGTAGGCATTGCGGGCCAGCGTGAGCAGCGGCCAGTGCCAGAGATACAGCGGGTAGCTGATCAGGCCGATCCACACGAAGGGCCGGCTGGAGAGTATCCAGCGCGCTACCGGGGTGGACGGACCCGCGCCGATCAGCAGTGCGGTGCCCAAGGTCGGCAGCAGGGCGCGCACGCCCGGGAACGGCATGGTCGACCGGATGCTCAGCATCGCGATCACGAGCAGGGCCACGCCCACCCATGCAGCGCAGGCACGCACCCGCGCCGCGGTCTCGGCCGGCATCGCCACGCCGGAACGGCTCAGGCGGGCCGCCCACCACGTCCGCTCACGGGCACCCTGCGCCGAACTCCAGTGCGCCAGCATGCCGCCGATCATCAGTTCCCAGGCCCGCGACAGAGGGGAGTAGAACGCGGCGGTCGGATTGCCGTTCTGATAGTGCAGGTTCACCAGGAAGGAGGCGACGGCGGTGGCAATAATGACCGGCATCAGCGGCAGGCGCATCCGCCAGGCCGCCCACAGCAGCAGCGGCCAGGCCAGGTAGAACTGCTCTTCGATGCCCAGCGACCACAGATGCAGCAGCGGCTTGCTGGCCGACGCGATGTCGAAGTAGCCCGCTTCGCTCCAGAGCACGAGGTTGGCGATGAACCCGGCGCCCCCGGCGGTCTGCTTGCCGAGATGGGCCAGGTCCTCGGCCAGCATGGTCTTCCAGCCGAACGCGAAGCAGGCTGCCAGGACCAGCAGCAGGGCCGGGAAGATGCGGCGCACGCGACGGGCGTAGAAGTCGCCGATGCTGAAGCGGGACTGGTCCAGCCCATCCAGGATCACCCGGGTGATCAGGAAGCCGGAAATGACGAAGAAGACATCGACGCCGACGAAACCGCCGGGCAGGAGTGTCGGAAATGCGTGATACAGCAGCACGCCCACGACTGCGATCGCGCGCAGG
Organism: Stenotrophomonas sp. Marseille-Q5258; assembly: GCF_946900935.1. Lineage (NCBI taxonomy): Bacteria > Pseudomonadati > Pseudomonadota > Gammaproteobacteria > Lysobacterales > Lysobacteraceae > Stenotrophomonas > Stenotrophomonas sp. Marseille-Q5258. Next base: position 91,635 of record NZ_CAMPPN010000016.1, read on the forward strand.
CCGTCGATGTCTGCGCGGTATGGTCCATGCGCGTTGGCAGCAACGGAGGTTGCTGCATCCTGGTGGTGCATCGGGGTCCCCTGTTAACAAAGCGTCAAGATTGTAGCCGGGAGTCGGCGGAAGAATCGACTCCGTTCATAGGGGGCTGGACAACGTGTCTATACCTGAACAGAGTGGAGGTGCCGGCCCCCGATCCGGGCGCTCTGCGCGCGGTGCGACAACGTGTCGCAGCCCAAAACAGGGCTTTTCTGCGCTGGATCATTGTCAATGCCTTTCTTAAATGGTGCGTGACGGCCTAAAATTAGAGGGCTGACAAGAACGTCCCTGTGCCCGTCCCCCTGGACCGGCACAACCGGCTTTGGCCGGGGTGGGGCGGGCCTGACCTGCATTCCCTACGCAATTGGATCGACCGATGATTCCGTTGAAACCCCTTGGACGCTTTTTGCGTCCGGGCCTGCTGTTTGCGTTGTCCGTGTTCCTCACGGGCTGCAACTCGGCCATCCTCAACCCCAAGGGCCAGATCGGCCACGATGAGAAGACGCTGCTGATCACGGCTACCGTGCTGATGCTGCTGGTCGTCGTGCCGGTCATCGTCATGACCCTGGCCTTCGCGTGGAAGTACCGTGCGTCCAACACCAAGGCCCGCTATGAGCCGAAGTGGTCGCACTCCACCGCGATCGAAGTGGTGGTGTGGTCGATTCCGTGCATGATCGTGCTGGTGCTGGCGGTCCTTACCTGGCGCTCCTCGCACGCGCTGGATCCGTACCGTCCTCTTGTTTCCGACAAGAAGCCGGTGGTGATCGAGGCCATTTCGCTGGATTGGAAGTGGCTGTTCATCTATCCGGAAGAGAAGATCGCCACGGTCAACGAGATCACCTTCCCGGTCGATACCCCGCTGAATTTCAAGATCACGTCCGATTCGGTGATGAATGCATTCTTCATCCCGCACCTGGGCAGCATGATCTACTCGATGACGGCGATGGAGACCAAACTCCATCTGATCGCCAACGAGACCGGCGAATTCCCGGGCATGTCCTCGCACTACAGCGGCGCGGGCTTCAGCAAGATGCATTTCAGTGCCCACTCGGTGACCGACGCGCAGTACCAGGCGTGGCTGACCAAGGTGCGTGCCGAGCGTGGCAGCCTGGACAAGGCCGCGTTCAACGCGCTGGGCGCCGAGAAGAACCACGACTGGCACCCGGTGACCTACTACGGCACCGTCGAGGCTGGCCTGTTCGACTGGGTGATCGCCAAGCACATGGGCGACAACCAGCACTACGGCATGAAGCACGACCACAAGGCCATGAAGCATGACGGCGCCGAGGGCGAAAGCCACGAAGGCCACGCCATGCCGGGCATGGCCGAGGGTCATGACGCTGCCGACGCGCACGCCGGCCATGCGGCCGGCGCCGCCGACGCGCATGCCGAACACACTGCAGACGAGCACGCCGCCGCCGGTCACACCGGCCACGGCGGCTCGGGAGAATGAGCATGAATCTGTTGGGTAAACTGACATTTGCCGACATCCCGCACGACCCGATCATCATCACCACGCTGATCGGCGCGGGCATCGGTGGCCTGCTGCTGCTGGCCCTGATCACCAAGTTCAAGTTGTGGGGCTATCTCTGGAAAGAGTGGTTCACCTCGGTCGACCACAAGAAGATCGGCGTGATGTATCTCGTTGTCGCCTTCGTCATGCTGCTGCGCGGCTTTGCCGACGCGATCATGATGCGTGTGCAGCAGGCGATGGCGGCCGGCGGTGCCGAGGGCGTTCTGCCGCCGCATCACTACGACCAGATCTTCACCGCCCACGGCGTGATCATGATCTTCTTCGTGGCGATGCCGCTGATCACCGGCCTGATGAACGTCGTGGTGCCGCTGCAGATCGGCGCACGCGACGTCGCCTTCCCGTTCGTCAACTCGCTCAGCTTCTGGCTGTTCGTGGCGGGCGCGGGCCTGGTGATGATCTCGCTGGGCGTGGGTGAGTTCGCGCAGACCGGTTGGCTTGCCTTCCCGCCGTTGTCGGGCAAGGAATACAGTCCAGGGGTGGGTGTCGATTACTACATCTGGGGCCTGCAGGTCGCCGGCCTGGGTACCACGCTGAGCGGCATCAACTTCTTCATTACCATCCTGAAGATGCGCACCCCCGGCATGAAGCTGATGCAGATGCCGGTGTTCACCTGGACCGCGCTGGTCACCAACGTGCTGATCATCGCCGCCTTCCCGGTGCTGACCATCACCCTGGTGCTGCTGACCCTGGACCGTTACCTGGGCACGCACTTCTTCACCAATGACGGTGGCGGCAACGCCATGCTGTACATCAACCTGATCTGGATCTGGGGTCACCCGGAAGTCTATATCCTGGTTCTGCCGGCATTCGGCGTGTTCTCCGAAGTCATCGCCACGTTCTCGCGCAAGGCGCTGTTCGGCTACAAGGGCATGGTCTACGCGACGGCGTGCATCGGCGTCCTGTCGTTCATCGTGTGGCTGCACCACTTCTTCACGATGGGCTCGGGTGCCAACGTCAATGCCTTCTTCGGCATCACGACGATGATCATCTCCATTCCCACCGGCGTGAAGATCTTCAACTGGCTGTTCACCATGTTCCGCGGTCGCGTGCAGTTCACCACCCCGGTGCTGTGGACCATCGGCTTCATGGTCACCTTCACCATCGGCGGCATGACCGGCGTGATGCTGGCGATCCCGGCCATCGACTTCGTGCTGCACAACAGCCTGTTCCTGATCGCCCACTTCCACAACGTCATCATCGGCGGCGTGGTGTTCGGCATGTTCGCCGGCATCACCTACTGGTGGCCGAAGATGTTCGGCTTCCGTCTCAACGAAACCTGGGGCAAGCGCGCGTTCTGGTGCTGGTTCATCGGCTTCTATGTGGCGTTCATGCCGCTGTACATCCTGGGCTTCATGGGCATGACCCGCCGCATGCAGAGCTACCCGAACATGGAGTACCAGCCGCTGCTGATCATCGCCATGTTTGGTGCCTTCATCATCGGTGCCGGCATCCTGTGCCAGGTCATCCAGATCGCCGTGTCGATCCGCGACCGCAAGAAGACCGCCGACCTGACCGGCGACCCGTGGGATGCCCGTACGCTGGAGTGGGAAACCTCTTCGCCGCCGTCGTTCTACAACTTCGGCTCGCTGCCGCGCGTCAACGAACTGGACGAGTTCTGGGAGCGCAAGCAGCGTGGTGAGGCGTGGGAACGCCCGGCCAGGTACACCGACATCCACATGCCGCGCAACACCGGCACCGGTGTGGTGATCGGCGCCTTCAGCCTGGTGTTCGGCTTTGCGATGATCTGGCACATCTGGTGGCTGGCCATCGTGGGCATGATCGGCATGATCGGCACCTTCATCTGGCGCACCTTCGACAAGGACGTGGATTACTACGTGCCGGCCGCCGAAGTGGAGCGGATCGAGAATGAGCACCGTCGCCACTTGGTGGCGCAGGGCCTGGTGAAATCGGAGCTGAAGGCATGAGCAGCACTATCCCCAACACCATGAACCACGGGCACGCCGCGCATGCGGCGGCCCACGGCCATGATGACCACGAGCACCACGACACCGGCGGCAATACCGTCTTCGGTTTCTGGGTGTACCTGATGAGCGACTGCCTCATCTTCGCCACGCTGTTTGCCACCTACATCGTGCTGTCCGGCGGTACCAACGGCGGCCCGGGTCCGAAGGACCTGTTCGAACTGTCGTTCGTGGCGTGGGAAACCACGCTGCTGCTGGTGTCCTCGCTGACGTTCGGTCTGGGCATGATTGCCATGCACAAGCACAAGGTCGGCCAGATGTACCTGTGGCTGGCCATCACCTGGCTGCTGGGCTTCGGCTTCATGGTCATGGAAGTGTGGGAGTTCAACCACCTGATCCATCAGGGCTACGGTCCGGACCACAGTGCGTTCCTGTCGGCGTTCTTCGCGCTGGTCGGTACCCACGGTCTGCACGTGAGCGCGGGCCTGCTGTGGCTGCTGATCATGTTCATCCAGATCAAGCAGAACGGCCTGACCCCGACCAACAAGACCCGCATGGCGTGCCTGAGCCTGTTCTGGCACTTCCTGGATCTGATCTGGATCGGCGTGTTCTCCGTCGTCTATCTGAATGGAGCGCTGTAATGTCCGCACATGACAATCACGCACACGACCACGGCCACAGCGCCGGCGGTGAGAGCCACGGCAGCGTCAAGTCGTACCTGATCGGTTTCCTGCTGGCTGCAGTGCTGACCATCATCCCGTTCTGGGCCGTCATGCACGGCGACCTGCCGCGTCTGACCACCGGCATCATCATCGTGATCACCGCGGTGCTGCAGATTCTGGTGCACCTGGTGTTCTTCCTGCACCTGGACCGCTCCTCCGAACAGCGCTGGAACGTCAGCGCGGCGGCCTTCACCGTCGTGGTGATCGGCATCATCGTCGCCGGTTCGCTGTGGGTCATGCACAACATGAACGTGCATATGATGCATTGAGGTCTTCGGACCCCGGCATGCAGAAAGGCCGCCTCCGGGCGGCCTTTCTGTTCGTTGGGTGAGGGGGCGGTGCCGGTGCCGGAGCGAAGGGCAGCCGACCAACGGTCGGCTCTACCCCGGGTGTCGCATACGCCGAGGGAGGCCGGTGGCGGCTGTAGGTGCCGACCGCCGGTCGCCACAGCCCCTCACGCGGGGCGCGCCAACCGCAGGAACTCCTCGGCACCCACGGGTTTGCCGAGGTGGTAGCCCTGCAGCAGATCGCAGCCGAGATCGCTCAGGTACTGGCGCTGGCCGTCGGTTTCCACGCCTTCGGCGACGATCCGCAGCTGCAGCGAGCGGCCGAGGGCGATGATCGAGGAGACGATCGCCGCGTCTTCGGCGTTTTCTTCCAGGTCATGCACGAACGCCCGGTCGATCTTCAGCTCGGTGGCTGGCATGCGCTTGAGGTACAGCAGGCTGGAATAGCCGGTGCCGAAGTCGTCGATGGAAATGTTCACGCCCATTGCGGTCAGCCCGTGGAGGATCTGCAGGCTGGCCTCGACGTCCTTCATCGCTGTGGTTTCGGTCACTTCCAGGGTCAGCCAGCGCGGCGCCAGCGCATGGCGCTCCAGCGTGCCGCGCACGGTCTCGAGCAGGGTGCTGGAGCCAAACTGCAGGGGCGAGAGATTGACCGCCATCGACCAGTCCGCGTGGCCCGCGTCGTGCCATTGGCGCAGCTGCGCGCAGGCGCGGTCCAGCACCCAGTCGCCGATCTGCAGGATCAGCCCGCTGCGCTCGGCCAACGGAATGAAGGCATCCGGTGACAGCAGCCCCAGCTCCGGATGCTGCCAGCGCACCAGTGCCTCCGCACCGGTCAGGGCCTGGCCGTTGGCCGGGAACTTGGGCTGGTAGTGCAGCACCAGTTCGTTGCGGATCACGGCCTTGCGCAGCTCCTGCAGCAGCTTGAGCTGGCGGTTGGCGCTGACGTTGAGCGACTGCGTAAAGAACGTATAGCCGTTACGGCCGGATTCCTTGGTGTGGTACATGGCGGCATCGGCATGCGCCATCAGGTCGCGTTCGCTGGTGGCATCGGCCGGGTACAGCGCGATGCCCAGGCTGGCGCTGACCTGCAGCTCCAGCGCGTCGATCACGAAGGGTTCGGCGATGGTGGCGATGATGCGCTCGGCCACCACGGCGGCATCTTCCGGCGCGTCGACCTGGAACACGATGACAAACTCGTCGCCGCCCAGACGCGCGAAGGTGTCCTGGGCGCGCAGCAGCGCGGCCACGCGCTGGCTCATCTGGATCAGCAGCTTGTCGCCGAGTTGGTGGCCGTAGGCGTCATTGATGGTCTTGAAACCGTCCAGATCGCAGAACATCACCGCGAAGGTGAACTGGCGCCGACGCGCCTTCTCGATCGCCTGCTCGATACGGTCCTGCAGCAGCATCCGGTTCGGCAACTGGGTCAGCGGGTCATGCAGGGCAGCCTGGATCAACTTTTCGTTGGCCTGCGCCAGCGAGTCCGCGAGCAGGCCGGTGCGGGTGCGCATCTGGCGATCAAACACGGACGCGATCAGGGCAATACCCAGTGTGGCCAGTGTGGTGACGATCACCAGCACCGCCAGCCATTTGCTGTCGATGCCCTCGCCATAGGCCGCGCCGCAGATGCTGCCGGGCGGGAAGCTGGCGGCCGCCATGCCGGTGTAGTGCATGCCCACGATCGCCAGGCCCATCACCAGCGAGGCGGCGCCGCGCAGCAGGAACGGGCGGCGCTGTTCGCCGCGCAGGCGGAAGGCGATCCACAATGCCGCGCCGGAGGCCGCGATGGCGATCACGATGGAGGCGGTGAACCAGAGGGGATCGTAGGTGATGCCCGGCTGCATCTGCAGTGCCGCCATGCCCAGGTAGTGCATCGCCGCGATGCCCAGGCCCATCAGAACCGCGCCGGCGCCCAGGCGCGCCCAGGGCAGGTGCGGGCGGGAGACCAGCCACAGCGCATAGGCCGAGGCGCCGACCGAGACGGCCAGCGAGTACAGGGTGATCGCCAGGTCGTAGCCGACCGGAATCGGCAGGTCGAAGGCGAGCATGCCGATGAAGTGCATCGACCAGATGCCCAGGCCCATCGCGACGGCGCCGCCGGCCAGCCACCAGCGTGCCACGCGCCCCTGCGTGCTGGCCAGTCGGCCGGCCATGTCCAGCGCCGTGTAGGAGGCGAGGATGGCGACCAGCAGCGAGAACACGACAAGACTCTGGCTGTAGGTGCCGGACATGAAAGAAAACCTGGGGAGCGGAGGGGGTGCAGGAGTGCGCCGGGGTATCGGCACCGGCGCCGGATTCTTTAGGTCCGTGCGCGCCGCGTCTCGGATGCTGCGACGCGGCTCGGCTATCCTGACCGCCTGACGATGAAGTGGAAGTGGACATGGCCAAGAGGCTCACCGCCTACGTCTGCAGCGAATGCGGCGCGGAATACAGCAAGTGGCAGGGCCAGTGCACCGAATGCGGGGTCTGGAACGTGCTTGGCGAGGTGGTGCTGGAAAGCGCCGCCGCCGCCAAGTCGCCGGCGGCGCGACGCTCGGGCTGGGCCGGCAAGGTCGATGCCCCGCAGATCATGGCGCTCAAGGATGTGCAGCAGACCGAACACCTGCGGGTGAGCACCGGTATCGGCGAGTTCGACCGCGTGCTCGGCGGTGGTCTGGTGGAGGGCGCGGTGGTACTGGTCGGCGGCGATCCGGGCATCGGCAAATCCACCCTGCTGCTGCAGGCCGTGGCGAAGATGGCCGCGTCCTTGCCGGTGCTGTATATCACCGGTGAGGAGTCGCTGTCGCAGGTGGCCGGACGGGCGGTGCGTCTGGATCTGCCGCTGGACGGGGTCAATGCGCTGGCCGAGACCGGGATCGAGGCGATCCTCAGGCATGCCAGCGTGGCCAAGCCGAAGCTGATGGTTGCCGACTCGGTGCAGACGCTGTGGACCGAATCGCTGACCGCCGCACCTGGCTCGGTCAGCCAGGTGCGCGAAAGCGCGGCCCGGCTGGTCAGATTTGCCAAGGAAACCGGCACCGCGGTGTTCCTGGTCGGGCACGTGACCAAGGAGGGCGGCATTGCCGGCCCGCGCGTGCTCGAGCACATGGTCGATGCGGTGCTGTATTTCGAAGGCGAGAGCGGCAGCCGCTTCCGCCTGCTGCGCGCGTTCAAGAACCGCTTTGGTGCGGTCAACGAACTGGGCGTGTTCGCGATGGGCGAGAAAGGGCTGAAGGAAGTCTCCAATCCCTCGGCGATCTTCCTGTCCGGTGGCAGTACGCGCCAGCCCGGCAGCTGCGTCATGGTCACCCGCGAGGGCACCCGGCCGTTGCTGGTGGAAGTGCAGGCGCTGGTCGACGCCTCGCCACTGTCCAACCCGCGCCGGGTGGCGGTGGGCCTGGAGCAGAACCGGCTGGCCATGTTGCTGGCCGTGCTGCACCGTCACGGCGGCGTCCTGGTCGGCGACCAGGACGTGTTCGTCAATGTGGTCGGCGGCATCCGCGTACAGGAGACCGCGGTCGACCTGCCGGTGCTGCTGGCGGTGTTGTCCTCGCTGCAGGACCGCCCGCTGGCCGAAAAGACCATCGCGTTCGGCGAGGTGGGTCTGTCCGGCGAGATCCGCCCGGTGCCCAATGGCGAAGACCGGCTGCGCGAGGCCGCCACGCATGGCTTCAAGCGCGCCATCGTGCCCAAAGCCAATGCGCCCAAGGCCGGAAGCGTGAAGGGCATGGAGGTGATCGCGGTGGAGCGGCTGTCCGAGGCCATCGACGCGATCTGAACGGGCTGTTTCCGACGCCCGCGCCGCGCAGGCAATGCGTGGCCGGGCTGTGCTAGGTTTCCTTTCCCGAAATCCTCGTTCCAGCGCGCATCCCGGCCGGGGTGCGCCCGCCAGAGAAAACGATTACATGCAAGAGACTCCCCTGGATGTACAGGGCGCCAGCGAGATCCGTCGCGCCGGTGTCGACCTCAACGGATTGATGACTGTCCTTGGCAAGCATCTGTATTCCACCCCGGTGGTGGCACTGCGCGAACTGGTGCAGAACGCGCACGATTCACTGGTGCGGCGGCGCCTGGAGCAGGCCGACTGGCAGGACCCGGGCCGGATTGAAGTGCATGGCGATGCCGTCAACGGCATCGTGCGCATCATCGATACCGGTGCCGGCCTGACCCAGCAGGAAATCCACGATTACCTGGCCACGGTCGGCGTGGGCTACACCCGTGGCCTGCGCCAGGCGGGTGAAGACGACGAGGGGCTGATCGGCATGTTCGGGCTGGGCTTCCTGTCCGCGTTCGTGCTGGCACGCCGGGTCACCGTGCGCACCACCTCCTACCAGCAGCCGACGCTGGGCCACTGCTACGTGTCCAGCAATGCCGAGCAGTACACGGTGTCACCGATGCCGGCCCGTGCGGTGGGGACCGAGGTGATCCTCGAGCTGCACAGCAGCTACGTGCATCTGGCGCAGGAGCAGAACCTGCGCGACATCCTCGGCCGGTACTGCGCGTTGCTGGGGGAGCCGATCCACATTGGCCAGGATGCGCGCGCGATCAATCCCGAGCCGCCGCCGTGGCGACCACAGGCCGGTGTGGTCATGCACCCGCTGCAGGCGCAGCGCCGTGGCCTGGAGTTTGCCGCGCACTTCGAACGCAGCTTCGAGCCGATCGCCTGCATGCCGTTGCGCGCCGATGGCGGCAGCGATGCGGTGGGCCTGCTCTGGGTACAGGACGGTGCCACTTACGGCACCAGTGACAACCGCAATCTCTCGGTGTTCGTGCGCGGCATGCTGCTCGACGACGACGCACGCGATCTGCTGCCACCGTGGGCCGGTTTCATCGGCGGGGTGATCGAATCGAGCCGGTTGACGCCCACCGCCAGCCGCGAAGACCTGCAGCGCGATGAAACCTACAGCGCCGTGCAGCATGCGCTGGGAGAGGCCCTGATCGATGGGCTGGTGGAGATCGCACGCCAGCAGCCCGAAGCATGGCGACGCATTCTGGTGCGGCACAACGAAGCGCTGCTCGGGGCGTCGCTTTGCGACGACCGCCTGTTCCAGCTGCTGCTCGAACACGTGCGCGTGCCCAGTTCGCAGGGTGACATCAAGGCCAGCGAACTGCCGTCGCGCGGTGCGGTCCACGTGATCCTGGACAGCGGCGGCGGGTTCGAGGAAATGCTGTTCCGTGCGATGGGCGTGCCGGTGGCGCATGGCAACCGTTACGCGGTGGTGCCGTTCCTTCGCCGCTGGACCCAGGCCAAGGGCATGCGCCTGGTGGAGCTGGGCACCGAGCAGGGCAACCGCGCGCTGTTCCGCACCGATACGCTGCCCGATGCCGAAATGGACTGGCTGCAGACCCATCTGGGTGACGGCGAGCAGTTGCTGCCGGCGCATTTCAGCCCGTCTGAACTGCCGGTGGTGGTGGTGCCCGATCGCGAGGCCGAGCTGAAACGCCGTCTGGAGGACGACGAGAACGACAAGCGCGTGTCGATGGCCGCGCTGCGGCTGGCGCGACAGTTCACCGCCCGGATCGTGGCGCGCGCCCCGTCGCGCCTTTACCTCAACCTGGACAACCCCGCCGTGCAGGCGCTGCTGGCGGCGATGCGCGCCGGCAACCCGCAGGCCGCGTCCGCTGCACGCCTGCTGCGCTCGCTGAAGGTGATCGTCAGCGCGCAGGGCCGCGCACAGGACGGCGGCGCGGCCAGCACCGATCTCAACCGCGCGTTCGGCGACATCGCCGATGCCCTGCAGCAGATGCTGCAGGCGCGCTGACCCTCCCTTTCTTCAACGTTACGCACCACAGGACGGCACGACCGCATGGATATCTGGAATTGGGTTGAAAAACTGCAGGACGATCTCGGCGAAGCCGGGCAGGCGCAGAGCGCGCAGCTGCTGACGCGCTTGACCGATGAGGTCTGCGAACTGCGCATGGACCGCGTGGATGCCCTGCTGCCCGAAGCGCGTGCGCTGGGCAAAACGCTGGGCAATCCGTGGCTGGAGGTGTTTGTCGGCCACTGGGACATGCGCAACCGCGTCGGCAACCGACTGGAAGGCGAGTCGGCGCTGGGCGACGCCGTGGCGCTGTTCGAACGCGCCCACCGTGCCGATACGGTGGAGTGCCCGCAGTCGATCTGCGTGACCCAGGACCTGGCGGCCTGTTACGGCAACATCGATGGCCCCGGCTGGGTGCCCGAGCGCATCGAGGTCTGCGAGGAAACGCTGGCGCGGATCAATCCGAGCTGGGCGTGCTTCCAGTGCCTGAGCTGCGAGAAGGCCGATGCACTGCTCGATGACGGCAACAGCCAGGGCGCGCTGGATTATCTCGATGTGCAGGCCGGTACCGTGCTGGCGCACGGCGGCAAGGTATACGACAGCTTCCCGGAGATGCGCATCAAGATCCTGCTCGCCAGCGGCCGCGCGGCCGAGGCGCTGGCGTTGATCGATGTGCGACAGGCCGAAGTGGACGCCGAAGGTGACTACGAGCCTGCCAACTGCACTGTTCCGCGCAAGCTGTCGCGCGCGTGGGCACTGGCGCAGCTGGGCCGCGACGAGGAGGCGCTGGCATCGCTGGTACCGTTCAACCAGCTGTCGCCCAATTACCGTCGCATGTGGGCGCACACCGTGGCGCTGCTGGTGCGCAATGCGCCCGAGCGCAACAGTTGGGATCTGGGGCGCCGCCTCAACGCGACCCTGGCGCATTACGCCGAGGTCGGTGCACATCGCTTCGTGATCGAAATCGCCGGGCTGTGCGTGGACATGGCGCTGCAGCGCGGTGCGGTGTGGACCGCGCGCCGTCACCTGGCACTGGCCCGCCAGCACGTGGGCCAACTGCGCCAGGACCGCGGCGCCAGCGATGCGATCGCCGCGATGGCCGCACGGATCGATGCCGCTCCCAGCACCGCCGCGTTGCCTGTTCCTGCCGAAGGCCTGCTCGACTGGCTGGTTGAACAGGGCGAGCAGGGCGATGGGCGTGATCCGGAGCGCGAGGCGCAATGGCTTCTGCAGGGCGTGGAGCAGCGTCCCGACGACGCAGCCATGCTGGATGTCGCCGCCTCGGCGCTGAACGCCTGTGGTGCGGAGGAAGAGGCCATCGCGTTGCTGTGGGCGTTTGTCGAGCGCCACCCGCATGAGGATGCCGCCCCGGCGTACTCGCTCCTGCGCCTGCTGGTGCAGCGTGGCGACCAGGCCGGGCTGGACCGCCTGATGCAGCATTACCAGGCGCAGGTGCCGGTGTTCGCACTGTGGTGCCAGGCGCAGATGGCACACAAGCTGTCCGACTGGGCCACGCTGGAGCAGGCGTGCAGCGCGCTGCTGGCGCTGTCGCCGCAGTCGCATGGTGCGCGCAACCTGCTGGGCGTGGCCTTGATGGCGATGCAGCGCTTCCAGGATGCCGCCGTGCAGTACCGCCACCTCACCGAGGTGCTGGAGGAACCGCGCAGCGCGCATTGGGATCACATGACCGCCGCCAGTGCCGCCCGCGACTGGGCGGCCGTGCGTGGCTCGGCAGCGGCCATCGGCATGGAGCTGGACAGCACCGACGGCCCGGTCGAGGAATCCTTCGGCTGGGTGATCATCCGCTGCACCGACGGTGGCGAGCCGATCGAATACTATGCGCGCCGCACCGGCCCGGTCACCGCGCGGATTGTCGAGAACGCGCCGGCCAACCGCCGCCAGCGCGTGGACGACTGGGTGGTGTTCGACGCCGAGCTGGTGCATCCGGCGCCGGAGGACGAGCAGGAGCGCGAGCGCTTCATGCCCACCTATGCCGAGGTCCATCTGCTTGAAAGTGGTGGCTATGCGGGCAGCTGGCTGGTGGATGGCGTGCATCCGGGCGAAGACGCGTGGAGTGCCTTCGCCGAGGCGGTCGAGGCCCGTGGCTGGAAGCTGTGGACGCATAGTCCGGACGACTACCAGCTCACCGATGCCGAAGGCGACGATGTGCCACTGCCGGGCGTGCTGTTCACCGTGGCGCAGCCGCAGGAACAGCCGTCGCTGGACCTGCACCGGTTCCTGCTCGACGCGACCGCGCAGTGGCCGCACCAGCTGTGCTGGCTGCGCCTGGCCGAAGCCTGCGACCAGGACGCGCAGCGCCACCTGGACGTGATCGAGCGTTACGGTCTGTGATGGCCGGGCCGGGCGCGCCAACGGGGCGCCCGGCCCATCGACAGGGAAGGAGACGAGGTATGCGGATGTCACAGTGGACGCGGGTGTGTGGTGGCCTGGCAGTGGCGCTGCTCTGCGCGCCGACAGCGCAGGCCGGGCAGGTGTGCGACGACCCGGTGGTGGTGGCGCGCCGGTTCCAGCAGGCCAGCATGGACGGCCTGCTGGCGACGCCGGCGGAGGTGTTGACGCCCGCGCTGGGCAGGTTGTTCGCCGAGGAGCGCGACTGCCAGGAGCGCGAGCAGGGCATCTGCCATCTGGACAGCGATCCGTGGCTGGACGGCCAGGATGGCGAGATCGACGCGCCGTTCGCGTTCGCGCGCGTGGCGGGCAGCGCCGCCGACGTCGCCACGGTGGAGGTGCGTTATGCGGTATGGGGTGAGCCGTACCGCGTCCTGCTGTCGCTACGCCAGCGCGGCGATGGGTGCTGGGGCGTGGACGACATGACCACCCAGCGCGGCAGCCGCCTGCGCGATCAACTGACCGAACCGCTGTAGGCGACTAGCGCGCGTGGCCGAACACCAGTTCGATCACGAACTGGCTGCCGAAGAACGCCAGCAGCAGCAGGCCCATCGCGGTCAGGGTCCAGTGGACGGCCTTGGCGCCGCGCCAGCCATAGCGGCGGCGGCCGATCAGCAGCGTGCCGAACACGATCCACGACAGGATGCTGAGCACGGTCTTGTGCACCAGCTTCTGCGCCAGCAGATCGTCGACGAACAGCACGCCGGTGACCAGGGTCAGGGTGAGCAGGGCGAATCCGACGGTGATCACCCGGAACAGCAGCGCTTCCAGGTCGGCCAGCGGCGGCAGCGCACGCAGCCAGGGCCGGAAGTCGCGCCGGCGCAGGGCGCGTTCCTGCAGCCACAGCATGATCGCCAGCAGCGCGGCCACGCTCAGCGTGGCGTAGGCCAGCAGCGCCATCCAGGCATGGGTGGCGAGCTGCCAGCCCAGCGGGCGGCTCGGCTCATGGCCGTAGCCGTGGTAGATGCACAGCACCGCCGCGGCCATCGGGAACACCAGCACGCCCAGTGCGGCCATCCGGCCCCGGGCGGCCACCAGCGAGGTCAGCCAGGCCATGCCCAGCCCGACCAGCGACAGCGCCGCGAAGAAGTGCATGTCTGGTCCGCCGCTGGTGCGCATGGCCACCAGAACGTGGTAACTGCCATGCAGCAGCATCGCCGGCAGGGCCGGCCACAACCAGGCCGGCGAGCGCGGGCCGTCATCGCGGCTCACCGCGCGCACCAGCAGGCCGGTCGCGGTCAGGTAGAGCAGGGTGGCGATGAGAACGATTGTCATCGTGTCAGTTTCGCATACCCCCGGGATGCTGGCGATGCCTGCGGCGACAGGCCGCAGCGGCGATCCGGCGGCCGCAGCGGACCCGCTATACTGTCGGTCTCTTTGTCTTTCGTTCTGAACAGGTTGCCTCCATGTTCGAGTCCCTGACCCAGCGCCTCTCCGGCACCATCGAGCGGCTGCGCGGCCGCGGTCGCCTCACCGAGGAAAACATCCGCGAGGCCACCCGCGAAGTCCGCATCGCCCTGCTCGAGGCCGACGTCGCGCTGCCGGTCGTACAGGCCCTGATCGAGCGCATCAAGGTGCGCGCGGTCGGCCAGGAAGTGCTCAAGTCGCTGACCCCGGGCCAGGCCCTGATCAAGGTGGTGCGCGACGAGCTCACCACGGTGATGGGTTCGGCCGCCTCCGACCTCAACCTCAACGTGCCGGCCCCGGCGATCATCCTGATGGCCGGCCTGCAGGGCGCGGGCAAGACCACCACGGTGGGCAAGCTTGCCAAGCACCTGAAGGAAAAGCGCAAGAAGAAGGTGATGGTGGTGTCGGCCGACGTCTACCGTCCGGCCGCGATCGAGCAGCTCAAGACCCTGGCCGACCAGGTCGGCGTGCTGTTCTTCCCGTCCACCGCCGACCAGAAGCCGGAGGCCATCGTCCGTGCCGCCATCGACGATGCGCGCAAGTCCTTCGTGGACGTGCTGCTGGTCGATACCGCCGGTCGCCTGGCCATCGACGACGCGATGATGGCCGAGATCAAGGCCCTGCACGCAGCGGTCAACCCGGCTGAAACGCTGTTCGTGGTCGATGCCATGACCGGCCAGGACGCGGCCAACACCGCCAAGGCCTTCGGCGAAGCGCTGCCGCTGACCGGCGTGGTGCTGACCAAAACCGATGGCGATGCCCGCGGCGGTGCCGCGCTGAGCGTGCGCTACATCACCGGCAAGCCGATCAAGTTCGTCGGCGTCAGCGAAAAGCCCGACGGCCTGGACGTGTTCCACCCCGATCGTCTGGCCAGCCGCATCCTGGACATGGGCGATGTGCTGTCGCTGGTGGAACAGGTCGAGCAGCAGGTCGACAAGGACAAGGCGGCCAAGCTGGCCGAGAAGGTCGCCAAGGGCAAGAAGTTCGACCTCAACGACATGCGCGACCAGCTCGAGCAGATGCAGAACATGGGCGGCATCGGCGGGCTGATGGACAAGCTGCCGGGCCTGGGCCAGATCCCCGAGCACCTCAAGCAGCAGGTCAGCCAGGGCAAGGAAGTGCCGCGCATGATCGCCATCATCAACTCGATGACCAAGAAGGAACGGCGCAATCCGGGCCTGCTCAACGGCTCGCGCCGCGCCCGCATCGCCCGCGGTTCCGGCCTGACCCCGGCCGACGTCAACAAGCTCATGAAGCAGTTCCAGCAGATGGAAAAGATGATGAGCAAGATGGCCGGCGGCGGCATGAAGGGCATGATGCGCAGCATGAAGGGGATGATGGGCGCGATGGGCGGCCGCGGCGGCCTGCCGTTCCGCTGAGTGCCCTGTGCGCGGCCGGCCTTCGGGCCCCGCGCCGCCTCTGCTTCTACGAAATGGCCGCACGCGTCACCCGCGTGCGCTTTTGCCTCTTGCCAGCGTCTGGGCCGGGGTGCTTGACTAGCCCGCTGTTGGATCACTCAAAGGAATGCCCGTGAACAAGTCGATCGTGGTGGTGGCGCTGGTCCTGGCGCTGACCGCCTGCAAGGACGACACGTCGATGTCGCAGAAGGCAGGCAGTGCGATCAGCGGCACCGCCGCCGATTTCGTCGCCGGCCTGGGTGAGGGCGTGGACAAGCGCATGAGCGTGACGCTGCAGACCGACCCGGGTCTGGCCGCACGCGGCCTGACCGTGACCCAGGGCAAGAGCCGTGGCATGGGCTCCAAGGACGCAGCGGTGTACGTGATGGCCGACAAGCCGTTCAAGGGCAGGCTGGTGGCGCGCGCGCTGGATGCCGATGGCACCGAGATCGGCCGGGCCGTGGTCGACGAAGAATTCGCCGCCGACGACGCGCGCTATGTCACCTTCACGTTCAACGAAGAAATGGACAGTCAGCTGGTCCGCACCTACGCGGTGTCGGCGCGCTGACTCCTGCCGGCGTGCATGCCGGGCAGGGCGGTGCGGCGTATGCTGGCCGGGTCTGACCCTACAGGTGCGCCGCGCGTGAGTCTTTCGCCGATCCTCGAACGCGCCGACAGTTTCTGTCGGCGTTTTGCCTTGCAGGCGCCGATCCTGCTCGCCCCGATGGCCGGTGCCTGCCCGGTGCCGTTGTCGGCGGCGCTGGCCACGGCCGGCAGCATGGGCGCGATGGGCGCGGTGCTGTCCCAGCCGCAGGACATCGTGGCGTGGATGGACGACTTCCGCGCTCGGTCCAGCGGGCCTGCGCAGGTCAATGTCTGGATTCCCGATCCGCTGCCCGCGCGCGATGCGGACGGCGAGGCGGCGACCCGGGCGTTTCTGTCGCAATGGGGCCCGGAGGTGCCGGCCAGTGCCGGTGACGCCAGCCCGGCCGATATCGATGCCCAGTTCGACGCGCTGATCCAGGCGCGGCCGGCGGTTGCCTCCACCATCATGGGGGTGTTCTCCGCCGCCCAGGTGCAGCGGCTGAAGGACGTGGGCATTGCCTGGTTCGCCTGTGCGACGACGCTGGCCGAGGCGCTGGCGGCGCAGGCCGCCGGTGCCGATGCGGTGGTCGCGCAGGGATGTGAAGCCGGTGGCCATCGCGGTGCGTTCGATCCCGCTGCGGCCGAACGCCAGCAGGTGGGACTGTTCGCGCTGCTGCCGCGGCTGGTTGACCACCTGCAGGTGCCGGTGATCGCGGCCGGCGGCATTGCCGATGGCCGCGGCGTTGCCGCCGCGCTGATGCTGGGCGCCAGCGCGGTCCAGGTAGGCACCGCCTTCCTGCGCACGCCCGAATGCGCGCTCGATCCGGCCTGGTCGCAGGCGCTGGCCGCCGCCGAACCGGAAGACACCTGGCCGACGCGCGCCTTCAGCGGCCGCCTCGGCCGGGGTCTGGCCACTGCCTATGTTCGCGCGGCGGCGGCCCCCGGCGCGCCCCCGCCGCGGCCATATCCGGTGCAGCGCGGCCTCACCGCGCCGATGCGCGCGCAGGCCAGCCGGGAGCACCGCCTCGACGCGATGCAGGCCTGGGCCGGGCAGTCGGCGTGGATGGCGCCGGCCCGCCCCGCAGCCGAGGTGCTCACGCAGATGTGGGCGCAGGCCCGGGCGCTGCTGGCATGAAGCTGTACTGCAACGGCCTGTCTGCCAGTGCCGACGACCTGGCCGGCGCACTGACCAATTACGGCCATTTCACCTCGCTGCAGGTACGCGACGGGGCCGTACAGGGGCTGGACCTGCACCTGCAGCGGCTGCAGCAGGGGACGCAGGAACTGTTCGCCAGCACGCTCGATACCGCCCAGGTCCAGGCCTGGATGTGGCACGCGCTGCACGCTGCGGGCGTGCGCGATGCATCGCTGCGGGTGACGGTGTATTCGCACTGCTTCGATTTCCGCCAGCCGCTGCAGGCGGTACCGGTGGACGTGCTGATCGCGGTTGCCGCGCCGGTGACGCTGCCGGCGGCCTCGCGCTGTCTGCGCACGGTGCGCTACCAGCGCGACCTGCCGCACCTCAAGCACGTGGGCACGTTTCCACTGTTCGAGCATCGCCGTGCGGCCCTGCAGGCCGGAGCCGACGATGCACTGTTCGTCGGCGACGGGGGTGTCATCAGCGAGGGCACCACCTGGAACATCGGCCTGTCCGCCGGCGACACCCTGGTGTGGCCGCAGGCGCCGGCGTTGCGCGGCACCCATGAGCGCCTGCTGCAGGCGGGATGGAACGGGGACCAGCAGCGCCGGCCGGTCGAGCTGGCGGCGCTGCCCGGGTTCAGCGGCGCGTTCGCCTGCAACTCGGTCGGGGTCTGGCCGATTTCACGGATCGATGGGCGGGTGCTGCCGGACTCCGAGGCGCTGTGCGCGCGGGCGCGGGCCGTCCTGGCGGCGGTGCCGTGGCAGCCGTTGGGCGGGTAACCGCCGGGTAAAGGGGCTGTTCAGCTTTTCCGGCCGGGGCAGGCTTGGAATGGCCCGGGTGCGCCGCTATAATCGCCGGCTTACCGCGCCATCCTGGCGACTGGGCAATTGAGGAAGCAACATCATGGTCAAGATTCGACTGACCCGCGGCGGCGCCAAGAAGCGTCCGTTCTACCACATCATCGTGACCGACTCGCGCAGCGCCCGTGACGGCCGCAACATCGAGCGCGTCGGCTACTACAACCCGGTGGCCCAGGGTGCGGAATCCCGCATCGTGCTGGACCTGCCGCTGGTCGACAAGTGGGTCGCCAACGGCGCCCAGATGACCGACAAGGTCCGCAACCTGTACAAGGAAGCGACCAAGGCCCAGGCCTCTGCGGCCTGATCCTGAAGGGCCGCGCCTGCCGCGGCCCACCGGTCTATTCAGATGAAAGATACCGAGCGCCGCATCCTGCTGGGCAGGATTGTCGGCGCTTTTGGTGTGCGAGGCGAGATCAAGCTCGAGTCCTGGACCGAGCCGCGTACCGCCATCTTCAACTATCAACCCTGGATCCTGCGGTCGCCCGCCGGCCAGGAACGCACCCTGACCGGGGCGCGCGGACGTCAGTCCGGCAAGCATCTGGTCGCGGTGTTCCCCGATGTCACCGATCGCGATGTGGTCGAGTCGATGTACGGGACCGAAGTCTGTGTGCCGCGCAGCGCGCTGCCGCCCCCGAAGGCCGACGAGTATTACTGGGTCGATCTGGAAGGGCTGCAGGTGCGCACCGTCGAGGGCGTCGAGCTGGGCCGGGTGTCGCACCTGTTCTCGACCGGCTCCAACGATGTGGTGGTGGTGCAGGGCGACCGTGAGCGGATGATTCCGTTCGTGCAGCCGGACTTCGTGGTGTCGGTGGATTTCGAGGCCAATCTGGTCATCGTCGACTGGGATCCGGAGTTCTGACGCCGGTGCGTATCGACGTCATCACGTTGTTCCCCGAGTTCATGGCGCAGTCGGCCGCGCTGGGCGTGGTCGGCCGTGCCGCCGAACGCGGCCTGCTCGACCTGCATGGCTGGAATCCGCGCGATTACGCCGAGGGCAACTACCGCCGGGTGGACGACCGTCCGTTCGGCGGCGGCCCCGGCATGGTCATGCTGATCGAGCCGCTGCGCGCCTGCCTGGCGGCCGCCAAGGCGGCCGACCCGGCGCCGGCGCCGGTGATCTATCTGAGCCCGCAGGGCCAGCCGCTGACCCAGGCCAAGGTGCGGGAACTGGCGGCACTGCCGCGCATGATCCTGCTGTGCGGGCGCTATGAAGGCGTGGACGAGCGTTTCCTGGCGGCCGAGGTCACCGAGGAAATCTCGATCGGCGACTACGTGCTGTCCGGCGGCGAGCTGGGCGCGGCGGTGATCGTCGATGCCGTCACCCGGTTGCAGGAGGGTGCCCTCGGCGATGCCGAATCGGCGGCCCAGGACAGTTTCGAAGGCCCGCAGGGGCTGCTGGACTGCCCGCACTACAGTCATCCGGCACAGCATGAATGGGGCACGGTCCCCGATGTGCTGCGCTCGGGCAACCATGCCGCCATCGCCCGCTGGCGCCGCCAGCAGTCGCTGCTGCGGACCTGGTTGCGTCGCCCGGACCTGCTGGACGAAAGCCGGTTGTCCAAGGCCGACCGGCTCCTGCTCGAGCAGGCCCGGCAGGCCCACAGCGGAGATGCCGCCCCCTAGCGTGGCGGCGTTTCCTGGATTAGAATGCGGGATTGCCATCGCCCCTCTTGGGGGCTGGTTGGCGGAATCCCTACAAAAAACGTGCAGCACAGTCCGGTGACTGCATGAGCCCACGTTGTCGAACGACACGACCACCCGAACACTATCGGTGCACCCATGAGCAAGCTGAACAAGACCATTCTTTCGGATTTCGAATCCGCCCAGATTACCCGTGAACTGCCGAAGTTCAGCCAGGGTGACACCGTCGTCGTCAACGTGAAGGTGAAGGAAGGCAACCGTGAGCGCGTGCAGGCTTACGAAGGCGTCGTGATCGGCACCAAGAACGCCGGCCTGAACTCGGCCTTCACCGTCCGCAAGATCTCGCACGGCTACGGCGTCGAGCGCGTCTTCCAGACCCACAGCGCCATCATCGACTCGGTCGAAGTGAAGCGTCGCGGCAAGGTCCGCGCCGGCAAGCTGTACTACCTGCGTGGCCTGGAAGGCAAGGCTGCCCGCATCAAGGAAGATCTGGCTGCCGCTGCGCAGGCCAAGGCTGCCCGCCTGGCTGCGAAGGCCGCCCAGTAATTCCGGCGTGGTGTACCGGCCTCCGGGTCGGTACCTGCCCAACAGACGGCCACCTTCGGGTGGCCGTCTGCGTTTCGCGATCCAGTTACGGGCGGGTGGGGGCGGCCGGGTCCGGATCGGCCACCGGCGACGGCGGCATCGAGGGGACTTCCGACGGGGCGGCCAACTCCCCGCGATGGGCGGGCAGCATGCGCGCCTTGCGCCAGCCGCCCCAGCGGTAGTAGGCCAGCGACAGCAGCATCGCGAAGAACGAACTGACCGGGAAGCTCCACCACACCGCGTCAGCGCCCAGGTACGGCTGCATGCCCTCGGCGAACGGCACGCGGATGCCCCACAGCGACACCGCCAGGATCAACAGCGGCGGAATCACCGCACCGGTGGAGCGCACCACGCCGGAGATCACGAAGTTCACGCCGAAGAACAGGAACGACCACACCGCGATGTGGTTGAGGTGGCGGGCCACGTCGAGCGCTTCGCTGCCGCTGGGCAGGAACAGCGCCAGGGTGTAGCGGTCGAGCAGGATCAGCGGCAGGATCAGCGCGCCGGTCAGCAGGAAGTTGTAGAGCACGCCGCTGCGCGCGGTGCCGCGCACGCGGCTCCAGTTGCCGGCGCCCACGTTCTGCGCGGCCATCGACGAACAGGCCGCGCCGATCGCCATTGCCGGCATCTGCACGTACGTCCACAACTGCAGCGACGCGCCGTAGGCAGCGGCGGTATCGGTGCCGTAGCCGTTGACGATGCTCACGGTGACGATCATCGACAGGGAGATGAGCACCATCTGCAGGCCCATCGGGATGCCCTTGACCACCAGTGCGCGCAGGATCTCCGGGTCGATCCTGAACAGCGCCATGTCCTTGCGGCCCAACCACAGCACGTGGCGCTTGTTGCGCATGTACAGCAGCAGGCCAAGCAGCGACACGGTCTGGGCGATCAGCGTGGCCCACGCGGCACCGGCGATGCCCAGTGCCGGGAATGGGCCGATGCCGAAGATCAGCAGCGGGTTGAAGCCGATGTCCAGCACCACCGACAGCAGCAGGAAACGGAAGGGCGTGCGCGAGTCGCCGACGCCGCGCAGCGCCGAGCTGAGGAAAGCGAACGCGTACAGCGTGGGCATGGCCAGGAAAATGATGCGCAGATAGGCCTCGGCCAGCGGCAGCGACGTGGCGGGCGTGCCCATCGCGGCCAGCAGGGGGTGCGACAGCCACCAGCCGGCGATGGCGATGACCACCGAGAGCCCGATGAAGAACGTGGCACTGGTGCCCATCACCCGGCGCGCCTGCGGCAGGTCGCGCGCGCCCATCGCCTGGCCGATCAGGATGGTGGCGGCCATGCCGATGCCGAACACCGAGCCGATCAGGAAGAACATGATGCTGTTGGCGTTCGCGGTGGCGGTCAGCGCCGCCTCGCCAAGGAAGCGCCCAACCCAGATCGCGTTCACCGAGCCGTTCAGTGACTGGGCGATGTTGCCGGCCAGGATCGGCAGGGCGAACAGGAACAGGTTGCGCCCGATCGGGCCGGTGGTCAGGTCAAGCGGCGCTTTGGCCATGTGCTCTGGAGATCAGGCTCTGGGAGCGGCACACTAGCACCACGCCCGTCAGCGGGATATCGCCATGCCACACCCGTTTCATCCGCGCCTTCGGACCCTTCCCACCGTGCCTGTATGGGCGCGCTCCTGCACTGCGCTCTTGATTGCCGGTGCACTGGCCGCATGTTCGAGTACGGACCGCCTGGGGGATGCCCAGGTACGGCCGATGGACCGACCCGAGTGCCAGGTTGGCAGCCAGCGCCGCGATCTGGACGCCGGGGTACCGGTACTGATCGGTGGCACCGGTTGCCGTGGCAATCCGGACGCACCGCAACCGCTGAATCGACGACCGGCCAACGCCGTGGAGCTGGGCAAGCAGAATGACTGACGCA
Organism: Stenotrophomonas sp. Marseille-Q5258; assembly: GCF_946900935.1. Classification (NCBI taxonomy): domain Bacteria; kingdom Pseudomonadati; phylum Pseudomonadota; class Gammaproteobacteria; order Lysobacterales; family Lysobacteraceae; genus Stenotrophomonas; species Stenotrophomonas sp. Marseille-Q5258. The sequence continues at coordinate 113,780 of NZ_CAMPPN010000016.1, forward strand.
ACACCCGTGGCCGCCGTGCGGCTGGATGTCTGGTTGTGGGCCGCGCGCTTCTACAGGACCCGCAGCCTGGCCAAGCAGGCGGTGGAGACCGGCAAGGTCGACGTCGCCGGACAACGCCCCAAGTCCTCGCGCGCGGTGCGCGTGGGCGAGCAGCTGCAGATCAGCCGAGGCGATGAAACCTATGAGGTGCAGGTCCGCGGCCTGAGCGACCTGCGTGGGCCGGCGCCGGTGGCGCAGCAGCTGTACGAAGAAAGCGAGGCCTCGCGCGCGCGTCGGGCGGAACTGCGAGCGCAGCGTGCCGCCGCAAAGAATGGCTACCAGCCGCCGGAGCACAAGCCGGACAAGCGTGCGCGCCGGTTGATCCGGGCGTTGGGGGATATTGACGCGATCTGAGTGCCGACCCACGGTCGGCACCCAGCGCGTCGCATCAGCTGTGCAGGTCGTAGCGGTCCAGTTCCATCACCCGCACCCAGGCGGCGACGAAGTCCTGCACGAACTTTTTCTCGCCATCGGCGCTGGCATAGACCTCGGCGAGGGCTCGCAGCACCGAGTTGGACCCGAACACCAGATCGGCGCGACTGCCGGTCCAGCGCGCGGCACCGCTGCTTTCGTAGCCGTTGCCGTTGGCCTTCCACTGCGTGCGCATGTCCAGCAGGTTGACGAAGAAGTCGTTGCTCAACGTGCCGGGGCGGTCGGTCAGCACGCCCTGCGTATTGCCGTCCGTGTTGGCGCCCAGCACGCGCAGGCCGCCGACCAGCACGGTCAACTCCGGAGCCGTCAGGGTGAGCAGCTGCGCCTTGTCGATCAGCAGTACCTCGGCCGGCACGCTGTAGCGGCCCTTGAGGTAATTGCGGAAGCCGTCGGCGTACGGCTCGAGCACCGCGAACGATTCAACGTCGGTCTGTTCCTGGCTGGCATCGGTGCGGCCGGGGGTGAAGGGCACCTGGATGTCATGGCCGCCGGCCTTGGCCGCCTGTTCGATGCCCACACCGCCGGCCAGCACGATCAGGTCGGCCAGCGATACCTGCCTGCCGCCGCCGTTGCCATTGAAGCCGGTCTGGATCTTCTCCAGCGCGGCCAGCACCTTGGCCAGCTGCTGCGGCTGGTTGACCGCCCAGTCCTTCTGAGGCGCCAGGCGGATGCGCGCACCGTTGGCACCGCCGCGCTTGTCCGAGCCGCGGAAGGTGGAGGCCGACGCCCACGCGGTGGCGACCAGCTCGGACACGCTCAAGCCGCTGGCGGCAATCTGCTGCTTCAGCGTGGCGATGTCGGCCGCGTCGATGCCCGGCTGCGTCGCTGCCGGCACCGGGTCCTGCCAGAGGAATTCCTCGGCCGGCACTTCCGGGCCCAGATAGCGCGAGCGGGGGCCCATGTCGCGATGGGTGAGCTTGAACCACGCACGCGCGAAGGCATCGGCGAAGGCCTGCGGGTCGGCCAGGAAGCGGCGCGAGATCTTTTCGTAGGCCGGATCGACGCGCAGCGACAGGTCGGTGGTGAGCATGCTCGGGCGATGCTTCTTTGACGGATCGTGCGCGTCGGGAATGACCGCCTCGCTGTCCTTGGCCACCCATTGGTGCGCGCCGGCCGGGCTCTTGGTCAGCTCCCACTCGTGCTTGAAGAGCAGCTCGAAGAAGTCGTGGCTCCACTGCGCCGGGGTACGCGTCCAGGTCACTTCCAGCCCGCTGGTGATGGTGTCGCCGCCCTTGCCGCTGCGGAACCTGTTCGCCCAGCCCAGGCCCTGGTGTTCCAGGCCGGCGGCTTCCGGTTCCACGTCCACGTTGTCGGCCGGGCCGGCGCCGTGGGTCTTGCCGAAGCTGTGGCCACCGGCGATCAGCGCCACGGTCTCCTCATCGTTCATCGCCATGCGGCCGAAGGTGTCGCGGATGTCGTAGGCGGCCTTGAGCGGGTCGGGGTTGCCATCCGGGCCCTCCGGATTTACGTAGATCAGGCCCATCTGCACCGCGGCCAGCGGGTTCTCCAGCGTGCGCGAGTGGATGTCGCCATCGGCGTCGTCATCGGACACCAGCACGCCGTGGTCTTCCACCACGCCTTCGGACCCATGCGCATAGCGGACGTCACCGCCGAGCCAGGTGGTCTCGCGACCCCAGTACACATCCTGGTCCGGTTCCCAGGTATCCGGGCGCCCGCCGGCGAAGCCCAGGGTCTTGAAGCCCATCGATTCCAGCGCGACGTTGCCGGTGAGGATCAGCAGGTCGGCCCAGGAGATCGCCTGGCCGTACTTCTGCTTGATCGGCCACAGCAGGCGCCGCGCCTTGTCCAGGCTGACGTTGTCCGGCCAGCTGTTGAGCGGGGCGAACCGCTGCTGCCCGCGGCCGCCGCCACCGCGCCCGTCGCCGATGCGGTACGTGCCGGCGCTGTGCCAGGCCATGCGGACGAACAGGCCGCCGTAGTGGCCGAAGTCGGCCGGCCACCAGTCCTGCGAATCGGTCATCAGCGCGGCAAGGTCGGCCTTGAGCGCCGCGTAGTCGAGCTGCGCGAACGCCTTGGCGTACTCGAAGCCCTCATCCAGCGGATGGGAGCGGTTGGAATGCTGGTTGAGCAGGTCCACGCGCAGCTGCTTGGGCCACCAGTCGCGGTTGGTGGTGGCGTCGCCGACGAGGGCGTGGTTGAAGGGGCACTTTGCTTCGCTTTTCATGGGCATCTACCTGTGTACCAGCGAATGGGACGCCTCCGCGCCGGAGCGTGGAGGGCGATGTCGGTGGGCGCGCGTTCCCGCAGGAGCCGCGTCGCCGCCAGGCCCTGGCGGCTGCCGGGGCGTGCCGTGACGGCATGCAGACACGGTAAGCACGCCCGTTCATTCGGTAAATTCGAATAAATCAACCAAAGCGATAGCTACAGCCTATTTCTATCCCGCACTCAGCGTTTGCCCCCCAGCAGGCCGCCACCCAGCTTGAGCAGGTCGCCGATGCCCAGCTGCCCGTCGCCGTCCTGGTCCAGCACCGAGGTCAGCAGCCCGCCGCTGCTGGCGGCCTGGGCTTCCTGCCCGAGCGCCTGGCCGAGCTGGGCCGGGTTGCCGCCGTTGGCGAAGCGCTGGGCCAGGTAGGCCATCACGATCGGCGCGAGGATGGCCAGCAGCTGGCTGGTCTTGCTGCTGTCCAGGCCGGTAGCCTGGCTCAGGCCCTGGGCGGCCCGGTCGCTGTTGCCGCCGAACACGTGGCCGAGGATGCCTGCGCCATCGGTGGCGCTGCCGCCGCCACCGCCGAGCACGTTGCCGAGCAGACCACCCAGATCGAAACCACCGCTCCCGCCGCCGGCGTGGTCGCGCTGCAGCGCCCCCAGCAGGGCTTCGGCACCCTGCGGTTGCTGGGCATTGCGGCCCATTGCGCCCATCAGCAGCGGCAGTGCCGCACCGATGGCGCTGCTGGCCTGGTCGGAGTCGATGCCCAGTTGCCGGGAGACCTGCTGCAGGCCTTGGCCCTGCTGCAGTTGCTGGAAGAGGGAAGCGGCGAGCGATGCGTTGTTCACGGCGGACTCCGGAGCAGGGATGGGAACCGGCCGAGCATAACGCCGCCTCCACGACGGGAATGCGAAGGCGTCACGCCGAGTGCGCCGGGTGTGGGGGGGCGGACAGCGCCGGCTCCCCGGCCGGCACTGCGGGATGGCCTCAGATCAACGTCTTCAGGCGGTACAGCGCTTCCAGTGCCTGTCTGGGGGTCAGCTCGTCCGGGTCGATGGCCGCCAGCGCATCCTGTGCGGCGGTGTTGGGCGCGTTGAACAGCCCGAACTGCTGCGGTGCATCCAGAGCCTGGGGCGCCACCGTGGCGGCCTGGCTCTCGCCGCCGCGCTGCTCCAGCTCGGCCAGTCGGCGCCGCGCCTGCGCGACGGTCGACTTCGGCAGGCCGGCCAGCGCGGCCACCTGCAGGCCGAAGCTGCGGTTGGCCGGGCCGTCCTTCACCGCGTGCATGAACACCAGTGCATCGCCGTGTTCGACCGCGTCCAGGTGCACGTTGGCGATGCCACTGGCACCACCTTCATGCTGCTCGTCGGCCAGCGCGGTCAGTTCGAAGTAGTGGGTGGCAAACAGTGTGTAACAGCGGTTCTGGTAGGCCAGGTGGCGCGCCACGGCATCGGCCAGCGCCAGGCCGTCGTAGGTCGAGGTGCCACGGCCGATCTCATCCATCAGGACCAGCGAGTGCGCGCTGGCGTGATGCAGGATGTAGCTGGTTTCGGCCATTTCGACCATGAAGGTCGACTGGCCGCGGGCGAGATCGTCGCCCGCGCCGATGCGGGTCAGGATGCGGTCGATCGGGCCGATCACGGCGCGGCTGGCCGGCACGAAGCTGCCGATGTGGGCCAGCAGCACGATCAGCGCGTTCTGGCGCATGTAGGTGGATTTACCGCCCATGTTGGGGCCGGTGATCACCAGCATGCGGCGGTCCGGGTGCAGGTCCAGGTCGTTGGGTTCGAAGGGCTGCTCGCGCACCGCCTCGACCACCGGGTGGCGGCCGCGCTCGATGCGCAGGCACGGCGCGGTGTCCAGCTCGGGCCGCGACCAGTCCAGCGCCTGCGCGCGCTCGGCGAAGCCGGCCAGCACGTCCAGCTCGCTCAATGCGGCGGCACACTGCTTGAGCGGTTCCAGCTGGCCGCCCAGCGTATCGAGCAGCTGTTCGTACAGCAGCTTCTCGCGCGACAGCGACCGCTCGCGTGCGGACAGCACCTTGTCCTCGAAGGACTTCAGTTCTTCGGTGATGTAGCGCTCGGCATTGGTCAGGGTCTGGCGGCGGGTGTAGTGCACCGGCGCCTTGTCGCTCTGTCCCTTGCTGATTTCGATGTAGTAGCCATGCACGCGGTTGTAGCCGACCTTGAGCGTGGCGATGCCGCTGCTGGCGCGTTCGCGCTGTTCAAGGTCGATCAGGAACTGGTCGGCGTGGGTGGACAGGCGGCGCAGCTCGTCCAGCTCCGCATCGAACCCTTCGGCGATGACGCCGCCATCGCTGAGCTTGAGCGGCGGCGTCGGTGCGATCGCCGAGGCCAGCAGGTGTGCGCATTCGTCGTGCGAGCCCAGTGCGTCGCGCAGCGCGACCAGACGCGGCGAATCCAGCGGCGCCAGCACCGCGCGCACCTCGGGCAGCAGGCCCAGGCCATCGCGCAGGGTGGAGAAGTCGCGCGGACGCGCCGAGCGCAGCGCCACGCGCGTGAGGATGCGTTCGAGATCGCCCAGCGCCCGGAACGCGTCGCGGACATCGCCGTCGGCACCGCGATCGATCAGGGTGGCCACCGCATCGTGGCGCTGTACCAGCACCTCGCGCAGTCGCAGCGGGCGGTGCAGCCAGCGCCTCAGCAGGCGCCCGCCCATCGGCGTGACCGTGGTGTCGAGCACGCCCAGCAGCGTATGGCGGGTGTCGCCATCGACGCGCGTGTCCAGTTCCAGGTGGCGGCGCGTGGCCGCGTTCATCGCGATGGCCTCGCTCGCCGTTTCGGTGGCGATCGCGGTCAGGTGCGGCAGGCGCTGCTTCTGGGTTTCTTCGACATAGCCCAGCAGTGCGCCGGCTGCGGCGGTGGCGCGCGGCTTGTCGTCGATGCCGAAGCCGCTCAGATCATGCAGCTTGAAGAAGGCCAGCAGCTGGCGGCGGCCGCTGTCGGCATCGAACAGCCACGGCGCGCGGCGGCGGATGCCGGTACGGTGGCGCAGGAAGTCGGGCCAGTCTTCTTCGTCGGGCACCAGCAGCTCGGCCGGTTCCAGCCGGGCCAGCTCGGCTTCCAGGGCGTCGTCGGAATCGACCTCGTTGACCAGGAAGCGGCCGCCGGCCAGGTCGGCCCAGGCCAGACCGTAGCCCTGCTTGCCGCGCGACAGCGCCATCAGCAGGGTGTCGCGGCGCTCGTCCAGCAGCGCCTCGTCGGTGACGGTGCCGGGAGTGACGATGCGCACCACCTTGCGCTCGACCAGGCCTTTGGCCAACGCCGGATCGCCGATCTGCTCGCAGATCGCCACCGATTCGCCCAGCGCCACCAGACGCGCCAGATACCCCTCGTACGCGTGCACCGGCACCCCCGCCATCGGGATCGGCGCGCCGCCTGAGCTGCCGCGCTGGGTCAGGGTGATGTCCAGCAGCCGCGCCGCTTTGCGCGCGTCGTCGTAGAACAGCTCGTAGAAGTCGCCCATGCGGAAGAACAGCAGCAGGTCCGGATAGTCGGACTTGGCGGCGAAGAACTGCTTCATGAGCGGGGTGTGCTCTGAAGAGGCCTTGAGGCTGCTGCCCTTTTGTTTTGAATCAATGGCTTGCAATGGAGTCCGTCTCGATGAGTGAGGGCGGGTTGCCGTCAGAAACGGCAAGTAACGGGGTTTTTCTGTTGTGATGGTGTTGCGACGCCAGTCAGGACACGGACGATCATGCCGAAAGTCGTTGCGACGGGCCGCGCGACACGGCGCGAGATCGCCAAGTTTAGTCTGACCTACCTGCAAATGATGGAGCTTTCCGTGTGCCGCAGCCCTGCTTCAGGGGGCAGTGTGCCAAGCTCGTCGAGCGGCTGGCGGATCAGACCGTCGATGGTCCGGCGTTCCCCGAGATTGAGCAGCAAAGCGCTTTGGAGTCCAATTCTCAACCACAAGGCGATTGGACGTGAAGAAGCGTTCTTCCGAAGCGCAGATCATCGGCTTTCTGCGCGAGGCCCAGGCGGGCATGCCGATCAGGGACGCATGCCGCCAACATGGCTTTCAGTGAGGCCGCCTACTGCCTGTGGCGCAGCAGGGTCGGTGGCATGACCATGCCTGACGCCAAGCGGCTCAAGGACCTGGAGGCGGAGAACACGCGCCTGAAGACGCTGCTGGCCGGGCAGGTTCTCGAGAACGACGTCATCGAGGGGGCGTTGCGGAAAACGGGGTTACGGCCCAGGCATGATCCATCTGAAACTCGGGCAGCAGGAGCTGGTAGTGAACTACAAGCCGGTGGAGCGCCTGTATCAGGAAGCGGGCTTGCAGGTGCGTCGCAGGAAGCGCAGGAAGGTTCCCGTTGGTGCGCGGCAACCTTTGCTGCGTCCCTCGGCCGCCAATCAGGTGTGGTCGATGGATGTTGTGTTCGACCGCACCGCGTAAGGCCGGGCAATCAAGTGACTGACCATCGTAGACGACGCCAGCCACGGGGCTGTGGCCATCCAGGTGGAACGGGCCATCCCCGGCCAAGGCGTTGCCAGAGGCTGGACAGACTGGCCGTTCAGCGCGGTTTGCCGCAGGTGATCAGGGCAGACAACGGCAAGCCGTTTTACGGCAGGGAAGAGCGCGCCGGACGCCGCTTGGATTGGCTTGACAATGCTAGGATCGGTGCTTTGGTGGTGAGTGACCCATACAAAAAGGAGGGCCTATGGACTTGGTGAAGATTGCGGGGCAAGTCAGTCGCGACGCGGACCAGAGTACAAGCGATTTGTTGAAGAAGAACGTTCAGTTCGCGGAAGGGCAGGCCGAGCTTCGCAAGATTGAGTTGGATCAGCAGGATGAAAAACGCGAACGCAGGAGCCTGCGTAGCGAACTTGAAGCCATTCAGTACGGTCAGGAAAAATCCCGTGAAGTGGATGCGCTGAAAAGTGAGTTGCGCATGCTGAAACATAGCAATGAGGTTTTGCGCGACATTGCGGCGGATGTCATTCTGGACCGTTCCAGCATCCGGAAAGCAATCGAGGCGCTCAAGAGCAAGTGGGTCGAACCCTCGCGCTTTGATGAATTCAACGCCGACTACGTGCGCATGCGCGCAGACGAAAAGCAGAAGATCGAAGGCGACGACGAGCAGCAGGCCAGCGCTTACAGGCTGGTGGATGATGTGCTCAGTGGATGGTCACATCCATCATCAACCCGCCGTCGTCGTCCACCGGGATCAACGCCGTAACGTGATGACTGTGTTGTTCAGAACAGCCCCCGATTGGGGGCTTTTTTGTTCCTGTCATTGCTTGATTGCCTGCGAGGGGCGGTGTGTACGTTCAACGATGGGAATATGAATCAGCCTGCGGGAACGACCCGTCGCCGGCAGGAGGTCCCGTTCAATCGCTGTCGGGTGCCGCCAGGCTGTCGAATGGGGCGGGGA